>CAUGNZ010000035.1 GCA_959601045.1 uncultured Collinsella sp.
TTACTTGGTGTGTTGGGGGCCAGTCGGCCCCCAAACCTGAACATATTCCACCGCAACTTCGTTTGATGGGCATTGACCCGCAGACCTGCCAAAAAGGGACAGGTTTATTTTGGCAGGTTTTATCTGGGAAAATGTCGCAAGACAACTGCCTCTCTAGCACCCCTCTAACTTCGAGAGGCACTTGAGAGGCGTCTCGGCCGCACCTACTTTTTCCGATAGCGGCGGTTACAGCTCGTCGATGAACCCATTACTTCAATGAGTCCTTTATCCGGCAGCATTGGCATTCCGTCTCTCTAAACCAATAGATTTATCTCTCTAACTTTAGAGAGATAAGCACTTTGTTTTAGAGAGACCTTTAGAGAGATATAACGAATTCGCTGCTAGATTACCTAAGGCTGTCTCTCTAACCGACTTTATCTTTAGAGAGACATTTAGAGAGACGAGCGCGACCCCTCTAATGAATGGAACACCGCAGCCGACAGCTACGGCATCGGCGCCCAGATCGCCGAGCGCGCCAGCACCCAGGCAAGCAGCTGCGTCGAAGCCACCGTCATCGACCTCGGCGCATACCTTTAGCGCACGGCCTTGACCGCCGCTGTCAGATCGAACAGCGTATCGAGCACGGCCTCGCAGCCATCCGCCACGTCCTGCGGCAGCGGCAAGATATCGGGCACGGCAAAGACATGGCAGCCGGCCGTGATACCCGAGACGCAGCCGTTGCGAGAATCCTCGACCACGGCGCACTCTTCGGGAGCAAAGCTCGCGCGCTCGCAAGCGAGCAGGTAAATTGCGGGGTCGGGCTTGCCATATGCGACGTCCTCGCCGAAGGTCACCGTTTCAAACTTGTCAAAGAGGCCGACCGTCTTAAGGTTGCGCTCGGCCGCAACGCGGCGCGACGACGTCGCAAGGCCCACGTGATAGCCCGCAGCCAGCAGCTCGTCGAGACACTCGGCGGCGCCGGCCTTAAGCTCCAGGTCGGTCTTGGCCATCTCGGTGTGTAGCTCAATGTTGCGGGCAAAAATCGCGTCGGCGGTTTCGCCCTTGCCGTAATGCGCCTCAAGGATGTCCTTAACATCGGCATTCGAACGGCCGATAAACTGATGGATTAACGCATCATCAATCGCGATCCCCAGCTCAGCGGCGCCCACCCTCCATGCCCTCATGTCCAAACGCTCGGTATCGATCAGCGTTCCGTCCATGTCAAAAATAACAGCCTTGATCATATCGGCCCCTTCATCGGCTTGCGTTACCGCAAATCTACTGCACGTCACAAACTTGTATATAACGTATATATCATATTGTACTTTCGTTACATAGACAGAAGCCTTATGACGTAACCTGCCAAAAAGGGACAGGTTTATTTTGGCAGGTTTTATCTGGGGAAACGCAAACAGGGCCGCGACACCTATATGGCGTCGCGGCCCTTTTCCTTGGAGAAGGATCGATTGATTGAACGGGATGACCGTTCTAGTCTTCGAGTCCGCTATTGATGAGCTCCGCAATCTCAACGGGATCGGTGCTTTCGCGCACCTTGTCACGGAAGTCGGCATCCATCAGCATCACGGCAGCCTTGGAGAGCAGACGCAGGTGCGTAGTTCCAGCTTCGCCGGCGGGCACGTACAGTGCGAGCGCAACATCGACGGGCACCCCATCGAAACTCGGCCACTCGACGGGCTCGGCCAGTTTGAGCACGGCAACGCCCGGCGTATGGATCGCGTCGCTCTTGGCATGCGGAACGGCAAAACCGGCGACGAGGCCAGTCTCGGCCTCGTTTTCGCGAGCAATAAAAGCCGCCTCTACAGCAGATGCGTCATCGGCAAAACCAAGCTCAACAGCCTGCTCGGACAGATAATGCAGCGCGTCCTCGCGCGAGGCGGCGGCGTAGCCAATCGTCACTTGGTTGGCAGATACAAACCCCATGGAAAACCTTCCTTACAACACGGACCTGACCGCGGCTTCGATGCCGTCGGCGTCCAAACCGTACTTGTGCAGCAAATCGACCGCAGGGCCGGACTCGCCATATACATCGCGCACGCCGACGCGTCGCATCGGCACCGGATGCTGTTCCGCGAGCACCGAGGCCACGGCCTCGCCAAGACCGCCGATAATCGAATGCTCCTCGGCGGTGACCACGCGACCAGTCTTCTTGGCGCTGGCAACCACCAGGCGCTCATCAAGCGGCTTGATCGTGTGCATGTTGATGACCTCGGCGTCGATACCATCGGCAGCGAGCGCCTCGGCAGCCTCAAGCGCCTCGGCGACCATGAGGCCACAAGCGACGATGGTCACATCGGACCCCTCGCGCACGACCACGCCGCGACCAATCTTGAACTCATAGTCCTCGCGGTCGTTGATGACCGGTGTTGCCAGGCGGCCGAAGCGCATGTAGACCGGCCCCTCAAACTCATAGGCGGCGCGCACGCAAGCGCGAGCCTCGATGTCATCGGCGGGAACGATCACCGTCATACCCGGGATCGTGCGCATGAGCGCGATGTCCTCGCAGCACTGATGCGTTGCGCCGTCTTCACCGACCGATATACCCGCATGCGTGGCGCCGATTTTGACGTTGAGGTGCGGATAGCCGATGGAATTACGCACTTGTTCGTACGCGCGGCCGGCGGCGAACATGGCAAATGTGCTCGCAAAGGCGACGTGACCCGTGGTCGCAATGCCGGCGGCAAGCCCCATCAAGTTGCTCTCGGCAATGCCGGCATCGTAGAAGCGCTCAGGATGCGCAGCCTTAAACTTACCCGTCTGCGTTGCGGCGGCCAGGTCGGCATCGAGAACCACAAAGTCATCGCGCTCATTGCCCAGCTCGACAAGTGCCTCGCCGTAGCTAACGCGCGTGGCGACCTTCTTGACGTCTGCCATTAGAGCTCCTCCCCTGCTGCTGCGAGCTCGGCCATGGCCTGCTCAAACTGTTCATCGTTGGGTGCCTTGCCGTGCCAGCCCACCTGGTTTTCCATAAAGGAGACGCCCTTGCCCTTCACCGTCTCGGCGATGATAGCGACGGGCGCGCCGGTCACCTCGCGAGCCTCGGCGAAAGCCGCCTCAATCTGCGCCATGTCATTGCCATCGGCTAGCTCGATCACATGCCACTTAAAGGCGCGGAACTTGTCGGCAAGCGGCATAGCCGAGTTAACTTCGTCGATACTGCCGTCAATTTGCAGGCCATTGTGATCGACGATAGCGACAAGGTTATCCAGGTCGTGGTTGCCGGCGAACATTGCCGCCTCCCACACCTGGCCTTCCTCGCACTCACCGTCGCCCAACAGCGTGTAGACGCGGTAGCTGTCACCCCAGTGCTTTGCGGCGAGTGCCATTCCAACCGCGGCGGAGATACCCTGACCGAGCGATCCGGTGGACATATCAACACCCGGGGTGTCGTTCATGTTGGGATGGCCCTGCAGTCGGCTGCCAATATGGCGGAGCGTCTCGAGCTCTTCGACGGGAAAATAGCCGCGATTTGCCAACACCGAATACAGGCCCGGCGCCGCGTGACCCTTGGAGAGCACAAAGCGGTCTCGATCGGCCTTGTGAGGGTCGGCAGGATCGATATTCATTTCCTCAAAGTACAGATACGTCATGATGTCGGCAGCACCGAGCGATCCACCCGGATGTCCCGACTTGGCCGCGTGCACCGCAGTCACGACACCCTTCCTGACCTCATTGGCGACCTTCGCCAGCTCCTGGTTGGTCATACGAATTCCTCTCTTGAGAACAACCCCGGCACCGGATGACGCGATGCCGGGGCAATCCACTCGTTAAGCCTGAGCGACGACCTTCTGCCAGTCAGCCTCAAAAGAGGCGAGGCCCTGGTCGGTCAGCGGGTGATGCAGGCACTTCTTGAGAGCGACCATGGGGACGGTCGTGATATCGGCACCGAGCAGCGCCGCCTGGGTCACGTGATTGGGCGTGCGGACAGATGCGGTGATGATCTCGACGGTGTCGTCGACGTTCTTGCCAGTCCAGTCATAGTTCTTGATGCAGGTCACAACGTTGTCGAGCTGCGAGATACCGTCCTCGGCGATGTCGTCGAAGCGTCCCACAAACGGGCTGATGTAGCGGGCACCGGCGTTGGCGGCCATGAGGGCCTGCGTCGGCGAGAAGACAAGCGTCATGTTGACGCGCACGCCTGCATCGGCCAACGCGCGGCAGGCGGCGAGGCCGGCCTCGCACACGGGAAGCTTAACCACGATGTTGGGAGCCAGAGCGGCAAGGCGCTTGCCCTCCTCGATCATGCCCTCGGCCGTGGTGGCGGTAGACTCGGCAGACACGGGCAGACCCTCGCAGAGCTCGGCAATCTTGAGCATATGGGGCTCAAAGTCGGCGAGCTTACCGCCGGTCTTGGCATACAGGGACGGATTGGTGGTAACACCGGCCAGGCAGCCCCAGCTCTTGGCCTCGGCGATCTCGTCAAGGTTGGCGGTATCGATAAAGAACTTCATGGTGCAAACTCCTTCTAAGGAATCCAAAACTCAAAAAATAGGACAAAGGGGATGTCCCTTTGTCCTATGTGCCGGGCCCGCAGCTGGGACATGCCCCGGACCCGGCGTCGTGTAGGAAAAGCTACTTAGAGAGCCTTCTCGATGCGGCTCGTGACGCCCTTGAGGTTAAGGCCGACGACGTACTGCTTGATCGGGCGCTTGATGTGCTCGATCACAAAGCGCTTGCCGTCGATGTCCTGGGCAGCGAGGTTGCGATAGAGTTTCTCGACCTGCTCCTTGACCTCGGGATCGTTAAAGGCGTAGTGGCCGGAGACATCCAGAATCTTCAGGCTGAGCTCGTCGTCGGCCAGGATGTCGTCAACCTGCAGGTTGACGTCGTCGCCGGTCATCCACTTGCGCCAACGCTCGGTCTTGATAGCCTTGACCAGCAGCGTGTGATACAGGTCGGAGGGATCGTCGCACAGGCCGTTGTCGACCAGAATCTGCTCGGTAGCGCAGAGTTTGAGGTAAGCGCGGGTCTCCTCGGTGCCATACTGCGGAGCAACGTTGGAGGCGGTCACGTGTGCCGGGATATGCTCGAGCAGCGTCGCGTCATCCAGGTAGTCGGCGTTGTGCTCCTTCAGACCCACGCCGTAGCGCTTGGCCATGTCGGCGAGCTCGCGGGCATTCTTAAAGTTGTAATGACCGACCTGCTCGGTCCAACGGGTGAGCGTACCGGTCTGGCCGACGATAAAGGTGGGCATGGGGCAGCCGCGCTTCTCGAGCTCGGGCTGCAGCTGAGAAATAAACTCCTCGTACTTATCGGTAGAGGTCAAGCCGCCATTGGTCTCCTCGGTACCGACCTCATAGGCGACCTCGGGAAGGTTATGCTCGCGACGGTACTGCTCAAGGTAGTCGATAAGATCAATCGTGCGGCGAAGCACCACGTCGAGCGGAATAACCTTGCCGATCTGATAGGGGTCCTTGGTGGGGTCGACCATCAGCAGGTCAAAGCCTGCCTCCATGTCGGCGACGAAGGACTTGCGGGCGAGCTCCATGGCCTCGTCCTCGGGCAGGTGGGCGTTACGCTCCTCGTCGCGCTGCCACGGACCGCCGTGATCGCGGCACAGGTAGTACGGACCGGTGTAGCCCACCTCGTCGGCAACCTTCTTAATGTCGGCGGCAAAGCGCGTCTGGTCCCAGCCGTTGACGTAGCCGGCGCCCATCTCGTCCATATCGACCTGGTTGCGGCTAGCGATAAACATGGGCGGGAAATCCTCGTCCTTGGCAAGCTCGAACACGGCCTGAATCAGGTTGGGGCTCATGGGGCCAATGCCGACCATGGTTGCGTGATCGCCGCTATCCTGCAGCTTGAGCATGCCCTGAACGGCCTGACGGATGGTGAGATTGGACATTTTGTTCTCCTTCTCCAGAGGATTTTTGACAAAAGTTCCCTGGGACCCAGATGCGGGCCCTATCAGTGCAGATGGATTTTGTTGTGTAGGGGCGGTTGTGCGGAGTCAAATCCATCCCTCCGCACAACCGGAGTCCTTAAAGGTTTACTTGGCCTGCTTATCGAGCGTGGGCTTCATGGCAATCAGGATTGCAGCGGCAACCACAGAGCCAATCACGATGTCCAGGCAGAACAGCGCGACGTTGTTGGTGGCAAGGGCGACGATAAAGCCACCGTGCGGGACGTAGCAGTCGATACCCTGGAAGGCGGCAAGCGCCGCACCCACGGCAGAGCCGATACAAATGCCGGGAAGGGTGTGACCGAGGTCCTTGACCGCGAAGGGGATAGCGCCCTCGGTAATACCGATGCAGCCCATGAACAGCGCGGAGATGCCCATCTGACGGTCGGCGTCATCGAACTTGTTCTTGGCGATGAGCGCAGCGAGGCCACAGGCGATCGGGGGAACGGCGACGGCAACGCGGAACATACCGTTAGGACCATAGATACCGGATGCCATGATAGCCATGGTAAAGGTCGAGGCAGTCTTGTTGATGGGGCCACCCATATCGAAGGCGGTCATAACGCCAATGACCAGACCCAGGACAACTGCGGAACCGCCCTGCAGGCTGCCGAGCACGCCGGTGAGCCAGTCCATCACAAAGCCAAGCGGCGTGGCCAGGATGTAGATATAGGCCATGCCCAGGACAAGCGAGGTCAGAATCGGGATGATCAGGATGGGCATGATGGTCTGGATGGTGTTGTTGACCTTCCAGGTCTTCATCCAGCGGACAAAGTAGCCGCAGATAACTGCCATGATCATGGCGCCCAAGAAGCCGGTCGAAACGCTGTTGCCGTTAGGGGTAACGACTGCGTTGTTGACCAGGTAGCCCAGGACAAAACCGGGGGCGAGCGCGGGCTTGCCGGCCATCGAGTAGGAGATGTAAGCCGCAAGCACCGGAATCATCATGGAGATGCCGGCCATGCCGATGGTGTTAAGGCTCACCATCAGCGGATTCGTAACCTCCATGCCATTGGCGCCGGCGGTACCGGATGCCAACGAGAAGGCGAGGAACACGCCACCGATAACGACAATGGGGATAAAATAGGAAACGCCGGTATTGAATGCATTGAGCAGCGTCTTGCCAGGATCGGCAAAGATAGACTGCTTGGACGCCGGTGTCGGGGCCTGCGGGGCAGCGGAGACGGCCTTCTTCTCTGCCTTGGCCTCGGCCTTGGGCGCGTCAACGGCGCCACCCGTCGCCTTGATAATCTCAACAGCCTGGTCGATGATCTTGACCGGATCGGCGATTACATCCGAGGTACCGACCTTCAGGAACTTGCCCTCGGCCATCTTCTGCTCAAAACGGTCCTCGTTCTCGACACCCACGTCGACGGACTCCAGGACCAGGTCGGCGGAGTCCACGTCTTCCTGCGTGAGCTCATTCTCGATACCCAGGCCACCCTGAGCCTCGACCTTGCACTCGATGCCACGGGCGGCGCATTCATCCTGAATCGCCTTCTGGGCCATATACGTGTGGGCGATACCCACGGTACAGGCGGCAACGCCTACGATCTTCATTGCTTCCCTCTTTTCATAGAGTTGCGTGCGCAAGACACCGTTTGCGGAGGCCTCCGGAGCATCCCCTGCCGTTTGGACTTGCTGTCTTTTCGACAAGACCAATATAGGTGCTCGTTTTTCTTAATGCCAGCTTATTTCGGTAAACGCGCAGGTCAGAGCGTTGGTTATGCGATTTAGTTATACGTTTAACCAAAAATGGATCCTGCGATTTTACCCTCGATTTCAAAAGTCAAGAAGTATTTGATTTTCTCGGTAGACGGCAGATGCGCATGCCGGTCACAAATTTCAACCCCACCCGTATACCGCATTTGTTGCATACTCATATGAAAGGAAAAGGTCGCTCACCGAAGCGCATCCCACACCAAGACTCAAAGTCATCATGTTGGAAAATGCTCATCTGTCGGAAGGAGTCGCTGTGGCAAAACAGCGCGTTACGATCGCAGACGTCGCTCGAGAGGCGGGAACCTCGACGGCAAGCGTCTCGTATTACCTCAACGACAAACGAGAAAAGCTTAGCGAGAAGACGCAGGCAAAGATTGCGCGCGTCATCAAGGAGCTGGGATACGTCCCCAACGCCCAGGCGCAAACACTCACCGGCAAACAGACCCACGTCATCGCCATTATCATTTTGGATAACACCAACAAGTGGGCGGGCCTCGTCCTCAACGGCATGGAGCAGGTCATGCTCCCCGCGGGCTACCAGACGGTCGTTTGCACGAGCAACTTTAACCCCGAAACCGAGCTCATGTATGTCGACAAAATGCTCTCGCTGGGCGTCGATGGCTTTATCATCCAGCCCACGGCAAATTTCAAGGCCGTCCATGACCGCATCAAGCGCGCCGGTAAGCCCGTCGTCTTTTTCGATGCGGCCATCTATAGCCCAGGTACCAGCTGGATCAAAACCAACCTTTACGACGGTGTGTACAACGCCACGCAGGCACTCCTCGACGCCGGTTACGAAGATTTCTTTTCCATTGCCGCCAACATGACCGAAATGCGCACCCGCATGGAGCGTTTTCAGGGGTATGCCGAGGCGCTGGCAGCGAACGGACAGCTCTACAAAGCGATTCCCATCGACCACAACAAGCCGTCGGTCGGTGAGCTTACCGAGTACTTTAAATACAAGTTCAACCCCGCCAAGCGAACCCTCATCTTCGTGCAAAATCAGTGGGCACTTCCCCGTGTCTATAAGGCTCTCCAGCCCATGGCCCATCTACTTCCGCAGCAAATCGGTCTTTTGGGACTCAACTGCGAAGACTGGACCAACCTCACCACGCCGACCGTCTCCACGATCATCGAGCCCGTCGACCAGGAAGGCAGAGAGGCGGCCGAGATGCTCCTCGCGCTACTCGATGGCAGCAGCACGCCAGGTGAGCAGCGCATTCTCGAATGTAAACTCAATTGGCTCGGTTCCACCTCGATCTAGCCATACGTCAAATATGAGGCAATTGAATCCGTAGCGTTTGTCCCAAATCTTAAGTATTTGTTCGACAGAACGGCCCCTGCCGGCTCCTGCTAGACTGGTAGATTCCCAACCGTCCATCCAGGAGCCTCCATGTCGCGCAAGTCCGCCTACAAGCAAGTACTTTCCATCGGCACCGCCGTGGTGCTGGGATTTGCGCTGTTTACAGGATCTCTCGACGGGGCACCCAAACTGTTGTCGCCGCAAAGCGATGAGCAGGCGGCGGCCCTGGCCGAGAAGCAAAACGAGAGCCCCAGCCGCACCGAGGACGAGGCTGACCTGGTCGCCCGCCTCGAATCAGGAACGGCAAGCTCCACGGATTCCGAAGGCGGCCAAAGCACCGACGATGGCTCCGAATCCACCACAACCGGCACCGGCGACGACACTTCCGCAGATAGCACTGCCACCCCCATCGACGAAGTCGAAAACCCCGATCTCGACCGCGCGCGCGGCGTATACCTCACCAGCATTCCCGACTACGCCGGCAACCCCTACGTTGCCCTTCGCGCCGATGGCACGCACCCGCTCGGCACACCGTCGTTCACGCTCGATGAATACGAGCGGGCCACCGAAGAAGGATGCTTTAAGAAGTTCTCAAAGCTCGACAGCCTGGGCCGTACCCGCAAAGCACTCGCCTGCATAGGCCCCGAGTCACTCGGACAGGGAAAGCGCGGCGATATCTCGCGTATCCATCCTGCCGGTTGGCACCAGCAGCGCTACGACTTTATTCCAGGCCAGAGCCTCTACAACCGCTGTCACCTCATCGCCTGGTCGCTCTGCGGCGAAAACGCCAACCGCAAGAATCTCCTCACCGGCACGCGCTATCTCAACGAAACGGGCATGTTGCCGTTTGAGGAGCAAATCCTCGGCTATATCCGCGACACGGGCAACCACGTGCTCTACCGCGTCACGCCCATGTATAACGAAGAGGAACTCGTCTGCCGCGGTGTCCGCCTCGAGGCGCAGTCGGTCGAGGATCACGGCAAGACGTTGTGCTTCCACGTGTACTGCTACAACCTGCAACCGCATGTGCAAATCGACTACGCCACCGGCCGCAACCAGGCCTCGGGGGATTAGCCCCGAGCCACAACAAGAACCGATTTGCAATCCCCCAGGGATCAAAAAGGGCCGCTCCGGATCACCCAGAGCGGCCCTTGCATCGACATGCGTGGCGCAGACAAAGCCACACGTTACTTAGCGCGGCCCTCCTCATAGCGCTCGACCAGCTTGGCCTGAACGTCATAGGGCACCTGCTCATAGCCCGCGGGCTTCATGGTAAAGTCGCCCGTGCCGCGCGTGATGGAGCGCAGGCGCGTCGAGTAATCCGTCAGCTCGGCCAGCGGCGCCTGGGCAATGACCACGGTGTCTCCGCGCTCATCGGTCTCCATGCCCGTCACGCGACCGCGCGAGGCCGAGATGTCGCCCATCACGGCGCCGGCGTAGCTCTCGGGGATCGTCACCGTGATTTCCTCGATAGGCTCCAGCACCACTGGATCGGCATCGGCGCATGCCTTGCGCAGGCCGATGCGAGCCGCCGCGCGGAACGCCATCTCGTTGGAGTCGACGCTGTGATACGAACCGTCGTACACCGCGACGCGAATGCCCGTGAGCGGGTAGCCGGCAATAATACCGTCCTTCATGGTCTCCTGGACGCCCTTGTCCACGGCGGGAATCAGCGAGCGCGGGATGCGGCCACCCACGACCTCGTCAACAAACTCATAGCCGTCGCTCGTGCCGTCGGGCCCAATGAGCGGCTCCACGCGCAGCCAGCAGTCGCCGTACTGACCGGCACCACCGGTCTGCTTCTTGTGGCGGCCCTGGGCGCTCGCCGTGCGGCGGATGGTCTCGCGATACGGAATGCGGATCGGCACGCTCTTGGCCACGACCTTGGTGCGATCCTCCAAACGGTTAAGCAACACCGAAACCTGCGCCTCACCCACGGCGGAGATGATAGTCTGCCCGGTCTCCTCGTCGCGGTCGATGCTCATGGTCGGATCGGCCTTGCATGCCTTCTCAATAAACGTGTAGAGCTTCTCTTCGTCGCCGCGATTCTCGGCCTCGATGGCGATGCGGTACTGCGAGTTGGGGAACTTAAACGCCGCCGCCTCGACCTTACCGGTAATGGAGAGCGTATCGCCCGTCTCTGCCGCCAACTTGGGCGCCACGATAATGTCGCCAGCATAGGCGTGACCGACCTCGGTCATATCGCGGCCGCACATCACATACAAGTGAGCCAAACGATCGCTCTTGCGGGTACGCGCGTTGACCAACTCAAGACCCGGCTCAAGCGTGCCCGTCAGCACCTTGATAAAGCTGATGCGGCCCTGCTGCGGATCGGCCAGCGTCTTAAACACAAACGCCACCGGACGGTCATCGTCACTCGAAATCTTAAGCGAATCACCGTCGATGAGCGGCATCTCGCCGTAGTCGGTCGGCGCCGGGAAGTACGTGGCGATGTCGTCCATCAGCGAGTTGACGCCCTGCTCCTTAATGCAATCGCCCGCAAAGACCGGCACAAAGATGCGCTCGGCGATCGCCTTAGACAGCAGGCCTTCAAGCTCCTCCTGCGTCAGCGTCTCCTCGCCTTCCAGGTATTTCATCATCAGCTCGTCGTCAGCCTCGGCCACCAGCTCGCACAGATGGTCATGGGCCTCCTCGGCCTGGGCACGATACTCCTCGGGAATCTCCGACTCAACGGCCTCGGCGCCGTTGCAGTGGCGCGCCTTCATGCGCACCAGGTCGATGATGCCGTCAAAGTCCTCGCCCTCGCCCCAGGGAAGGGTCACGGCGCCCAGGCGCGTGCCAAAGCGCTCCTGCAGCAGGTCCATCGTGGTCGCAAAGCTGGCCTCGGAGCGCGACAGGCGGTTTACGAACACCGCGCGTGCCAGGCGTAGGTCCTCGGCGGCATACCAGAGCTTAACCGTCGTAGGCTGCGGGCCGGCCTCGGCGTCGACCACAAACAGAGCCGTCTCGCAGACGCTCATCGCGGCAAAGGCGTCGCCGATAAAATCGGGGTAGCACGGGGCATCGAGCACATTGATGCGCGCGCCCTTCCAGTCGATCGGCGCGATGGTCGTCGAGATGGAAAATGCACGCTTGACCTCTTCGGGGTCATAGTCGAGCGTGGGCTTGGTGCCGTCGTGGCCGCCCAGGCGGGCGGTCTTGCCGGAAAGGTGGAGCATGGCCTCGGCGAGTGAAGTCTTGCCCACCCCGCCTTGGCCTACGAGCACCACGTTCCTTACGTTACCGGTCTTGGGAGCACCCATGATGACCTCCTTGCAGGGCCGCGCGCAATGCGCGACGCCAACGGGGAGAGTTCGCGGTCGGTGCCGTCCCGGGAGCAGCATGGTCGGCAGCCGAGCCGACTCACCCTCCAAATGTCCTATGCCACCACCCTACCCTCACGGGCGGCTGTCCATGCATACCTTTCGGCACACGTATGAATACAAGCGGCGAGAGGAAGAGACAAGCTTGTGAGGCAATTATTGAACCCCGTCGATGTAAACAAAAAGCCGCCACAGACCGTAAGACCTGTGGCGGCTTCGCCTCAATTGCCTCAATTAATAGTTGAGTAAATACCTGAGTCTATCCCTCGATACGGCTCAAGAACTCACGCGTGCGCTGCTCGCGCGGATGGTCGATAACCTGCTCGGCAGGTCCCTCCTCGACAATGCGACCGCCGTCCATAAAGACCACGCGGTCGGCAACATCGCGCGCAAACTGCATTGCGTGGGTCACGATTACCATCGTCATATTCTGCGCCGCCAGGTCCTTAATGACACGCAGCACCTCAGCCGTCAGCTCGGGATCGAGCGCCGAAGTCGGCTCGTCAAAGAATAAGATTTCCGGATCGAGTGCCAGGGCGCGGGCAATACTCACGCGCTGCTGCTGACCGCCCGAAAGCTCACACGGCACCTTGTTCTCGTTGCCCGTAAGCCCCATCTGCGCGATCAACTCATGCGCACGCGCCTCCGCCTGCTCACGCGGGCGCTTGAGCACGCGAATCGGAGCATCGGTGATGTTTTTCATCACCGTATAGTGCGGGAACAGGTTGTAATTTTGGAACACCAGACCGAATCGCGAGCGCGCCTGCTTGGGCACATCGCCCTTCGCATAGACCGCGCCCGAACCCGCATCCGTCGCAACGGCAAGGTCGCCAAACGAGAGCGAGCCTCCGTCGAGTGTCTCGAGCAGCGTGGCACACCGCAGCAGCGTGGACTTACCGCCACCCGAAGGCCCGATAATCGCCACGACCTCGCCACGCTTTACCTCGAGTGAGATATCCTTGAGCACCTCATTGCCGCCAAACGCCTTGCGCGCGTTCGTTATCATCATTACCGTTCCGAACACGGGAACCTCCATGTGTTTGAGAAGTCAGCGAGCGTGTGGCTGACGAGACAATGTGCTTCGAAAGAGGAGCGCCGCGTACTTCTGTACGCAAGCGACGGTTTGAGGAGCAGATTGGCCGTCAGGCACGCGCGCAGCGTCGAGCAGTCCGCCGTTCGCTAGAACGGCGGAACGATCTAGTCATGATAATAGTCCAGCTTCTTTTCGGCGGCGCCCAGCAGCATCTCGACCACAAAGTTAAAGACCCAGTAGATCAGCGCCGCAATCGCAAACGGCACCATGCTCACTTGCGAGGCAACCAGCGCCTTGGCCGTCGAGAACATCTCCCCCACGCCGATGGCAAACGCCAGCGAAGTGTCCTTGACCAGCGTGATGATCTCGTTGCCCATCGCCGGCAGAATACGCTTGGCGACTTGCGGCATCACAATGTACAAAAATGTCTGCAGACGCGAATAGCCTAGCACCTCGGCTGCCTCGTATTGTCCGCGCGGAATGGACTGCAAGCCCGAGCGATAGATCTCGGCAAAGTAGCCGGCGTAGTTGATGATGAACGCCACAACGCACGCCGTCCATTTGGAATCGGGCGTGAGCGAAATGCCGAACACGTAGTACGGGGCGAAGTAGATGGCAAACATCTGCAGCATGAGCGGCGTACCGCGCATGACCGAAATGTAGATGCGCGCAATCCAGCGAAGCGGCGCAATTTTGCTCATGCGCATAAACGCCACGGGGATTCCCAGCGGAATCGACCCCAGCAGCGTCAGCACAAACAACTGCAAGCTGACCAAGAATCCCTGGCCAAGCATCTGCATCATGACCTGAATAGACAACCTAAGCTCTCTTTCACAGCAACGGAACAGCGAACCCAATGCTAAAGCGGGTTTTCCAGGTGCCCGAGGTTGCCGCGAAAGAGGAGCGACGCGTACTTTTGTACGCGAGCGACGGTTTGAGCGGCAAGATCGGGTGCCTGGGAAAGCCGTTATTTGAGAACCCAGTTGTCGAAGGAAAGACCGTAATCTGCATATTTATCGCACAGGTCCTTGACCGTGCCGTCCTCATAGAGTGCCTTGAGCGACTCGGTCACGGCGTCGGCCGACTTGGTGTCCCCCTTCTTAAAGCCGACGGCGTAGTGCTCGCTGGACAGCGGCTCATCAAGCTGCGTATAAGCATCGGGCTTGGCGGCAAGCTGATACTGGGCAATCGAAAGGTCGCAAGCCACGGCATCGACCGCGCCGCTCTCGAGCTGCATAAAGGCCGTGTTGTACTCGCCGATCGTGTCGAGCGTGGCAAACGTCGCCGCCAGATCCTTCTGGTCACCCTCGAGCACATCCTGCGCAGCGGAATCGGTCTGGGTAATCACGGTCTTGCCGGCAAGATCGTCCCAGCTCTTGATGCCCGCATCCTTCTTTACCACCAGCACCTGCTCGTTGAGCATGTACGGCTCGGAGAACGTGTAGTCGTCCTCGCGACCCTCCATGGTAAAGCCGTTCCAGATGCAGTTGATGGCGCCGGAGTTGAGCAGCGTGTCCTTGGCATCCCAATCGATGGCCTCGTATTTGACCTCCCAGCCCTGCTTATCGGCAACAGCCTTGGCAAGATCGAGATCAAAGCCGGTGTACTCGCCATCGTCGCCCACAAAGCCGTACGGAGGATAGGACTTATCAAAGCCCACCACGAGCTTCTTGGACTCCGCAGCGCCCTTCACATCCTTGGCCGCGGCAGAGCCAGCAGCGAAGCCCTTGCCGGCACCACCGCCGCAACCGACAAGATCAAGGCCAAGCACCGTGGCGAGCGAGCCGGCTAGACCAACAAACTGACGACGAGACATATCGGTATTCATGGTATTCCCCCTTGATGGCACTTTAGTTAGATAAAGTGAGTCATGTAACGTTCAGAATCATACACTTTACCTTGATAGAGTACAAGGGAAGGTTTGCCCGGCGTGGGCGGGGAGCGGCGCGTAATTAAGTTTCCCGCTCTACAGTCCTGCGCAAGACGGAAAGCACGCATGGAGCACTAGGTTGGAGCACCC
>CAUGNZ010000036.1 GCA_959601045.1 uncultured Collinsella sp.
GCCCGTGGGTTATACCCTAAGAGCAAACCACCCTTTTTAAGGGTGGTTCTGATTGTGAGAACAGGTGGTGCAAGGGCGTTCTCGCAGATGTTTTGCGTGGATAGGCTCGTGCGTTGTACCATATGGACGTATATGTGTGCATATGAAAGGGGCCCCGTGGCCAAGACGGTATATTCCGATAATCAAAACAATGTCGATGCTCTGGCTGAGCGTCTGAGCAGCCAGACATCGCTTTCTGCCGAGCGCGCCAAGCTGGTTGCCTACGACCTGCTCTGCCGCAAGGCGCTCAAGATTAAGTCGAGCGCGCTGGCGCAGATTTTCCGCTCCGTCGATAAGGAATGCGACACCAAGGCGATGCGCGATGAGCTTATCGCGGCAAATATCGTGACCAAGATCGAGGGCAGCGGCATTAACGGGCGCCCGGCATTCTATACCATCAATGTCGAGATCCGCGATGCCCAGGAGCAGCCTGCCGAGTCCGTCGAAGATTTTGTCGTCGAGGATTCCGCTGACGTGCCTGCTGTGGAAGAAGCTGCTCCGCGTGAGCATGTCGATACCGATGAGTTGCTCGATGAGAACGTCGTGCGTGCCTTTACGGCCAAGGCAGGACGCGGCGGTTTTGGCGGGGGTGGCAAGCGCGATGCGCAGCGCCGCGCCCAGCAGGAGCGCTTCCGTCGTGCCGTTGCTCAAAAGGGTGAGACGGATGCCGAGGCTGTTGAGAACGAGGTTGCTGCCGAGTCGCAGAGGCCCGCGAAGGAGCAAAAGCCCGTGGAGGCCCAGGAGCCCCAGCGTCGCCGTGGTGCCCACTTTAAGGCTGCGCAGCAGGATGTCGCGCATGAGGTTGAAGAGCCTTCCGAGGCTGCAGACGATGTTGAGGAGTCTGCCAAGAAGGCTCCGGGTTCATGCCGTCCCGGGCGTGGTTTTGCGAGGCGCGCGTATCCCGTAAGGCGTCAGGAGAAGGGCGAGCCGGCTCCGACCGCTCAGGCCGAGAAGGCCGAACAAACCGAGAAAACCGTTGAGCCGGCGGCTCGCGAGCAGAAGTCTGTTGAGCCGCAGCTTGAGGTTGCTGCCGAGGCCAAGGGCGAGCAGCCTACTGATGGGCAGACGGAGCAGGGCGCGTCGAGCAGGCCTCGCCGCCGTCGCCATCGCGGGGGTCGCAGTTCCCGTGCCGAGACTGCAGCTGAGAAGACCACGCCGCAGGACGAGGATGCGAAGGCCGAGGTTTCTTCGGGGCAGCCTAAGCGCCAGCCGGCGAAGGAGAGCAAGTCCGATCGTCCGCAGAAGCAGGCGTCTATGCCGAAGCGCGAGCGCAATTCCCAAGGCGATTCTAAGCGCAGGTCTCAGAAGAAGCCGGAGTCTGCCACAGCAGATGCTGCTGCCCAGCAGCCCGAGTCGGCCGTCCACGGCGAGGTATCGGCGTTTGCCCTTGCCCGCGTTTTAGGCAGGCAGCTGCTCAAAGTTGTCCCTACGCCTACGGCGCTCTCTAA
Organism: uncultured Collinsella sp.; assembly: GCA_959601045.1. Lineage (GTDB taxonomy): Bacteria > Actinomycetota > Coriobacteriia > Coriobacteriales > Coriobacteriaceae > Collinsella. The sequence goes on from CAUGNZ010000036.1 coordinate 1,488, forward strand.
GATCAAGGAGCAGCAGACACAGATCGTAAAGGTCGAGGGCAAGGACGGCAAAAAGGCTCCGCAGCGCACTCAGCACAACGAGATGTCCAACCGCAAGATTGCCGAGGAAATCGCAATCATCCAGGCTTGGATCGAGCAAAACCGAGGTGCCGATACGCCGGTTGCCTCGCGCCGCCAGCGTGCCTACCAGATTTTTAACGACGAGAAGGCTTTTGACGGCAAGCACGGCGAGCGTCTAATTCGGCGTATGACCGAAAAGGGCATCAGCATGCAGGCGATTAAGGTCGCCCCCAACCGCCCCGTGCACTTTACGGGTTTCTTTACGCTGGGCGCCGATAAGCCGTTCATTATGGTCGAGAACCTGGACACCTATGACGAGATCGTCAAGCTCCTGCGCGGCCGCAAGCACGCTAAGCTCTTTGGCATCAAGGTGGGCGGCGTGATTTTTGGCGGCGGATGCAAGGCGAGCGTCTCGCATGCCCTGGACGATTATCTGGCTGAGATCGGCTATCGCTTTAACTACGTCTACTACGTGGGCGATATCGACCGCGAGGGCGCGCGCATCGTCGAGCAGGCTCGCAATGCCAATGTGGTTGAGATTCGCCTGCATGCCGGCATGTACCGCGCCATGCTCGCCGAGCATAAGCGTCGCGTGAAGGCTGGCGGCGAGTGCGAGCCCGCGGCTGCCAACCAGGGCGTGCCGCAGAACTTGGCGGCGACGATCAAGGATCTGCCCATGGTCACGCGCGTGCAGTTCCGCAATGTGCTGCGCGAGGGCGGGCGCATTCCGCAGGAGATTCTGATGACCGCCGACTATCGGGATGGCGACTCGGGAAGCTTCGACCGCATGCTGAACAACTAAATTCCGCTCTCCCGGGGCCTGTCGTGGCTTGGCCGTTGCATGCGGCTCGCTTTTCGGAACGGGGCTGACGGACACGTTCCGAAATCTACCACCGTCGCTGTGCAGGGTGTCTATAAAGAGCCGTGGCCAAAAAACATCAAATATGAGTACTGATACTCTTTTAGTAGCAGTAATTTTGACCACATTTAAGGTGATTTGACGTGTCGATCGAGCAGATAAGCTGCCGTATCTCCTCAAGTGTTCATTAAAGGAAGACCTTGATGCGAATAAATCTCATTAAGATCTTCTTTTATTAACGAAAATAATGTAGCTACAACGGTGACAGTACTCATATTTGCCGTTTTTTGGCCACAGTCCTTCGGAGGGTCCTCGAAAATAGTCCCGAGCCGGCACTTGGGGACGTTCCTATAATGCCGGCACTTAGGAGCGTCCCCAAGTGCCGACACCGCGTCTGCCTGCGGCGGCCGCGCCCCGCTGCATCGCTCCGCACCCTTGCGGGTTCGAATCCCTCCGCTTGGCGGCGTTGGCTCGATTTGCTTGACGTGAGGGGCTCTTGGCTGGTGTGGGACGGAGGGATTCCGCGTCCGCCTGGTCGGCGGCCGCGCCCCGCTGCGTCGCTTCGCTCCTTGCGTACTGCGCTGGAAAACGCTTCGCGTTTCCTCAGCTCCGCACCCTTGCGGGTTCGAATTCCTCCGCTTGCCCACAAGAAAGCGCCCTGGGCCGTTATGGGCTTAGGGCGCTCAGTTTTAATGGCTGGGACGGAGGGATTCGAACCCCCAACAGCCGGCACCAAAAACCGGAGTTCTACCGTTGAACTACGTCCCAATGTGTGGTGTTGCCCAAAAGCAACTCGTCTAGTTTACCTAATCTGCGAGGGCATCGCAAACGCCGTCGAGTAGGCGTACGGCGAGCGTCTGCGCGTCGCTGGCCGTGAAGGTGCCGTTGTAGCGCGTCATGCCCGTGAGCTCAATGCGAATGCGAGCCGGCTTCTGCTGCGCGGCGACATTGGCGGTGCGGATGCGCTGGGCCAGGTTGTGGCACTCGGCGAGGGCAATCGTGGCGCGTGGCGCGGCGTCGGCGGGCAGCTCGTCGCTTGCGATCTCGAGCACCAGGTCAACGTCGGTTGGGACCTCGGAGTCGCAGAGCATCATGCCGCTGTTGTCGGTCGTTGCCGTGGCGATGTTCCACATGCGCGAAGCAACGCTGCGTGCGATGGGGTCCTCACCGATAACGGCGATCTGGAAGCGCTCGAGCACGTTGGCGGCGCGAGCAAAACCGATGCGGGACTCGGCTTCGGTGACCGAGGGCTTGCCCTCCCACACATGGTGCAGGCGGTTGATGTAGGCGTAGGTGTCCTGGAAGGCCATGCCGTCGGCAAACAGGCCGACATTTTCCTGGAACTGCTGCAGGGCGGCCTCGGTATGCGGACCAAAGTAGCCGTCGTCTTCGCCACAGGCAAAGCCCAAAACGTTGAGAGCGCGCTGCAGGGCCTGCACATCGGCGCCATGGAAATTGGGCATGCGCAGATACAGAGTGCGGTCGCCCAGCTTATACGAGGCGTCGACCAGGGCGCTCCAACAGGGGATATCGACGGCATGACCGGCAGCAAGGCCGCTGTCGAGCCTGAAGGTGCTGACGGCCTGCTCGGTGGTGGTGCCAAAGCGCTTGTCGACAACCTCGGCGTCATCGATTGTATAGCCGAGCTGCAGAAGGCGGGACTGAACATCCTCGACGGCTGCTCCCTGCATGCCCGTGGTAATAGGTTCCATGAACGAACCCCTTTCGGCGTACCATTCGTACTATTTTGAGCGTGTGTCGGATAGACAACGCGAGACAATTTATAAACATGCACTCAATAGTGTAGCAACTTGTACCCAAACTCGCTGCCCACAGGTTTTATGACCCCCGCTAGTTAAGACGCTCCACAAAGAAATCTGCCATTGAGAGGAAGAGCTCGCGCGCATGCGGGTCGAGCTCGACGCCTTCGATGGCGGCCTTGGCTTTGGCGGTCAGGTCCAGCGCGTAGGCGTGGGCGTAATCGATAGAGCCGGTCTGTTGGAAGATCTCCACAGCACGTGCAAGTTGCGCGGGGTCCTCGGTGCCCGAGGAAAGGATTGCCTCGACCTCGTCGTGATAACGCTCGTCTGACAGGGCGTGCACGGCGACAAGCGTGCGCTTGCCCTCGGTGATGTCGGTGCGGAAGTCCTTGTTAGCGGCCTCTTTGGTGCCGATCAAGTTGAGCAGATCATCTTGGATCTGGAAGGCAAGGCCCGTGTGCAGGCCAAAGGCGCGCAGCGCCTCAATCTGCTCCTCGCTGCCGCCGCCGATAATGGCTCCGGCGGCAAGTGGCGTGGCTCCGCTGTAGTACGCGGTCTTGTGCGTCGCCATGTCCAGATAATCGTCGACCGAGATGTCAAAGCGCCCATCGCGGACCCAGCCCAAGTCGAGCGCCTGGCCCTCGATGGTACGGACGATCATCTCGGTGAGCTCGTGGAGCACGCGGAGTTTCACGTCTGCCTCGAGCGTGGGGTCGTCGAGAACCGTCTTGGTGACCATGGTGAGCGCTAAATCGCCGCAGTTGATGGCGAGTCCCGTGCCCTCGGTAAGGTGCATGCAGGGCTTGCCGCGGCGCAGTTGGCCGTTGTCGGCGATGTCGTCGTGGATCAGCGCGCCCGACTGAAAGTGCTCGATGGCTGCCGCGGCGCTGCGGGCGCTCTCAAAGCTACCGCCCACTGCGGTCGCGGCGAGCATGCAGATGAGCGGGCGGTGGCGCTTGCCGGCATTGGCCGTAAATGCCGAGAGCGGGGTATACAGGTAACGCTCGATATCGGCGGAAGTCGCCTGTCCGTCAAAAAACGTGGCCAGATAGTCGTTAATCTGGTCAAAGTGCTGGGCTAAAAAGCTGGTAAACGGACTGGACACGGGTTCTCGCATTCTTTCTTAGGTTGCACTGTTGCATTATGCAGACAACATATTGCCACATTGGGGCGTCGAGCGCGGCGGTTGAAGACGATTGAGTCTTGCGGTCGCAAACGCGGTGAGGGGCTCGGCTAGATAAGCCCAAAGTGTTCGAGCGCGGTGACGACGCCGTCGTGGTCGAAGCTGTCGGTTACGTAGTCGGCCTTTTCCTTGAGGAAGTCCGGCGCGTTGCCCATGGCGATGCCAACATCGACCGCCTCCATGAGGGCGATGTCGTTGCTCGCGTCGCCAATGCCATATACGGTGCCGTGGTCTGGTCCCAGGGCGTCAAGCACAGCCTTGATTCCGGCCCGTTTGGTGCACTCGCGCGGCGAGATTTCTGTGACCTCGAGCTCGAGCTCGTTGAGGCAGAGCAGAGGTCCAAGCTCTTCATCTTGGGCGATGCGGTTGGCAAGTGGTGTGGACATAAGAATTTTATAGGCGTTGTAGTGCTCAAGTTGCGTGACGGCGTCGCCCACGGTGCGTGCGTAGCCGTACGTCTCGGGGGCATCTGCACTCATGCGCACGACGCGATCGATGCCCTCAAAGCGAATGACCTCGCCCGATTGCTCGAGATAGGGGGCGAGGCGCTGTAGCAGACCAGGGTTTATGGCTGCATTTCGCACGATACGCCCCTCGAGTTCGGCGTAACCGCCCGCGAGGCACACGACGCCTGCCCACGGCAGCTCGAGCAGCTTGGGATGGATGCAGCTGAGGGTGCGCCCCGTACAGATAAAGGCTTTGTTGCCGTTGGCGACAAACGTGCGAATTGCCTGTGCAACCGTCTCGTTGGGATAGGGGGAGAGGTCTCGCTCACCCTCGGGAAGCTCCTGGGCAAGTCTGGGATCTTGCCAGGCGAGCGTACCGTCGATGTCGAAGAAGCAGACATTGCCATGCTTTTTGGTGGCGTCGGCGGCATGAGAAGGCGAGGCGGCGAATGCAAAACCCGGTTCGAGTCCCATAATCCGATCAAAGTGCTCTTTGACGCGGGGTACCGAGATGCCGATGATTACCTGAGCGGTCTTGCCGGTGACGATGAGGCCTTTGGCACCCGCTGCGACAAAGGTCGCATTGTCCGCGACGATGGAAGGGTCCACGACTTCGACGCGCAGCCGCGTGGCGCAGTTGGTTGCGCCCACAATGTTGGAGACGCCGCCCAGAAGCGTCACAACCTGCTCGGCGAGCAGATGATCTTGTGAGGCCTGGTCGCCGGAAGCGCCGGTTTTGGATGAGCGCTTTTCGTCAACGTCGTCTCCCGTCAAGCGCGAGAGCGCCGCGTTGCTGGCGATGTGGTCCTCGCGTCCCGGGGTTTTAAGGTCAAAGGTCAGGATAAGACCTCGAAAGCTCAGAAAGAAGATGACGCTAAAGATGAGTCCGATTCCGAGTGCCAAAAGGTAGGAGCCGGCATGCGTCCGCATGAGCGGGATAAAGTTGAAGGCAGCCATTTCCATAAAACCGCCCGAGAAGATGCCGACGACGCCAAAGAAGTTCATGGCCATGGCGAGGCAGGACGATAGGACGGCATAGAGCAAAAAGAGTCCGGGATAGGTGAACATAAAGAGAAACTCGAGCGGTTCGGTGACGCCGCAGACCACTGAGGCAACAATGGCGGGAACCAGGATGACCTTGAGGGCAGCGCGGCGCTCGGGCTTTGCGGTGGAGTAGAACGCAGCCGCGATGGCGGGAAGGCCAAAGAGCTTGACCCAACCGGTGGCGGTGAAACCAGCCCAGGGCGCTAGCTCGTTGAGGGGGCGCGTGCTGTGCGAGAGGATGGGAAGCAAGTTGGTCCATGTGGCGTAGATGCCGTCGTTAATAACTAAATTGTCGTAGTAGATAGGCATGTAGAGCAGGTGGTGCAGCCCCATGGGCTCGAGTGCTCGCTCCAAAAACACAAAGATACCCACGCCGAGGGGGCCGACGCCCGCAAGTGCGTGGCGCAGCGTTTCGGTCGCTGCGTATACGAAGGGCACGATGGCGGCCGAGATGGCGGCAAGGGCGAACACGGCAAAAAAGCTGATGAGGTAGACCAGCGAGGAACCCGAGAAGGTACCGAGCCAATCGGGAACCTTGGCATCGTAGAAGCGGTCATGGATGGCGACGACGGTTGCCGACACCGCCAGCGGGCCAATAATGCCGGTGTCGAGTGTCTTGATGCCGTCGATGATGGTGATGCCGCTAGCGGAGGTCAAAGACGACGGGTACTTAAGTCCAAGGTTGTCTCCGCTCAGCTTAATGATCTCGCTCAAAAAGAAGCAATAGGCAAAATAGGCCACGAGCGCCTCGAGGCAACAACGTGCCGGTTGCTTTTGGGCAAGGCCGATGGGCAGCGCTACGGCAAAAAGGAGCGGAAGTCGTTTAAAGACCGTCCACGAGCCACGCTGGATGATAGTCCAAAAAACGTACCAAGGGGTTCCGTATACGGCGAGGTCGCCGACGATATCCGCAGACGTTGCGAGGGCGGAGACGCCGACCATAAGGCCCGATATGGAAAACAACATGGCGGGCGCGAACATTGCCCCGCCAAAGCGTTGGATTTTTTGCAGCATGTTCTGCCTCCCGAATATCGAGGCGCGTTGCGCATGGTGAAACGTTTAAACAATGGATTCATTGTAGAGGACCAGACGATTGTCGTACCGGCAGTTTTGAGCGAAACCGGTTTGGGCGGGACAGAAACCGTCAACGGTTAAATCCTGTCGCTTTGCCGATAATCGGTTTAAACAACTTTAAGAAATGCTATCGTGCCTAACCATACATATTCATTAGAGGTGAAGTCATGCCAAAAGCGATTTACGAAGGAATCTACCGCGAGATCCGTTCGCGCATCATTAACGGGACTTATGCGTTTCAGGAGATGCTGCCAACCGAAGCCGAGCTGACCGCGGAGTTTGGCTGCACGCGCAATACCGTTCGACGCGCCTTGAGCATGCTGGCCGACCAGATGTTTGTGCAGCCTATACACGGCAAGGGCGTGCGCGTTATTTGGCTCAAGGGCGAAACCGATATGCTCGGCGCACTCGAGGAAGTCGAGTCGTTTGGCGAATTTGCAAAGCGCAACAATGCCGTTGCATCGACGGACGTTAAGTCTTTTGAACATTTGATTTGCACCGAGCAACTCTCTCGTCGCCTGGGCTTTAAGGTAGGCGAGGAGTTGATTCGCGTGGTGCGTGTCCGAAGCCTTAACGGCAATGCGCGCCAAGTAGACCATGGTTACTTTTTGGAGTCAATCGCCAAGGGCCTGACGCCCGAGATCGCCGCAAAGTCAATTTACGACTATCTGGAGCACAAACGCGGCGTCAAGGTGATGGCGAGTCGCCGTACAGTGAGCGTCGAGCTTGCCAACGATGAGGACTGCAGCTATCTTGACCTCGGCAAATACAACTGTGTTGCCGTCATGGAGAGCCAGTCGTACACCTCGGACGGCATCTTGTTCGAGGTCACGCATGCCCGCACGCATCCCGAGATCTTCCACTACCGCGTCAACTCCAAGCGATAGCCGGCTAGCTCGCAGCCTGACGAGACTCATGCCCTCAAAGCGAAAACGCCCGGTCAAACCGACGATGCATCGGCTTGACCGGGCGTTTTCTCTGCATTCGATAACAAATAATTGTTTATACAAAACTTGTCAAGTATCAAGTTGAAATTACCGTTCACCGAAGTTTTTCTACCGCTCTAGTAATACTTGTTCAAACAACTAGCCAAATAGCGTATTGTACAAATCAGCAAAAGGGGCAAAGTCCCCGAGCCAATCTCCGAAGGCGGCGGCAAAGGGTGCCGCCACGGTGTGAAAGGGTGGATTGTAATGAAGAACGAAATGAGCAGAAGGCAGTTCCTGGGCTTTGCTGGTTCCGCGGCTGCGGTTCTTGGTCTGGGTCTCGTGGGCTGCGGTGGCTCCGCCGGCTCCGGCTCCTCTGCTTCTGGCGACGCTGCCGAGGTCTACTTCCTCCAATTCAAGCCCGAGGTCGACAAGGAGTGGAAGGAGATCGCCAAGGCGTACAAGGAGGAGAAGGGCGTCGAGGTCAAGATCGTGACCGCCGCCTCCAACACCTACGAGGAGAAGCTCAAGTCCGAGATGTCCAAGAGCTCCGCTCCGACCCTGTTCCAGGTCAACGGCCCCACCGGTCTTAAGAACTGGAAGGATTACTGCGCCGACCTGTCCGATACCAAGCTCCGCGGCGAGCTCATTGACGACTCCCTGGCTCTGCAGTCCGATGGCAAGGATTTGGGTATCGACTGGGTCCAGGAGAGCTACGGCATCATCTACAACAAGCAGCTGCTCGAGAAGGCTGGCTACAAGGCCGAGGACATCAACTCCTTCGACAAGCTGAAGGCTTGCGCTGACGACATTCAGGCCCGCAAGGACGAGCTTGGCGTTGAGGGCGCCTTCACTTCCGCCGGCATGGATGACTCCTCCAGCTGGCGTTACACCACCCACCTCGCCAACCTCCCGCTCTACTACGAGTTCGAGAAGGAGCACAACCAGGAGGACGACGAGATCAAGGGCGAGTATCTCGACAACTTTAAGCAGATCTTCGACCTGTATATCACCGACTCCACCTGCGATCCTTCGCAGCTTGCCTCCAAGACCGGTGACGACGCCACCAACGAGTTCGCAACCGGCAAGGCCGTCTTCTATCAGAACGGCTCTTGGGCCTACGCTGACCTCACCAAGGCCGGTATGACCGACGACCAGCTCGGCATGCTGCCGATCTACATCGGCGTCGACGGCGAGGAGAACCAGGGCCTGTGCTCCGGCGGCGAGAACTACTGGTGCGTGAGTTCCCAGGCTTCCGAGGATGCTCAGAAGGCCACCGAGGACTTCATGTACTGGTGCGTCACCGCTGACACCCCGACCAGCATCATCGCCGACAAGATGGGTCTGACCGCTCCGTTCAAGAGCGCCAAGGAGACCACCAACGTCTTCTCGCAGCAGGCCGTTGCCATGGCCAAGGACGGCAAGAAGACCGTCGCTTGGGACTTCGTCTACATTCCCTCTGAGGAGTGGAAGAAGAACCTCAAGCAGGCTCTGATTGCCTACGCTGCCGACAACAGCAAATGGGACGGCGTCAAGAACGCCTTCGTCGATGGCTGGAAGACCGAGAAGGCTGCTTCCGAGTAAGCAGTTGCTGCCCAAGCTATCTGATTAGCGACAGGGGGCGGGCAGACGTAGGTTTGCCCGCCCCCTGCATATTGAAAGGACCCTTCTATGGGCAAAGCACTCAAGCGCTGGTGGCCGCTCTTTATGCTGCCCACGTGCCTGGCGTTTATGATCGGGTTCGTGATCCCTTTTATCCAGGGCTTCTATCTCTCGTTCTGCCAGTTTATTACCATTAACAACGCGCACTTTGTCGGTATCGCGAACTACGTGCGCGCGCTGTCCGATCCGCAGTTTGCCACGTCGTTCTTCTTTACCGTGGCGTTTGCCTTCCTGTCGACGGTGCTCATCAACGTGATCGCCCTGGCAATTGCGCAGGCGCTCACCCGCAAGGCGCTCAAAGGCACCAACATCTTCCGTACGATCTTCTTTATGCCTAACCTGATCGGCGGCATCGTGCTGGGCTACATCTGGCAGATCTTGATCAACTGCCTGCTCTCCAACATCGGCGCCCAGCTCATCGCCCTTAACTCTGCTGCTGGTTTCTGGGGCCTTATCATCCTGACCCTGTGGCAGCAGGTCGGCTACATGATGATCATCTACATCGCCGGTCTGCAGTCCATTCCGTCCGACTACATCGAGGCCGCCAAGGTTGACGGTGCCACGGCATGGCAGACGTTCTGGAAGGTTAAGATCCCCAATCTGATGCCGACGATTACCATCTGCCTGTTCCTGTCCATCACCAACGGCTTTAAGCTGTTCGACCAGAACCTCGCCCTTACCGGCGGCGCCCCTGCGCACTCCACCGAGATGCTCGCCCTGAACATCTACAACACGTTCTATTCGCGTGCCGGTATCGCATGGCAGGGCATCGGTCAGGCCAAGGCGGTTATCTTCTGCATCCTGGTCGTAGCCATCTCCATGATTCAGCTTAAGGCCACGAGGTCCAAGGAGGTGCAGCAGTAATGAAACGCGATAAGGTTATCAACCGCGCGCTCTCGATTTTCTTTACGATCCTGTCGCTCGCGTGGATCTACCCCGTGTTCATGATTGCGCTCAATTCCTTTAAAAAGGGAACTGCAATCAGCACCACCACGGCATTCGATTTGCTCACGCCCGAGACGTTCAACGGTCTCGCAAACTACGTGCACGCTCTTAACGAGCAAGGCTTTGCCTCGGCGTTTATGTACTCGCTCATCATCACGGTCACGTCGGTCGTGCTGATCTTGGTGTGCTGCTCCATGTGCGCTTGGTACGTGGTTCGCGTCAACAGCAAGATCTCGAACTTCTTCTATTACCTGTTCGTGTTCTCGATGGTCGTACCGTTCCAGATGCTCATGTTCACGCTGTCCAATTTGGCGGACCGCATTGGCTTTAACACGCCGTTCAACATCTGCTTTATCTATCTGGGCTTTGGCGCGGGCCTGGCGGTCTTTATGTTCGCCGGCTTTGTAAAGAACATCCCGCTCGAGATCGAAGAGGCGGCCATGATTGATGGCTGCAACCCGGTCCAGGTGTTCTTTAAAATCGTCCTTCCCATCATGAAGCCCACCTATCTTTCGGTCGGCATTCTCGAGACCATGTGGGTCTGGAACGACTACTTGCTGCCCTACCTCACCCTCGACTCCACCAAGTACAAGACCATTCCTATCTTGATCCAGTACTTCCGCGGCGGCTATGGCCACGTCGAGCTCGGCCCCATGATGGCCTGCATCATGATGGTCGTTATCCCCATCGTCATCATGTACATCCTCTGCCAGAAGTACATCATCGACGGCGTGGTGGCAGGTGCCGTCAAGGGCTGATGCCGTAACTGTTTTGCAAGTTTCTGCGGCGCCCCTCAGCGCGGCGCCGCACATCGAAAGGTAAAGACATGGCCGAGATCGTTCTCAAACATGTTCAGAAGGTGTATCCCAACACCGAGTCCAAAAAGAAGGGCTTCTTTGGCAAAAAGAAGAAGACCGAGGAGAAGAAGCATAACCTTAAGGTTACCGAGGATGGCGTGCTCGCTGTAGAGGACTTCAACCTCACCGTTCACGACCAGGAGTTCGTCGTTCTCGTTGGTCCCTCTGGCTGCGGTAAGTCCACGACGATGCGCATGGTTGCCGGCCTGGAGGACATTACCTCGGGCGATGTGCTCATCGACGGCAAGCGCGTCAACGACGTGGCGCCCAAGGACCGCGACATCGCCATGGTGTTCCAGAGCTACGCTCTGTACCCCAACATGACGGTATACGAGAACATGGCGTTTACGCTTGAGCTCAAGAAGGTCCCCAAAGACGAGATCGACCGCAAGGTTCGCTCCGCTGCCGAGATCTTGGGTATCACCGAGTACCTCGACCGCAAGCCTAAGGCGCTCTCAGGCGGCCAGCGCCAGCGCGTCGCCATCGGCCGCGCCATCGTGCGCGACCCCAAGGTCTTCCTGATGGACGAGCCGCTGTCCAACCTGGACGCCAAGCTGCGTAACCAGATGCGTGCCGAGCTCATTAAGCTGCGTCACGAGATCAAGGGCACCTTCATCTACGTTACCCACGACCAGACCGAGGCTATGACTCTCGGAGATCGCATCGTGGTCATGAGGGACGGCGTCGTCCAGCAGATCGCCACGCCGCAGGAGGTCTTCAACCATCCCGCGAACATCTTCGTCGCCGGCTTCATCGGCGTGCCGCAGATGAACTTCTTCGATGCCCAGCTGGTGCGCTCGGGCGACGGCTTTACCGTCAAGACCGACGACATGAATGTCGCGCTGGCCCCCGAGACCTGCGCTCAGCTCGCCCTTAATTGGGGCGGCGGCGACGTGAAGGAGATCACGGCCGGCGTACGTCCCGAGCAGATTCTGCTTGCCGAAAAGGGCGAGGAGGGTGCGCTTCAGGGCACCATCGAGGTCACCGAGCTCATGGGTTCGACCGAGCACGTTCATGTGACGTCCCCTGACGGCCAGTTTGTCCTGATCATCCCTGTCGTCGATCTTGAGGCCAAGGGTGCGCTCAAGGCTGGCGACCCCATCTGGTTCAAGTTCGAGAAGAACGCGACCCACCTCTTCGATAAGGTCTCCGGCAAGAACCTTATCTAGGCCCGATCCAATCAGGCCCTTCCTTTGGGCGACTGCGGCTTTGCCATCCTTTTGCCGTGGTCACATATAAGGCTCCCCTCCCGTCCGCTGGGCGAGAGGGGAGCCTTTCTTTGTGCTGGAGCCGTTCATCTGCCGGTTTGTCTTGATCTGTAACAGGAGGAGGGCCAAATTGGGTCTAGATGTTACAGATTGAGACAGCATCGAGCTGCCTATCCTTTCATCTCGATCTGTAACACGGGAGGCTGATTTCGGCAGCTACCTGTTACAGAACGAGATTGTATTAGCCGGCTTATCCTTTTGTCTCGATCTGTAACAGTAAGGGCGGATTTCAGACGTTAGATGTTACAGATTGAGATAAACCCTAGGGAAAGGACCGGTTTGTCTTGATCTGTAACAGGTAGGGCCGTTTTGGCCGAGTAGGTGTTACAGATTGAGACGATTTTGTCGAGGCGGGCCACGGGCAACACGCGGGCAAAAAAGCGGAGCCGCGTTGCCGCGACTCCGCTTTCAAGAGGATGGGTAAAGGAAACGAAATTAGCTCAGGTGCCAAATCTCGTCGTTGTACTGGGAGATCGTGCGGTCAGACGAGAAGGTGCCGGCGTTGGCGATGTTGATCAGCGCCTTGCGCATCCAGGCATCCTGGTCCTCGTAGTCCGCCAGCACGCGCTCCTTAGTCTGGATGTACTCCTCAATGTCGAGCAGGGCCATAAACCAGTCTTTGCCCTTGATATCGTCGTGCAGGCGCTGCAGACGCTCGGCGTTGCCGGTCGCCATAAAGGCAGGGTTGGTGATAAAGTCCACCAGCAGCTTGATACCGGGCTTGCGGTAGAGTGCGCCGGCGTTATAGCTGCCGTCGGCGTAGAGCTGCTCGACCTGCTTGGATGAGGCACCAAAGGTGTAGATGTTCTCGTCGCCCACGAGCTCGGCGATTTCGACATTGGCGCCGTCGAGCGTGCACAGGGTTAAAGCACCGTTGAGC
>CAUGNZ010000037.1 GCA_959601045.1 uncultured Collinsella sp.
CCGTGGGTTATACCCTAAGAGCAAACCACCCTTTTTAAGGGTGGTTCTGATTTGGACCACCACAAAGGTGCCTGCCCGACGGGTCCTTATTTCGATGGGGTCCAGGTTATTTCGTCGTCAAATAGCCAAGTGCGTGCCGAGCCACTGTTGCGCGCTGTCTGCGGATCGGGCTCGCAGGTTTGTTCGTAGGCATCTTCGGTACACTGATCCATAAAACTGACGACTGCCGTCTGGTCGCCCTCCATGACGTAGATTACGTCGCCATCCGAGATATAGGCCCCCGGCCCTTCATTGTCCACATAGCCGGGGTCGTATGAGACGTTGCACAGTCTGCTCCCGTTTGCCGCATCGAGTTCAAGGGTCGAATAATACCCGCCATTCATTTGGCTGTTCTTGGCTCGATATATTACGGCGCCGTACCACCGCTTAAACGTCTTGCCTTTGAGCAACTCGGCTGCCCTACCGATAAGCTGCTCATCTTTGGTGTAGCGCATGGCCCCAAGTTCGATACGGGGATAGTTGCTGACCCCAAGCGCTGCGGGCGTACCGTCAAAATCGACGGTGATCGAATCGGGTTTGACGATATCGGTGAGGATTTCGATGGGATAGCTTACGGTCTCAACCGCCGCCTGCGTTGCAGAGGCGGGGAGAAATGCGAGATAGATAATTCCTACGCCGACTGCGGTAATCGCAAACGCTAAGACGAGCAGGCCGATATAGGTGGAGCGTTTCACGGCGAGTACCTCGCAAACAGTATGCATTCATTAAGATAAGTGATACCAGCTTACGACAATATTCAAAAGAAAGCGACCGTCCGGAATGAGGGGGCTGAAAGGCCCCATTGGGCTTCGATTTGGGGTCGCCAAACGTAGGCTGGGCTTGATGCCGCCTCTTTTAATCGGGGCTGATTCTTCTCTGGACCACCACAAAGGGGATGCAGTTCATTTGTGGTGGTTTCGTTTGTCTCGATCTGTAACGTCTTGGCCGCTAAAAGTGGGCCTGGTGTTACAGGTTGAGATTTTCGGACGGGGCTCCGCGGTTAATCTCGATCTGTAACATCTGGGCCCCAATTTGCCGAGTAGTTGTTACAGATTGAGACAAACGGTTGCCGTCGATCGCTTCATCTAAATCTGTAACACCTGGGACCGAAAAGGGCCGCTGGATGTTACAGGTTGAGACAGCGGGGTGTGTTGGAGCGAAAACCACCACAAAGGCCCCTTGCGGTGGTTTTTGAGGGGCCAAATGTTTTCCTGTTAGAGTCCAACGCGGACTGTTGGCACCTTTAGTTGTTAGCGGCGGGAAACGGCCGCATGATTAAATAGTTGAACTATTCTCACTACTTTCACTATTTGCACTATTGATACTATAATCACGATAACGACGACAGTAGGAAGGTGGGGACATTGAAGCGCACGATAATCAACCCGTTTAAGCCGACCGCTGGCGCTGAACCTCCGGTCCTTATCGGACGCGAGCGGGTTATTGATGATTTTAGGGACGGCATCGAAGAAGGCGTGGGCGCCCCCGGAAGGCTCATGCGCATTACCGGCCCGCGCGGGTCGGGCAAGACGGCGCTGTTGACAGAGCTCGGCGATATTGCGAAGTCGTATGGTTGGCGCGTGGTTGACGTGACTGCGGCGGGCAGTATCGTCGACGCCATCCAACATGAGCTCGCACGCACCTCGGACAATACCGAGCTTCATTTAGAAGCAAGTCTTGGTGTGGTGAAAGCGGGCGTATCTAAGTCCTTGACCGGGCCTGAGACGTTGCGGGGCGTCTTGACGAGCGTGGCGTCGCGGGAAACGCAACATGGTGCCGGTCTGCTGGTGACGGTCGATGAAATACAGGATGCGGATGCTGATGACGTGCGGCTCGTTGCAGCGGCCGTGCAGCACCTTATCCGCGAACGCAAGAATATCGCGTTTGTATTTGCTGGCTTGACCATGGGCGTAATGGACCTCATCAACGGCCGTGCCCTTACATTTCTACAACGAGCTAAGGCTGAGGAGCTCGCCTCGATTCCGCTGTCGGATGTTTCGGATTCGATGGCTTCAACCGTGGAAGGTGCCGGTTTGCACTTGGATGGCAAGGCGCTTGAAATGACGGCTTGTGCTACGAGGGGATATGCGTATCTCGTGCAACTCGTGGGCTATCGCGTATTCGCGAATGCGCGCAGGCATGCCGACCGCGATGCGTCGATTTCACTTGAGGATGCCCAGAAGGGCATTGAAGATGCGTATGGGGAGTTTGAGGGCTCCGTGCTCGACGTTGCCCTTGCCGATTTGCCGCTTCGCGCGATTGAGTACCTCATTGCCATGGCCAAGCATGAGGGGAATGTGCCGACCAAAGAGATCGCAGCGGGGCTCTCCTTGCCCCCTGCGAGCCTGACAGCGACACGACGGCAACTTATCAAGGCACAGGTTATCGATGCGCCCTCACGCGGCATGGTGAGGTTCTCGATTCCATTGCTGCGCGAATATCTGCTTAAGAGCTCGAATGAAATCCTATCAAGATATTGATATTTGTCGGATAGCTTGAAGGGGCCAAAAGCCAACGTCGGAGACTAAAAACGGCCTTCAACGCCGGCGATTGGTCCCTGCCAACCCAAAGAAGCCGCCGCAGGGATGGTTCCTGCGGCGGCTTCTTGCATCGTAGGGCGGAAATGATCGCCGAAAACCACCACAAAGGGGACGGGCACCTTTGTGGTGGTGGGGAGCGAGCTCGATGTCGCCGTTCGGGTTGAGCAACATTTCGATGAAAACCTCTACAGGATTTCGTCCGGGCTGGCGGATTTGGTCGTTTTGGGGATGCCGAGTTTGGACGATGCGAAATCGTCAACATTGTCCTTGATCCCATCTTTAGTGAAGACGGTGACCGTATAGGTGCTGTGCCCAAATTCGCTTTTGTCGCGTATCGCCCAGGCCTGCCAGTAGGCAGCTCTGCCTCGCTCTCTGATTTTTCCAATGCGGCGGAGTTCTGTTCGCTTTAATTTCTGGTCGCTGTCGACGGTTCGGCCGACCTCATCGGTGAGCCCGCACTGTTCAAGCAGTTTGTCGAGGACTTGGTTCATGTGACGCTCATCGGTGTTTGGAGCATAGTCGTAAGCGAGGGTGATGGAGGCAAGGGGTTGGTCATCGATCAGATAGTTCATCGCTTGAGGTTCAAGGTTGAAGTAGGGAGAACGTCCGTCGACCTGACCGAGCAGCGGCAGCTTTGACCGCCAAAGCCCGGTGGGAATTGCATCTTCGTAGAGCACACCGCGGCAGATAAAGGAGAGCGAGGTGGCACGCGAGCCGGCGTCGACCATCCCGCACAAATCGAAGGGCGAGGCGATACCCAGGGAAAAGGGTGTGACGACGATAAGAAAGAGCATCACGATGGGTATGGCGAGAATGGCAATGACGTTGCGAGCAGTAGAATAAGACGACTTCATATCTGCTCCTTGAGACGAAGAGCTATCAAGAACGAGAGAAATGAATATGCTTTAATCACAGTTCATTTTAACCTCAATACGAGCAGGAATAACGGATATTAGGAGCGAGCTCGATGTTGATGTGGACCAACACAAAGGTGCCTGTCCCCTTTGTGGTGGTTCCGTTTGTCTCGATCTGTAACAGCTGGGCTGTTAAAAGCGGGCTTGGTGTTACAGATTGAGATTTTTTGGGCGGGGCTCCGCGCTCCATCTCAATCTGTAACACCTGGGACCGAAAAGGGCTGCCAGATGTTACAGATTGAGACAGTTGGGTTCCACGGTCGCGCCGGACCGACACTCTCAAGTCCTATCTTTCAATCACTCAGAAAATCTTATATATAGAGACTTAGATTTGTGTATAAGATCGCGTAAAGCTGGCAACAATACTTCTCGAACAACGTGAAGCCGCCCCGTAGGGCGGCCGCCCCAAGAGAGGTGATTCCATGAGAATCGATAAGCTAGCAATGACGTCGCGCGAGGCGCTGCAGACCGCCATGAGCACGGCTGCCGATGCACAGGCCGGCGCGGTGGAGCCGATCCACCTGCTGTCTGCCCTGCTCGGTGCCGGCGAGCGCAATATCTCCGTGATCATCGAGCGCATCGGTGCCGACCCGGCTCAGCTCGCACGCTCCACACAAGATGCCATCGACCATGCGCCCAAGGTGTCGGGCGAGGGTCAGCAGATGGGCCTGTCCAACGAGCTCGTTCGCGTGATCGAGAAGGCCGAGAAAAAGGCCACCAAGATGGGCGACAGCTTTGTGGTGACCGAGCATCTGCTGATGGCACTTGCCGAGGACAAGGGTGAGGCGGGTCGCGTGCTGCGTGACGCCGGCGTGACCAAGGAGCGCATCGAGCAAGTCTACGAGGAACTGCGCGGCGATGACCGCGTGACGTCTGCCGAGGACAAGACGCAGTTTGAGGCGTTGGAGCAGTACGGTCGCAACATCTGCGATCTGGCTCGCGCCGGCAAGCTCGACCCGGTCATCGGCCGTACCGACGAGATCCGTCGTACTATTCAGGTTCTGTCCCGCCGCACCAAGAACAACCCCGTGCTTATCGGCGAGCCGGGCGTCGGCAAGACGGCCATCGTCGAGGGCATTGCTCAGCGAATCGTGGCCGGCGACGTACCGAGCACCCTGCGCGACCGCGACCTCATCGAGCTCGACATGAGCGCGCTGGTCGCCGGCGCCAAGTACCGCGGCGAGTTCGAGGACCGCTTGAAGGCCGTGCTCAAGGAAGTGCAAAAATCCGAAGGCAAGGTCATCCTGTTCATCGATGAGCTCCATACCATCGTGGGCGCGGGTGCCACCGAGGGCTCCATGGACGCCGGCAACATCCTCAAACCGGCGCTCGCTCGTGGCGACCTGCACGCGATCGGCGCGACCACGCTCGACGAGTACCGCAAGTACATCGAGAAGGACGCGGCGCTCGCCCGTCGTTTCCAGACCGTGATGGTCAGCGAGCCTACCGTCGAGGACACCATTTCAATCCTGCGTGGCCTGAAGGAGAAGTACGAGATCTTCCACGGCGTACACATCACCGATAGCGCGCTCGTGGCTGCCGCCGACCTCTCCGACCGCTACATCGCCGACCGCTTCCTGCCCGACAAGGCTATCGACCTGGTCGATGAGGCCGCGAGCCGCCTGCGCATGGAACTCGACAGCATGCCGGTCGAGATCGACGCCACCACGCGTCAGCTCACCCAGCTGCAGATCGAGGAACAGGCGCTCATGAAAGAGACCGACGACGCCTCTAAGGAGCGTTTGGAGGCTCTGCGCCAAGAGATTGCCGAAGTCCAGGAAAAGCTCAACGTGCAAAAGGCCGGCTGGCTCAACCAAAAGAACGCCATCGACCACGTGCAGGAGCTTAAGGGCCAGCTTGACGCGGCCAAGAGCGAAGAGGAGCGCGCGACGCGCAACGGCGATCTGGGCCGTGCGTCCGAGCTTCGCTATTCTGTGATCCCGGGTCTGCAGCAGCAGATTCAGGATTCCGAGGCTGCGCTCGAGGCGCAAAAGCAGCAGGACGGCGAGGGCCTCAACGAACAGGTGACCTCCGACGAGATCGCCGAGGTCGTGAGCGCCTGGACCGGTGTGCCCGTGTCCAAGATGATGCAGGGCGAGCTCGACAAGTTGAAGGGCTTGGAGGGCGAGCTGCATAAGCGCGTTATCGGTCAGGACGAGGCCGTCTCCGCTGTAGCCGCGGCCGTGCGTCGCAGCCGTGCGGGTCTCTCCGACCCAGACAAGCCCATCGGCAGCTTCTTCTTCCTGGGCCCCACCGGCGTAGGCAAGACCGAGCTCGCCAAGGCGCTGGCCGAGTGCCTGTTCGATGACGAGCGCGCGCTCGTGCGTATCGACATGTCCGAGTATATGGAGAAGTTCAGCGTCCAGCGTCTGATCGGTGCGCCCCCGGGATACGTGGGCTATGACGAGGGCGGCCAGCTCACCGAGGCCGTGCGCCGTCGTCCCTACTCCGTGATCTTGCTCGACGAGATGGAGAAGGCTCATCCGGATGTCTTTAACGTGCTGCTGCAGGTGCTCGACGACGGCCGTTTGACCGACGGTCAGGGTCGCCAAGTGTCCTTCAAGAACACGATTATCATCATGACGTCCAACGTGGGCTCCAAGGCTATCGCCGATCTGTCCGGCAAGGACGAGGAGGAGATGCGCCATCAGGTTGACGGGGCCATGGCTCAAACCTTCCGCCCCGAGTTCCTCAACCGTATCGACGATATCGTGGTGTTCCATCCGCTCGGCATGGCGCAGATCGAGAAGATCGTCGACATCCAGCTCGCCGACGTCCGCGCGCGTCTGGCCAAGGAGCGCATGACGCTGGCCATCACCCCGGCGGCCAAGCAGATGCTCGCCGTGGGCGGCCTGGACCCGGTCTTTGGTGCCCGTCCGCTCAAGCGTCTCGTGCAGCGCGAGGTCGTGGATGCCATTGCCGCCGCTATCATCGACGGTACGGTGCGCGAGGGCGATCAGGTGACGGTCGATGTCGACAAGGACGGCGGCTTTACCGTCGTGTGCGACAACACGCCGGCGGCCACCTACGAAGTCCCCGACGCCGAGTAGATTTTGGGCCGGCTTTAAAACCGCCCCTCATCGCAAAACGCCAAGGGCGGCGGATCCAATCGGGTCCGCCGCCCTTTTTCGTGCGACAATCGATGGTGTTGAACGTGAGTACATGGCAAGGAGCTATGCAGATGACAGACAAGAACAAGACGAACACGCCGGCGACCGATGCCGCACCCGCCGCACCTAAGCCTGCGCCTAAACCGGCGCCCAAGCCGCGCGACCCCTATATCCGTGCCGAGAACGAGGATGACGACGGCTACGATCCTTATAGCGATCGTCGCCCCGAGCGCGAGCCCCTCTTCGAAGCCGACCCCTGGCGTTAAGTAGCTCATTTGGGACGGGGCTTTTTTAGCTACTTTGTTTTCGGCTAGAGGCGTTCATGCCTGCCCCCTCGGCCGCTCGATATCCTCCGGGAGGGGCCACTAATAGAAAACTTGCTTATCCATTAATCAAGATACGCATAATCTTGCTCTCCTGCTAATCAAGAATCGTTATAATCTTGATTAGCAGGAGAGCAAGATTGGAGAATTATGGCATTCAACGACTTGGTGGCTCAAAAAATAAAGGACTTTGAGCAACAGGGGATTCCGCAGGTCTTTGAGCGCGACCTTGATCTGGGCAACCCGCAGGAGCCAAAGCGCGACAACATCGTATATGTGATTGTGGGCGCCCGTCGTTGTGGAAAGACGTATCGCCTGTATCAGGAGATACGGCGGCTTCAGGGCCAAGGCGTCGAGCTTGACCGGATGCTATATTTCAATTTTGAGGATGAGCGCTTGCGTCCGTATGAGCCATCGCTACTAGCGGACGTGCTCGATACATTCTATGCACTATATCCTGCTGCTCGAGGCGAGGGCGCCTACCTTTTCTTTGACGAGATCCAGGAAATACCCGAATGGGGTGCGTTTCTGCGACGCGTGGTCGATACGGAGAAGGCGACCGTTTACGTGACGGGATCTTCTTCTAAGATGCTGTCCTCAGAACTTAAGAGCGAGTTCAGGGGCCGTTCTCTTGTGCGAGAGCTTTTTCCGTTGAGTTTTTCGGAATACGTCCGATATAAGACGGGGGGCGTTCCTGAGTCGAACGCGCCCTTCTCCTCAAGCGCTGCAGCGTTGCTCCGACACCATCTGGTCGGATATCTCGAGCGAGGGGGATTCATCGCGACACTTGAGCAGACGCCCGCAGACGCGATTCAGCTGCTACAGGAATATGCGTCGCGAACGGTCGCCATGGACGTCGTTGAACGTTACGACGTCAAGAACCCCCGTTTGGCCTCGCTGTTTCTGGCGCGGTGCATGGCATCTTCGGGACGAGAGCTGTCAGTGAACAAAGTGTACAACGAGTTCAAGAGCAGACAGATATCCGTCAGTCGAAATACGCTCAGCGACTTACTTGAGTATTACGAGGACGCCTACCTGCTGTTTTCGGTGCCGGAGTTCACGCGTTCGCTTGCAAATAATACGCGGTCTGCGTCTAAGGTCTACGCCGTCGATCCTGCGATGTTCGGAGCGTTCTCCCCCGCATCGGCATTGGATCATGGTCAGAGGCTCGAGACCGCGGTGTTCAATGCGCTCAGAAGAAGGACCCCCGCCGTGCGGCCCGGTTCGGTTTGCCGCCTGCTGATTAAAGATAAGAATAAAAGCCATGAGGTGGACTTTGTGGCTGGGGATGCACTGCTCATGCAGGCTTACGGCCTGATTCAGGTAAGTGTGGATATGACAAGCGAGAAAACGCGCGAGCGCGAAATTGCCGCGCTCGATGCCGCGATGGCCCAGTTTGATCTTGGCGAGTCGGTAATCGTTACCATGGATGAGCAGGCCGATATTCCATGCAAACACGGCGTGGTACATGCTGTGCCCGCATGGAAGTGGCTCCTTTCCTAATCGTCTATGGATTTGCGAGGCCAGGACTCAGGTGTCATGGTCCGCTAGTCCTGGGCCTTGATGCTCGGCAGGAGAATCTGGGCGAGGTAGTCGGTCTCGAGTTTGGTCGCGGCGTCTGCCTTGCCGTCTTTGCCGACCAGTACGTTCTTGATCTGGCTATAGGTGTAGCGGTTACCGGTCGTGAACTCGACAAGCTCAATGGCCGTGTCCATGGGGTAGGTTGACACGGGATTCTGCGTCCGTCCGTTGATGGTCTGGGGCACCACGTACGGATAGACGGGGCCGCTGGCGTAGACGGTATAACCGTTGCCTAGATTGGCCGCACCCAAAACCGTATCGCCCTCATCGGGCGTAAAGCTCTCGCCCTCGCGCACCGCGACGAGCGTCACAATCGGCGTATCGCTGTCGCCGGCAAGATAGATGCATAGCGTGCTGCCATTTTGCCAAGTCTCGACCTTGCCGTACCACTCGACGGGGATATCGAGCTGGTAGAGGTCGGTTGCCTTGTGGCGAGCGTCAGCATCGCGGGCTGCCTGTGCCTTTTGCGCGCTCACGGCATTGACGGCGGCGTCGCGCCGCGCGGTTGCCGCCTGCTGGAGCACCTTGGCGGTGGCGGCGGAGCTCGCGCCTCCCTCCTCGGCATATTTGGCGGCGGCATCGATCTGGTCGTCGGTTACCGTGTCGGCCGAAGGCACCTTGAGCTTAAAGGCGGCCTGGCTGCTTAGGTCCTGTCCGTCGCTCTTGATCGTGACCTGCGCCTTGGTGGTCGGCACGGTATAGACGGTGCCGTCGGACGCGATGGGGGAGGCAGCGATGGAGAGCGTGTAGTCACCGGGTAGCAGTTTGATGCCACGGCCGTGCTCGTCAACATAGAGTGTTTCGCTCACGGAGGATCCGTCAGAATCCTGGCCACTCACTTGTACGGGAATCTTGGAGCCGGCGGAACAGTCGAGGCCCGCGGCATGCACGCCAATCTGCACCGACATCATCGTGTGGGCATTGGCGGCGACAGCGGCAGCCTGCTCTTGCTGATATCCGTTCCAGGCAGCATAGCCTGCACCGCCGGCGACGAGCGCGACGGCCACGACACCGGCGACCATCAGATTGCGGCGCTTGGGCGACATCTTGCGATGGCGGACCTCGGCTTCGTGTGCCGAGGGAACGGACGGCAGGGGAATATCGCCCATGGCGATGGTCTCATCCACGGCTGGTGCGGAACCCAGGCCAGGAAGCTCGCGAGTCAGCGAATCTTCGGCCGGTAAGCTGTCGAGCAAGACGGTTTCCTCGCCCGTGTCGGATTCGGGCTGGTCGTCGGCCTCGCTTTCGGTGTCTTCGTGATCTGCCTCATCTTCGGCAGGCTCAACATCGTCTGCATCCTGATCATCGGGCTGCGCCTCGATTTCCGGCTCATCCTGCACATCAACGCTCGAATCGTCAAACGCAATCTCATCGAGTGAAATTCGGTCTAAGCTCTCCAAGGCCTCAGCGCAAGCTTCTGCATCTTGGGCCGCATCCTCTTGACCCATCGTCTCATCTTTCATATATCCCCCAAGCTCAATATCGGGACAACACTGTACCCAAAAACGGGACCCCA
This sequence comes from uncultured Collinsella sp., assembly GCA_959601045.1. GTDB lineage: Bacteria > Actinomycetota > Coriobacteriia > Coriobacteriales > Coriobacteriaceae > Collinsella. The sequence continues at coordinate 10,024 of CAUGNZ010000037.1, forward strand.
TAGAGCCGCCGTATGATTTGAAATCCGATTTTATATATGCGCATGTTTTTGAATAGATGAATAAGACGCAACGACAAAAGCCCCCGGAAAGCGAGTGAAACGCTTTCCGGGGGCTCTGCGAGACATTGGATTGAAAATCCTGGCGGGCGGGCCTATGCCCAAGCGCCAACAGCGACCAACATGTTACTCGGCGTGCGCGTAATCAACCTTGGCGCGGCGAGCGGTAGCCTTCTCCCAATCGCTGGTGCCCTCAAAGACGTCCTGCTTGTAGGGATTGCGGCCGAGCTTCTTGGCACGGTAGACGATGTAGATGATCGCGGCGACGTTGGCGACCAGCGCGGCGATCGAGACCGCGGTAGCGGCGCCGGGGTCGAGCGTGGAGTGGGTCACAAAGATGGACTCCTCCTGGAAGTACGGGAATACCTGGGCAAACATGCACCAAATAGCCAGCGTAAAGGCACGGTTCTGGATCCAGCCGCCCTTGTTCCAGATAAAGGCGGCGACGGTGGGCGCCAGCAGCAGTGCAAAGCCGCAGAACCAGGAGTGGGTGGGCAAGCAGTTGTAGGTGTAGCAGAAGTTCCAGATATCGTAGGCGATGATGTAGACCCAGGTCATGTCGGGCCACAGCATGTCGGTCTTGTCCTCAGAGGCGTAGACACTCCACCAACCGGTCATGCAGAAGATGTTGATGATACCGGCGATGCCGTTGAACACGTTGTTCCAGCCGGCGAGCTGCGTGGCGCCCTCGGAGGTGACCCAGGTGGACTCGCCCAGGACAAAGAAGTGATAGGCGCTCTCAAAGTCGGACACGACGGCGATCATGATGTTGATGGCGACGATCACAAACGGCCACGCGCGGAACCAATGCGCCTTGCCGATCTTGCCCCACTGGTACTTAATGGCAATGAAGCCCCAGCAACCGGCCAGCGCCGCGTATACCTTGGCGTAGTGGAACCAGCTGTTCTGGTACACATGGGTGGGGTTGGTGAGCGCCCACTCGGCACCCTGTGAGACGCCGATGGCGATAGCGACGCAGTAGATGGTCATGGCCAGCGGAGCCACGCCAAAGATGATGGCCGCGCCCAGCTTGGTGCGGCGGCCGACCTCGTTGAGCACGATCAGGCCAATAAAGACCATGGCCCAGCCGGCCCAGTGGATAAGGGTATTGCTACCCCAAACATCGAACAGCATGCTGCTCTCCTTTCACAAGCCCGCGGCCCCTCTTCTGATCGCGGGCAGTTTGGCCAAATGTCGTCAGTTCTGGGGCTTGCGCTCCTGATACTTGGCGGTATAGCCCTCGATATGGAGCGTCGAGGCGATGATTTCCTTGACTGTCTCGTCGGGCACATCGGGGTGCGTGCGGATATACATCAGCAGCCCCATGATGAGGGTGTAGAACGTCTCGTAGACATGGTCGATGCGTAGCTCGTGATGGGCGACAAAATCCACCACGGTGGTATCGCAGATATACTGCGCCACGCGCTGGACCACGTTGTGCAAAAAGCCGCCGTAGAGCGCGCCGCTGCTCGAGGTGAGCGTGCTCGGCGACTCGTGGCCACTCACGACCAGGCGCTTAAAGAGCGGAGCAACGGTGTCGAGTGCGCCTTCGATGTCGCCAACCGTGCGGCTGGCGTTCCACTGCTCGAGCTCGGCGATAAAGCCGTCGATTGCCTCGTCCATAACGGCGGTGACGGCGGCATCCATATCGGCAAAGTAGTGGTAGAACAGCGAACGCGTGCAGCCAGCCCGCTTGGTCACGGCCGATACCGAAAGATGGGACACACCAAGCTCGGCGCTCACGGCGCGCACAGCGGCGAGGATCTCGCGACGGCGCTCGTCGCCCGTCAGGCGTTTTGCCGCGCTATCGGATGCGGGGACGGCATCGACCACAGAGATATCTGCTGCGTTGTTGCCCATGTTTTGCCGCCTTTCATCCTCTTTTGCCTGACCGTTCGCCTAACAGTCTTGAATATTGTTGACGGTTCGTCAATACTGTTTTTGACACAATGTCAACAATAGCGGGTGAACGGCATGGGGGCATGTCGAACCCGTACAAAGAGGGGCGCCGCGGTCTCGCCGGGCTGTGGCAAGAGAAGGGACGACTATGATTCTCAACGGACCGGGGATTAGCTATACCGAGCCCGATATCGGCGCGGAGTTCGTGCCGCCGATACCGGAGCATCCGCGCGAGGCCATCGTCAAACTGTGTGAGCACTGCACCAACCGCCTGCTGCACCGCGACGAGCTGCTGGGCTACGAGTACTGGTCGTTTGCCGAGGCCGCAACCGACGAGCAGGCCGAAGTGCTCTGCAAGATGAAGATGCGCCGTCCCTATACGCTGCCCGAGATGGTCAAGCTCACCGGCATGCCCGAGGCCGATATCGAAAAAATGCTCGACGACATGAGCTACACGGGTCTGCTCGAGTACAACTGGGAAAACCCCGAGCGCGCCAAGCAGTGGGTGCTGCCCATGCTGGTGCCGGGTTCCGCCGAGTTCCTCAACATGCGCGTGAGCCAGCTCGAGGAGCATCCGGTCTATGCCAAGTTCTTTGAGCAGGCGTCCAAGGGACCGCTGTCCAAGGCCACGCCGATGGTGCCGCCCGGCGGTGCCGGCATCGGCATGCATGTCATTCCGGTCGAGAAGGCCATCGATGCCGCGAGCACCTCGGTGCCGATCGAGCATATCGAGCATTGGCTCGACAAATACGAAGGTAAGTATGCCGCTAGCACCTGCAGCTGCCGCGCGAGCCGTCGCGTGATGGGAGAGGGCTGCGCCGACGACCCGGCCGATTGGTGCATCGCCGTGGGCGATATGGCCGACTACGTGGTCGAGACCGACCGCGGCCATTATGTGACGCGCGAGGAGGTCTACGACATCCTGCGCCAGGCCGAGGACAACGGCTTTGTGCACCAGATCACCAACATCGACGGTGAGAACAAAATCTTCGCCATCTGCAACTGCAACGTCAACGTGTGCTACGCCCTGCGCACTTCGCAGCTGTTCAACACGCCCAACCTGTCGCGCTCGGCCTACGTCGCCAAGGTCGAGAAGGACAAGTGCGTGGCCTGCGGTCGCTGCGTTGAGGTGTGTCCGGCCGGCGCCGCCAAACTGGGCCAGAAGCTCTGTAGCAAAAAGGCTGGCGGACAGGTGCCCGAGTATCCGCGCCAGGAGCTGCCCGATGCCACCAAGTGGGACCACACCAAGTGGTCGCCCAACTACCGCAACGACAACCGTATCGAGACGCATGAGTCCGGCACCGCTCCCTGCAAGACGGCCTGCCCCGCGCACGTTGCCGTTCAGGGCTATTTGAAGCTCGCGGCGCAGGGCCGCTATGACGAGGCGTTGGCGCTCATCAAGCGCGAGAACCCGTTGCCCGCTATCTGCGGCCGTGTGTGCAACCGCCGCTGTGAGGATGCCTGCACCCGCGGTCGCGTGGACGAGGCCGTGGCCATCGACGAGGTCAAGAAGTTTATCGCCCAGCGCGATCTGGATGCCGCGACTCGCTATGTCCCACCTGTGGTGACCCCGACGCGTGCCGGCGGCTTCGACCAGAAGATCGCCATCATCGGCGCCGGTCCGGCCGGTCTGTCCTGCGCCTTCTATCTGGCCGAGAAGGGCTACAAGCCCGTCGTGTTCGAGAAAAACGAGCGCCCGGGCGGCATGCTCACCTACGGCATTCCCAGCTTTAAGCTGCAGAAGGACGTTATCGAGGCCGAGGTCGAGGTCATTCGCCTGATGGGCGCCGAGTTCCGCTATGGCGTGGAGGTCGGTCGCGATGTGACGCTCGACGAGCTTCGCGCGCAGGGCTTTAAAGCCTTTTACGTGGCCATTGGCTGCCAGGGTGGCCGCCTTGCCGGTATTCCGGGCGAGGATGCCGAGGACGTGACCGTGGCCGTCGACTTTTTGCGCGAGGTCAACAGCGGCAAGATCGACGCGCTGCCCGGGCGCACCATCGTGGTGGGCGGCGGCAACGTGGCCATCGATGTCGCGCGCAACGCCTGCCGTCTGGGTTCCGAGCACGTTGAGATGTTCTGCCTGGAGAGCGAGGTCAAGATGCCTGCCAGCGAGGAGGAGCGTCGCGAGGCCATTGAGGACGGCGCGCACATTAGCTGCGGCTGGGGCCCCAAGGAGATTCACCTGGACGAGGCCGGTCGTGTGTGCGGTATCACCTTTAAGCGCTGCACGCGTGTCTTTGACGACGAGGGCCGTTTTGCGCCCGAGTATGACGAGAACGACTTGCGCCGTGTCGATGCCGACCGTGTCGTCATGT
>CAUGNZ010000038.1 GCA_959601045.1 uncultured Collinsella sp.
GAGCGCCCCTTCGTCGCCATCGTCGGCGGTTCCAAGGTTTCCTCCAAGATCGGCGTTCTCGATCACCTCATCGACTCCGCTGACACCCTGATCATCGGTGGCGGCATGGCCTACACTTTCTTCCTGGCTCAGGGCCTGTCCGTTGGTCAGTCCCTCAAGGAAGAGGACTGGGTCGAGCGCGCTGGCGAGATGCTCAAGAAGGCCGAGGAGAAGGGCGTCAAGATCCTGCTCCCCATCGACAACCGCGTTGCCGATCACTTTGGCGAGGACGCTGTCCCCGAGGTTGTCGCTTCCGACGCTATCCCCGACGATCGTGAGGGCATGGACATCGGCCCCAAGACCGAGGAGCTTTACGCCGAGGCCGTCAAGGGTGCCAAGACCGTGTTCTGGAACGGCCCCATGGGCGTCTTCGAGTTCGACAACTTCGCTCACGGCACCCAGGCTATCGCCGAGGCTGTCGCCGAGGCCGACTGCACCTCGATCATCGGCGGTGGCGACTCCGTCGCAGCTGTCAACAAGTTCAACCTGGCCGACAAGATGAGCTGGATCTCCACCGGTGGTGGAGCTTCCATGGAGCTCGTCGAGGGTAAGGCCCTGCCCGGAGTGGAGGCGCTTCTCGATGTCTAATCGCACCCTTCTTATCGCTGGTAACTGGAAGATGAACAACGACGTCGCCGAGGCCGCCAAGCTCGCCGACGAGCTGGCTCAGGCTCTGCCCGAGGTTCCGGCTGGCGTCGAGGTGCTCGTCTGCCCTCCGACTATCGACATCACCACGGTTCATGACCGCATTCAGGCTGCCCCCATCGCCCTCGGTGCACAGAATGTGTACTGGGAGGCCAAGGGTGCCTTCACCGGTGAGTCCTCTTGCGACATGCTCAAGTCCGCTGGTTGCACCTACTGCATCATCGGTCACTCCGAGCGTCGCGACTACTTCCACGAGACCGACGAGGACCAGAACAAGAAGGCCAAGGCTCTCGTTGCCGCCGGTCTTGTTCCCGTCTTCTGCTGCGGCGAGTCCCTTGAGGTCCGCGAGGCCGGCACCTATGTCGAGCACGTCGTGAACCAGGTCAAGGCCGGCCTTGCTGGTCTTGAGATCACCTGCCCCAAGCAGGTCGTCGTCGCCTACGAGCCCATCTGGGCCATCGGCACCGGCAAGACCGCTACCGCCGAGGACGCTCAGGAGGTCTGCGGCGCTATCCGTGAGACCCTCAAGGAGATGTTCGGCGAGGAGCTCGCCAACGGCATCCGCGTCCTGTACGGTGGTTCCGCTAAGCCCGGCAACATCGCCGAGCTCGTCGCCAAGCCCGACGTTGACGGCGCCCTTGTGGGCGGCGCTTCGCTCAAGGCTGCCGACTTCGCCTCTATGGTCGTCAAGGCAGGCGAGTAGGACATATGGCACAGCGTCATCTTCCTGCACTCCTGATCATCATGGATGGTTGCGGCCTTGCTCCGGCCGATGGCGAGAACGCCGTCGCCGCTGCCAAGACGCCCTTCCTTGATAGCCTGTACGAGAAGTACCCCCACACCACGCTCGGCGCTTCGGGCGAGGACGTGGGTCTTCCCGATGGCCAGATGGGTAACTCCGAGGTGGGTCACCTCAACATCGGTGCCGGCCGCATCGTGTTCCAGGAGCTTTCGCGCATCAACAACGCCATCAAGGACGGCTCCATCGCCAAGAACGAGGTTTTCGTCAAGGCTATGGACGACGTCAAGGCTGACGGCAAGACCCTTCACCTCATGGGCCTTATGAGCCCTGGCGGTGTTCATTCTCACATGAACCACGTCGAGGCTCTGGTCAAGATGGCTGCCGAGCATGGTGTCAAGACCGTTCGCGTCCACGCCTTCATGGATGGCCGCGACGTTGACCCGCAGTCCGGTGCCGGTTACATGAGTGAGTTCTGCGCCTTCCTGGCTAAGATCTCCGAGGAGACTGGTTGCGACGCTCGCGTTGCCACCGTCTCGGGCCGTTATTGGGCCATGGACCGCGATAATCGTTGGGAGCGCATCCAGCGCGCCTACGACGTCATGGTCAACGCGTCCGATGCCGATACCGACCCCGTTGCCGGTATCAAGGCCTACTATGAGAAGGATCCGCGCGGCGACGAGTTCGTCGAGCCCTTCGCTGTCCACAACGAGGGCATCCACGAGGGCGACGCGGCCATCTTCTTCAACTTCCGTCCCGACCGTGCTCGTCAGATGACCCGCGTGTTCACGGACAAGGAGTTCGACGGCTTTGAGCGCGAGCAGATCAAGCTCTCGCACTTTGTGACGATGACCGAGTACGACCCGACGTTTGACGTTGAGGTCGCTTTCCCCAAGACGTTCCCCGAGAACGTCCTGGCCGACGTTATCGCCGCCAACGGCCTGAAGCAGCTGCACACCGCCGAGACCGAGAAGTACGCCCACGTGACGTTCTTCCTCAACGGCGGCATCGAGGAGCCCAAGGAGGGCGAGGAGCGCGTGCTCGTCGCTTCCCCCAAGGTCGCTACCTACGATCTGCAGCCCGAGATGAGCGCTCCCGAGGTTACCGAGAAGCTCGTCGCCGCAATCAACGAGGATCGCGCTGATTTCTACATCGTGAACTTCGCGAACTGCGACATGGTTGGTCACACCGGTGTCTTCGACGCCGCCGTTAAGGCCGTCGAGGCTGTTGACGATGCTCTGTCCAAGGTTGTCCCGGCGATTCTCGCCAAGGGTGGCTTTGCGCTGATCACCGCCGACCACGGCAACGCCGACCACATGTTTGACGTTGCTTCCGACGGTTCCAAGCATCCGTTCACGGCTCACACCACCAACCGTGTGCCGTTCATCATCGTTGATGAGAAGGCCAAGCTCACCGGTATCGAGGACGGCCGTCTTTCCGATATCGCTCCGACCATGCTCACCATGGCTGGTATTGAGCCTTCCGCCGAGATGACGGGTCGCGTGCTCGCCACCGAGGCCTAATAGAAAACAAATTCCGTTTTCTAGTAAGGGGGTTGTCCACGACTGGACAATCCCCTTTTTAATATTTCTGCCATTTCTGCCCCGTACCTAAATGGCGGGTGGGGGAGTGCTGGGGGTTGTGGTACAGTACTGGAGTTTGAATTGTTCTATTAAGGAGCTTATCTATGGGTCCGTTTCAGATTCTTCTGTTTGTCGTTTGGGCTGTCTCTGCCGTGGCGCTGACGATTCTCGTTCTGATGCATTCCGGTAAGGGCACCGGCGTTTCGGATATGATCGCTAGCTCGCTGTATAACTCCAGCTCTGCCACGGGCGTCATGGAGCAGAACCTCGATCGCCTGACGGTAATTATGGCCGTCGTTTTTGCCGTGTGCGTCGTGCTGTGCATGTTCTTCTTCCCGCAGGGCATCGTCGGCTACTAAGCATCGGCGTATATACGTTTGTAAAGGGTCCCGCATGTGCGGGGCCCTTTTTGTTTACAGACTTGTAATAGAGTCAAAATATCCCCACATACTTCGCCTAACTAAAGAAATTCTCGACCGTTAACCGGAATTAGCGCCATATTGTGCATAAAATGCGCTACTGTATTGCGAAACGTTGGTCCGCACTGCATAACCAGCCATAACGGCGGACCGCGTTTGAATGGTTCGATTGGGCTGTCTCGACGTTGCCCGGCCGAATTCACTTTGTCCTATCTCATAAGGAGGATGGCATGGCTGATTCTATGTTCCACCAGCCCGTTATGGGTCGTCGCGCCTTTGTTGGCGGCACCCTCGCTGCGAGCTCCATGGCTTTTCTTGCCGCATGCGGCAAGAAGGGCGGCGACGCTTCCGGATCTGACTCCGGTTCGACGCTGAACTTCTACATCAACAACCCGGTCTGCATCGACCCCTACAACGTCCAGGAGGATCAGGGCACTCAGGTCGAGTACCAGCTCTTCGACGCTCTGACGGAGTACGACCCCGAGAAGGGCGAGATCGTTCCGCTGGCTTGCGAGTCCTTCGAGGCTAACGACGACGCCACTGAGTTCACCTTCAAGATCAAGAAGGCTAAGTTCCACAACGGTGACGACGTTACCTCCAAGTCCTTCAAGCTCGGTTGGGAGCGTCTAGTCAACACCAAGTCGGCCATCGCCACCGAGTATGGTCCTTCCGAGGTCTCCTATCACCTTTCCATGGTTGAGGGCTATGACGATCTGCTTGCCGGCAACGCTACCGAGCTCAGCGGTGTTACTTGCCCCGACGATGAGACCCTCGTCGTCAAGCTGTCTTCCGCTTACGCCGACTTCCCCTTCGTCGCCTCTCACCCGGCTCTGTCCCCGGTTCCCGAGTGCGCCGAGTCCGATGTCAAGAGCTTCTACCTTGCCCCGGTCGGTAACGGCCCGTTCATGATGGACGGTAAGTGGGAGGATGGCCAGGAGATCAACCTCAAGAAGTTCGACGATTACTATGGCGACAAGGCCAAGATCGATGGCATCCACTTCCAGGTCATCAAGGACATGGAGACCGCTTACAAGGAGTTCCAGGCCGGTAACCTCGATGTCTGCGACGTTCCCGTTGCTCAGATCGATGCCGCCAAGAAGGACCGTGGCGAGTCCAAGGACGGTTACACCATGGGTGACGGCGAGCATATGCTGCTCGGTGCCGAGCCTTCCACGTACTATCTGACCTGCAACACCACGGCCGAGCCGTTCAATAACGCCGACCTGCGCAAGGGCATCTCCCTGGCCATCAACCGTGAGGCCATCTGCAAGACCATCTTCAAGGGTACCCGTACCCCCGCCGACGGTATTGTTCCTCCGGGAATCGCCGGCTACAAGGAGGGCGCATGGGAGTTCTGCGCCTATGACGTCGACAAGGCTAACGAGTACCTCGACAAGGTCGCTCCCGCTGGCGCTAACGGCGATCGTGGCATTAGCGTGACCCTTTCCTACAACCAGGACGGTGGTCACAAGGAGATCATGGAGTCCATCATCGGCGACCTCGCCAAGGTTGGCGTTACCGCTGTCTCCGATACCCCTGAGTGGTCTGCCCTGCTCGAGCAGTATCAGAACTTCAACTATCAGTTCGGCCGTCTGGGCTGGATCGCCGATTACCCGATCATGGACAACTTCCTGTACCCGCTGTTCCACTCCGACTCCCTCGGTGGCGACAACCGCTCCGGTTACAGCAACCCCGAGTTCGATGCCAAGGTCGACGAGGCCCGCACCACGGTTGATGACGAGGAGCGCATCGCCAAGATGCGGGAGGCCGACGCCATGGTCGCTGCTGACTGCCCGGTTATCCCGGTGATGTTCTACACGCACACCATCGCTGGCTCTGACCGCGTCAAGCATCTCTATGTTGATCCGCAGAAGCACGCCGATCTGGGTACCGCCGAGCTCGCCTAAGGGTTTTGCAGCTTCCGTGAGGGTCAAGTATTTACGTAGACCTCATGGGAAACATACAGTTCTCCCTAACCTGGGGTAAACTGGCTGATGGTAATTTTGGGATGCCGGTCTGGCGATCGGCATCCCATTTAGGTTAATCCCTAGATAGGGGAGTGGTATGGGTAAGTACATCGTTAAACGTGTGCTTCAGTTCATCCCGGTGTTTTTGGGCGTTACGCTGATTCTGTTCGCCCTCCAGAATATCGTGCCGGGAGATCCGATCAAGCTGATCGGTGGAGACAAGGCTCTGTCCCCCGAGGTGGAGCTTCAGCTTCGCGTTCGCTATCACCTGGTCCAGACGGACGAGGACGGCAACGCGATCCTTGACGAGAACGGCGACCCCGTTCAAACGTCGCTCGTGGACCGTTACTTGTATTACATGAACGGCCTGCTTCATGGCGATCTGGGCAATTCGTACCAGCGCAAGCTGCCGGTTACGGAAATCTTTGCCCAGAAGTATCCGTATACGGTCAAACTTGCCGCGTGCGCCATTGTGCTCGAGGCAATCATGGGTATCGGTGCGGGTATCATTTCGGCGGTAAAGCGTTATTCCTTCTGGGATATTTTGGTAACGCTCACCACGTCGATCCTCGTTGCTGTCCCGGCCTTCTGGCTCGGTATGTTGCTGCAGCTGTTCTTTGGCGTCATCCTCAAGGATGCCACGGGCGGTGCATTCTCCATGCCGATCTCGGGTGCCGGCGGTTCCAGCTCTCAGTATCAGGATTGGATGCACTATGTGCTTCCGACCATTACGCTGGCTTCGGTTTCGACCGCCTATGCTGCCCGCATTATGCGCTCGCAGCTGCTTGACGTCATGAACCAGGATTACATCCGTACGGCAAAGGCGAAGGGTCTCTCCAATCGCGCGATCATTATCAAGCATGCGCTTAAGAATGCACTCATCCCCGTCGTTACCTATATTGGTGTCGACTTCGGCGGCATGCTTTCGGGCGCCATCCTGACCGAGACGGTCTTTAACTGGCCCGGCATCGGCTTCGAGGTCTACCGCGCCATTAGCATGCGCGACTGGCCCATCGTTATGGGCGGCGTTACGCTCATTGTTGTCGTCGTTATGGTGATCAACCTGCTCGTCGACATTAGCTATGCATTCCTCGACCCGCGCATCCGCCTTGGCGGTCCGTCGGATAAGGCCTAAGGGAGGTACGTCTCATGCAGGAAACTGATTCTCAGTCTCAGGAGCAGGCTACCGCCACCAAGGCCGCATCTGCTCCCGCCAAGTCCCGCACGCTGTGGGGCGACGCTTTTAAGCGTCTTCGTAAGAACAAGCTCGCCGTTATCGGTGTCTGCTGGATCATCATCGTTGTTGTGGTCGCCCTGACCGCCGATCTGTGGGCTAAGCCCTGGCTCGGCTCTCCTACGGCTTCCGACTCGACCACTATGGCCGAGACGTCGCTGCTGGCTCCGTGTGCCGAGCACCCGTTTGGCACCGACTCTCTTGGTCGTGACATTCTCGTCCGTGTTATCTACGGTGCACGCGTTTCGCTGTCCGTCGGCATTATGGCCACCGCCATCTCCACGGTGATCGGTTTGGTCATGGGTGCTCTGGCCGGTTTCTACGGCGGAATCTGGGATACGATCATCATGCGCTGTGCGGATATCTTCCTAGCGTTCCCGTACGTGCTGTTCGTTGTTGCCATGATTGCCGTTATCGGTCGTGGTCTTCAGAATGTCTTTATCGCCATCGGCATTCTCGGCTGGCCTTCGATTGCGCGCGTCTTCCGATCCGCGATCCTGACGGTCAAAGAGAACGACTATGTTGACGCCGCTCGCGCTATGGGTGCATCCGATGCGCGTATCGTTATGCGCCATATCTTCCCGAACTCCGTTGCTTCTATCGTGGTCTATGCGACCATGAACATTGGTGGCGCTATTCTGACCGAGTCTGCCCTGTCCTTCCTCGGCATGGGCGTTATCCCGCCTACGCCTTCGTGGGGCTCCATGATTCAGGACGGTCAGCAGTATCTTCTGACTGCTCCCTGGATGATGATCATGCCCGGTCTGGCAATTCTCTCGACGGTGCTCGCCTTCACCCTGCTGGGTGACGGTCTGCGTGACGCCCTCGACGTCAAGATGAAGGACGCATAAGGATGAAGAAGAACAAGAACTATGTGGACCTGAAGGACCAGCCGGTTCCCGAGGGCCAGCATCTGCTCGAGGTCGATGACCTTAAGATGTATTTCCATACCGAAGATGGTGTCGTTCGCGCTGTCGACGGTGTGTCCTACACACTCGATCGCGGCGAGACCCTGGGTGTCGTCGGTGAGTCCGGCTCCGGTAAGTCCGTGACCGCCATGACCATCATGGGTCTTATCTCGATGCCTCCGGGAAAGATTGAGGGCGGCGACGTTCGCTATCGCGGTCGTTCTATCCTCGAGATGACCGAGGAAGAGATGCAGCACATTCGCGGTAACGATATCGCGATGATCTTCCAGGATCCTATGACCTCCTTGAACCCGGTCTATAAGATCGGCAAGCAGGTGGGCGAGGGCCTTCGTCTGCATCGTGGCTACTCCAAGCAGGAGGCGCTCAAGCGCGCCACCGAGCTTTTGGACCTCGTTGGCATTCCCGAGCCCGAGAAGCGCGTCAATGAGTATCCGCACCAGTTCTCTGGTGGCATGCGTCAGCGCGTCATGATTGCTATGGCCCTTGCCTGCGATCCCGATATTCTGATTGCCGACGAGCCCACGACCGCCCTGGACGTTACCATTCAGGCTCAGATTATTGAGCTTATGCAGGAAATGCAGGAGAAGAACGGCAACGCCATCATCATGATTACCCATGACCTGGGCGTTGTCGCCGATATGGCCGACAAAATCATGGTTATGTATGCCGGCCGTCCTGTCGAGTTCGGTACTGCTGAGGAAATCTTCTACGAGAGCCGCCATCCCTACACCTGGGGCCTTATCCGCTCCATCCCGGAGCAGGCCATCGAAGAGAAGAAGCCTCTTACGCCGATTCACGGCAACCCGCCTTCGCTCATGAACTTGCCTGAGGGCTGCGTCTTCTCTCCTCGTTGCCCCTATGCGACGGACAAGTGCCGCAAGCAGCGCCCCGAGCGCGTTGTTACCGAGTCTGGCCATTACTCTGCGTGCCACTACTCCGGTGACCCCGAGTTCCTCAAGAACGCTCCTGAGACGTCCCGTACGCGCAAGGATTCCAAGAAGGGAGGCGAGGCGTAATGGCAGATACCAACGAGCGTACTCCGCTGCTGAAGGTCGAGCACCTCTCTAAGGAGTTTCCCGCTGAGTCCGGCATGTTCGCCAAGCGCTTCTCTAAGCGTGTCGTCTCTGCTGTGAATGACATTTCGTTCGAGATTTATCCGGGCGAGACCTTTGGCCTGGTCGGCGAGTCTGGTTGCGGTAAGTCCACCACGGGCCGCACCATCATGCGCCTGACCAAGCCGACGGCCGGCAAAGTGTTCTTCCAGGGCAAAGATGTTGCCGAGATGAGCAAGCATGAGATTAAGGACATGCGTCGCGAGATGCAGTTCATCTTCCAGGACCCCTATGCTTCGCTTAATCCTCGTATGACCATTGGCGAGATCGTCTCCGAGCCCATGACCATTCATGGCGTGGGTACCAAGGAGGAGCGCATTGAGCGCGTCCGCGAGCTGCTGGACGTCGTCGGCCTGAACCCCGAGCACATCAACCGCTATCCGCATGAGTTCTCGGGCGGTCAGCGCCAGCGTGTCGGCATTGCCCGCGCATTTGCGCTGAAGCCCAAGCTGATTATCTGCGACGAGCCGGTATCCGCTCTGGATGTGTCCATCCAGGCCCAGGTTCTTAACCTGCTCAAGGAACTGCAGGATAAGTTCGGTACCGCGTATCTGTTTATCGCCCACGACCTCTCCGTCGTACAGCACATCTCCGATCGTGTTGCCGTTATGTATCTGGGTAAGATGGTCGAGGTTTCGGACTGGAAGACGCTCTATAGTGAGCCTCACCATCCGTACACGCAGTCGCTGCTGTCTGCCGTGCCGGTGCCCGATCCGGATATCCAGAAGACCCGTAAGCGCATCATCCTTGCCGGCGATCCGCCGTCGCCGCTGGATCCGCCGACCGGCTGCCGTTTCCACACGCGTTGCCCGATCGCGCAGGGTATCTGCTCAGAGAAGCTTCCTGAGTTTAAGGAAGTCGCACCGGGCCACTGCTGCGCGTGCCACTTCGCCGAGCCGTTCCCGATCAAGGAATCGCACATCGACCTGTAGTCGGTTGTTTTCGTCCGGGCCCGCTCTGGAGTTGCCTTTCAGAACGTCCTCGACCATGGAAACCCCCTTATCCTGCTCCTTCGGAGCTGCGGATAAGGGGGTTTCCTGGTCTGCGGAATGTTCTGAAAGGCAACTCCAGAGCGGGCCCTACGTTAACGCGGCAGAGGGGGAGTGCGATTCCTCGATCGCTCACTTAATCTAATAGGAAATTGAGCGAGGCCGGAGCTTTAGCTCCGGCCTCCCCATATAAGGGCTCGGCAAAGCCGAGCCACTAAATTTTGTATTAGCCCCAGAACATATTTGAGAACTGTGCCCGGAGTGCATACTCCTAGGGCCGGAATGAGGTTGCTTTCCAACGCATTCCGCAGGGGGCGGCATTATTTTGTAGCGCGAAGCGCGGATCAAAATAATGTCGCATGCCCGAGGACGCGTTGGAAAGCAACCTCATTTCGGCCCGAACAGGTCAGTCTACCTGCGCATTTACAAATTCGTAAACTTTTTTGAAAAAAGTGCTTGCACAGTTCTCGAATCATAGGTTATTATCTTCCTCGTTGAACGCGCGGGTCCAAGAAAACGAACCGCGAATCAACAACATAGCATGTCGGAGTGGCGGAATTGGCAGACGCGCTAGCTTGAGGTGCTAGTGACCGCTTTTTGGTCATGCGGGTTCAAGTCCCGCCTCCGACACCATCGCATTTGAGAAGCCTCTTCGGAGGCTTTTTTGTTACCGATAGACGGTGAGGTCCACGATGGAAACGCTTGAGCGCAACGAGTGGGCAGACGTTGCCCAACTGGTCGAGATCACGAGCGATGCTGTCATCATTTGTGAGCTCGACGGAACCATTCTGCATGTGAATAATCGCTTACTTGGTTTGATGTGCGAGGAACGCGCCGACGTCATCGGTGGAGATGTTAAAGACGTCCTGTATTCGTCCGCTTTTGAACGTGCGACGGAACATCGTCTACCATTTGAAACTGATGGCTCCGAGAACGAACTGATGCTCAAGCTGAGTGACGGCTCTTTTATTCCCGTCTTGGTTCGTGCGGGCTCCGTAACGCCTCCACGCATCTTTGGGCGCCGCGCACCACGTGTCCTGGTGGCGCTTCACAGTATCGAAGAGCAGTATTCCCACGATCGTCAGCTCAAACGTGCGCTTTCGGAGCTTAGGGTGGCGAATAAACGCCTTTCGGGTACCCTTTCGGTCATTATGAGTACCGTGGGCTCCAATGAGCTCCCCAGCTTGCTCGATATCGTTTTGAATCAGCTCGTCGGAACGCTCGATGCCTCTGGAGCTGCGATTTATTTTTCTGAGAGCGGCGGCTTTAAGCTTCGCGGTGTTTCCAAGGAGCTGCATGATAGCTACCTGCCCGAGTTTTTGCCGTATGGCGCTGGCATTCCGACGTATGTTCTTCGCGAGTCGCGTGCCTGCCGCCTGTCGATTCAGCAGGACCTTGAGGGCGACCGGGTTGCTTCGGGTATGTTCATGGATTTGGACAATCGTTCCAAGCACTTGCTGCGCGTGCAGGATATGCCCCCGTATCGCAGCGAGATCTGTCTTCCCGTGTTTTACGGCACGCAGGTGCTCGGTGTGTTGGAGGTCGGTTGGAAACGTCCACAGGCGCCACTTGCCTATGACCTTAACGTGCTCGAGGTCATCTGCGATTACCTGTCTATTCAGATGGTCGGCATGGCGTCGAGCTTGCGTTCGCGCCGCACGGCAGAACTTGGTCGTTCGCTCAACGTGCTGCGCGATGAGCTTTTTACCTATCTTGATGATCCGGTCGCTGCTTCGCACGCCGTCTCGTCCGAAATCTGTGCCGTGCTAAATTGCCATTTTTGCCCCGTGGAGTACGATGCGGGCCTCGAAGCCTATGTTATCGATTTTGAGGGCGGTAGCCGTGTGGCGTTGCCGGGCGATCCAGAGTCACTCTTCTTTTCCGTCACGACGCCGGCGGCGCGCCTGGGGACATCTTCTGATGGGTTCGAGACATCGGTGCTGGGCGGGACGAGTGCCGACGATCTCAGGCACGTGCGCCTTACACGTGTGGACGAATCCACGTCTATGGGTGCATGGTTGAGGGCCCACGGCCTACCGTGTCAGGGACTTTATGTCGACTCCGGCATCGAAGCAGGGCGCTACCACTCGGAATCGGATGGCAAGCGAAGCAACGATGCAATTGTTCCCGCTGATATCGCCAAGGGGCCGACGAGGCGTGCTTTGCTGCTCCGCGATGGCAGCCAGGAGCCCATTGATGACCTCGAATACGACTACATGGTGCATTTGGCGCATGACTTTGAGTTGATTTATGAGGGCGAGTCTCAAAAGCGCGAAGAACGTCATATTGCTCAGACGCTTCAGATTGGCATGAGAAATTCGCTTGGTGACGTTCCGGGCATCGCGACCGATTCGGTATACCTGTCAGCCACGAACTCTGCATTGGTCGGTGGTGACTTCTATACGCTCATCCGTCTTCCCGACGATTGCGCCGTCATGATCCTGGGCGATGTGTCCGGCAAGGGCATCGAGGCGGCATCCATGTCTGCACTCGTCAAGACGGCGCTGACGGCCTATGCTTGGGAGGGTGCGGGGCCTGCCCGCATGGCCCGCTCGCTCAATAGCATGCTCATGGGCTTTTCGAGGGTCGAGACGTTCGTGACGGCCTTTATCGCTAAGATTGACCTTAAAGCCGGGCGCGCTACCTATTGCTCTGCGGGACATCCTCCCACTATGGTCATCAGACCGTCGTCGAAGCCGCTTGGCGGCGGAGAAACCCGAGGGGGAGAAGTGGAGCTCCTTGGGTGCCAATCGGGCGTGATCGGTGCCTTTGAGAGCATGGTCTACGAGACGGGCGCCTTTACGTTCGCTCCTGGTGACATGCTATTTATGTATACCGACGGAACGATTGAAGCACGTGATCGCTCGGGTGCTTTCTTTGGCGAACAGCGCCTTCGCGACCTTCTGCTCTCTGTCTCGGGTGAGGGCGTATCGGGCATTTGCGGCAAGGTCTTGGGCGAGCTTGACCGATTTACCGATTCGGCGCTGGACGATGACATTGCATTGGTGTCCCTTGAGTTTTTACGGGGTCGTTCATAGACGACGCTGGGCGGGTTGAATCCGCACGGTTGGGGAAACGAATGCATCGAGTGGGCTTTTTTG
This sequence comes from uncultured Collinsella sp., assembly GCA_959601045.1. GTDB lineage: Bacteria > Actinomycetota > Coriobacteriia > Coriobacteriales > Coriobacteriaceae > Collinsella. Next base: position 12,758 of record CAUGNZ010000038.1, read on the forward strand.
GGGAACCATGGTCGTATGAATGAGTGGAATGACATAGCGGTTTTGACGCCACCGGGTGATGTCGACATCGCCTCGGTGCCCGTGCTGCGCCGACGGTTGGACAATTTGATCGACCGGGGCGTTCGTCGCGTTGTCATCAATTGCCAGGCCGTGGGCTTTATCGACTCGACGGGTTTGGCGTTTTTGCTTACACGTGCCAGAGAACTCATGAGGCGAGAGGGCCTGCTTTCGCTCGTTAACGCCTCCGATGAGGTCATCCGCTTTTTGGAGATTGCCCGACTTGTCGACATCCTCCATGTTGCGGGCTTCGCTCGGGAGTCGATTCCTGCCATTCCGGTGGGGGAATTGCCTCGCTGGAGCAAGAGTGTCGAGGTGCGCCAGGGTATCGAGAACCTTCCATACTATCGCCATCGTATTGCCGAGCTACTCGAACCGCTTCCCCTGAGGCGGGATGAGCGCTATGACGTCGCGTTGGCATCGGGCGAGGCGCTGGGCAACGCGTATGACCATGCGGGCGGTATCGGATGCATCCTGACGGTTCAGGCCTATGGCGATCGTGTCGTGATTGAGGTTGTCGACCGTGGGGCGGGCTATTCGATTGACGGGTCGAGTGAACCGGTTACGACTGAGGAGCGCGGGCGTGGGATCAAGCTCATGCGCATGTTAGTCGACAACGTGGAGGTTGCCCGTCGTACTGATGGTGCCGGTACGCGCGTTCGGATGGTAAAGCTGTTTAGCGGAACATTGGAATCGTGCGCCTAGTAAATCGTTTTGGCATGTATATCTGCCAAGAGCATGTGGCGAACAACTTTTTTGAAAAAAGTACTTGCGTCTTTTGGGCAACTCGCGTAAATTAATAACCCGCAAGCGGACATGGCTCAGTTGGTAGAGCACAACCTTGCCAAGGTTGGGGTCGCGGGTTCGAGCCCCGTTGTCCGCTCCATTGCATTTCCGGACCGTCTCAAGCGGTCCTTTTTCGGCGAAGTGGCCAAGTGGTAAGGCAGAGGCCTGCAAAGCCTTTACCCCCGGTTCGAATCCGGGCTTCGCCTCCAGGCAACATCCGGGCGCTCCGGCGCCCGTTTTGTTTTACATATGCGGACATGGCTCAGTTGGTAGAGCACAACCTTGCCAAGGTTGGGGTCGCGGGTTCGAGCCCCGTTGTCCGCTCCAACTATCTTACGCGGTTCTAACGAACCGCGTTTTTTGTTGGATTCAAGACTTTAGTCTGCTGGCCGCGCAGCGGCCAGCTTTAAACCACCC
>CAUGNZ010000039.1 GCA_959601045.1 uncultured Collinsella sp.
ATCGTCCTTGCCTGCTACCCCGAGGCCTGCATCGAGTGGCTCGAGGCGCATGCCCGGGCACTCGCCGACGCCACCGACACCGAGGCCATCATGGGCCCCGTGGTGATCGACACGGTGGGCGTCAAGGGCATCGTGTGCGAGCGCGCCTTTGAGCTTGCCCGCGAGCACGGCTTTTACTTTGTGGGTGCGCACCCCATGGCAGGCACCCAGTTCTCGGGCTACGCGCACTCCCGCGCCGACCTGTTCCAGGGCGCCCCGCTCGTGCTCGTGCCACCCGCGGTGGACGATGCGCTCAAACTGGAGCTCTTGGGGCAGGTGCGCGAGATGGTGCGCCCCTTGGGCTTTGGCAAGTTCAGCGTGACCAGCGCCGCCGAGCACGACCGCGTCATCGCCTTCACGAGCCAGCTTGCGCACGTGGTGTCCAACGCCTACGTAAAGAGCCCGACCGCCCAGGTCCACCACGGCTTTTCGGCCGGTAGCTACCGCGATCTCACCCGCGTGGCGCACCTCAACCCGCAAATGTGGTCCGAGCTCATGATCGACGACGCCGACGCGCTTGCCTTCGAGATCGACCACCTGATCGACTCGCTCGGCGCCTACAGCCGTGCGCTCAAGGACCGCGACCAGCGCTATCTGGAGAATCTCCTTGCCGAGGGCGACCGCATTAAGCGCGCACTCGACGACGAGGCCTCCCACTAGACCACCTATCACGCCAGGTCGAAAGGACCATAGCTTATGGCGATTACCATCGATATCGACACCGCACGCCCCTACCAGGTGCATGTTGGCACGTTTTTGCTGGAGCAGGCGGGACCGCTCGTGCGCGCCACTGCCGGCGGCACCAAGGCCGTCATCGTGACGGACACCAACGTAGGCCCGCTCTACCAGATGCCCGTTAAGCAGAGCCTGGAGGCATCAGGCTACGAAGTGAGTATCTGCACCTTCGAGGCCGGTGAGGCACACAAGCGCGCCGAGACCTACGTTGCCATTTTGGAGTTTGTGGCCGAGCACGAGCTTTCGCGCTCCGACGTGATCGTGGCACTCGGCGGCGGCGTCGTGGGCGACGTGGCGGGCTTTGTGGCCGCCACCTACATGCGTGGCTGCAAGTTTGTGCAGATCCCCACGAGTCTGCTCGCCATGGTGGATTCGTCGGTGGGCGGCAAGACCGCCATCGACCTGGCTGCCGGCAAGAACCTGGCCGGCGCCTTTTGGCAGCCGAATGTGGTTATCGCCGACGTGGGGTGCCTGGCCACCCTTACGCCCGAGCAGTTCGCCGACGGCTGCGGCGAGGTCGTCAAGCACGCCGTGATCGCCGACCCAGAGCTTTTCGCCGAGCTGGAGAAGACCCCGCTCACGCTGGAGCTGCTCAACCGCGATGTAGCCCGCGTAGCGCTCATCATCGCCCGCAATATCGACATCAAGCGCGCCGTGGTCGTCGCCGACGAGCGCGAAACAAACCAGCGCAAGCTGCTCAACTTTGGACACAGCGCCGGACACGCCGTCGAGGCCTGCGAGCACTTTGAGCTCGGACACGGCAACTGCGTGTCGATCGGCATGGGCATCATCACGCGCGCCGCGGCCCTGCACGGCGTTTGCGATGCTGCACTGCCCGGTCGTATTGAGGAGCTCTGCGCCCGCCATGGCCTCAAGACCCGCTGCGACCTAGATGCCGACGCCGTCTTTGCCGAGGCGCTGCACGACAAAAAACGCGTGGGCGACACCATCGACCTGGTAATTCCGCACGGCATTGGCCGCTGCAGCATCGACCGCACGCCGCTTTCCACTTTCCACGAACTCATTGCCGAGGGCCTCGGCCAGAAGGGAGACGCATCCGCATGCTAGCCCGCATCACCCCGTCCCCGCTCAAGGGCACCGTTCCCGCCATCGCGTCCAAGTCGATGGCGCATCGCCTCATCATCTGCGCTGCGCTTGCCAACGGCGAGACGCACGTTACCTGCAACACCACCTGCGCCGACATCGAGGCTACGGTGCGTTGCCTTACGGCCCTGGGCGCTCGCATCGAGACCGTCGAGGACGGCTTCCAGGTCCACCCCACCATGAAGAGTGTTGAGTTTGGCCTGCTCAAGGCACTTGCGGGCGGCACGCTCGACTGCGGCGAAAGCGGCTCCACGCTCCGCTTTATGTTGCCCGTCGCCTGCGCGCTGGGCGCAGAAGCAACTTTTGTGGGTCAGGGACGCTTGGGCGCCCGCCCGCTGTCCCCGCTCTCGGACGAGATCATCGCCGCCGGATGCGACCTACAGGGTCTGGGCGGTTTTCCGCTCAAGACGAGCGGCCGCATGCGCCCGGGCACCTTTGTGCTTCCGGGCAACGTGAGCTCGCAGTATATCTCCGGCCTGCTGCTGGCGGCCCCGCTACTGGCCCAGCCCTCCTGTGTGCAGGTGACCGGCCTCATCGAGAGCCGCCCCTATATCAACCTGACCATCCAGGCCATGAAGGCCTTTGGCGTCGAGGTCAACGTCGAACGTATTCCGGCCAAGGACGGCCAGCCCGAGGTCACGAACTTCCGCGTGAGCAGCGGCTCGTACCGCACGCCCGGCAACGTGGCCGTCGAGGGTGACTGGTCCAACGCTGCCTTTTGGCTGTGTGCCGGCGCCATCGGCACCGACCCCATCACCGTCGAGGGCGTGTCGCTGAGCTCTGCGCAGGGCGACCGCAACGTGCTTGCGGCGCTTTCGCGCTTTGGTGCCCGCATCGTGCGCTCCACCAACGCCGCCACCGTGCAGTCCGACAAGCTCGCCGGCTTTGAGATGAGTGCCCACGACATTCCCGACCTGGTGCCCGTTATCTCGGCCGTGGCCTCGCTGGCACAGGGCCGCACCTTTATCCGCGATTGCGCCCGCCTGCGTATCAAGGAATCCGACCGCCTGGCCACAACCACCCGCGAGCTCACCGCGCTGGGCGCGCAGGTGCGCATTGCCGGCGACGACCTCATCATCAAGGGTGTCGATGCCTTTACCGGCGGCGAGGTCGATTCGCACAACGACCATCGCATCGCCATGATGGCCGCCATCGCCGCAAGCCGTGCCACCGGCGAGGTCGTGATCCACGGCGCCGAGGCCGTCAACAAGTCCTATCCCGATTTCTTCGACCACTACCGCCTGCTGGGCGGCAAGGTCACACTCGAGGAGGAATAGCATGTCCTCGACCTTTGGCAACGTCTTGCACTTAAGCATCTTCGGCCAATCGCACTCCCCCGCTATCGGCTGCTCACTCGACGGCATCCCGGCGGGCATCGCCGTGGACCAGGAGAAGCTGCAGGCCTTCCTCGACCGTCGCGCCCCCGGTCGCGACGAGACCGCGACCAAACGCCGCGAGGCCGACGCCGCCCACATCATCGCCGGTGTTGTCGATGGACATACCACCGGCGCGCCCATCGCCGCGATTATCGAGAACACCAACACGCGCTCCAAGGATTACTCCGAGCTGCGCCGCAAGCCCCGCCCCGGACATGCGGACTTCCCTGCGCGCGTGAAGTATCACAACATGCACGATGTCGCTGGTGGCGGGCATTTCTCCGGCCGCCTAACGGCACCCTTATGCATCGCCGGCGGCATTGCGCTGCAGGCACTCGAGGCCCGCGGCATTCAGGTCATGGCCCACGTCGCGCAGATCGGCGGCATCTCCGACCTGCCGATGGACGATATGGTCTATCGCGAGGCCGACCGCAAGGCGATCCTTACGAACGATCTGCCGTGCATTGACGCCGCCGCAGCCGGCCGCATGCGCGAGGAGATTCTGGCCGCGCGCGACGAGCTCGACAGCATCGGCGGCATCGTGGAGTGCGGCATTTACGGGCTTCCCACGGGCATAGGCGACCCCATGTTCGACGGCATCGAGAACCGCATCGCGCAAATCGCGTTTGGCATTCCCGCCGTAAAGGGCGTGGAGTTTGGCATGGGCTTTGCCGTGGCCGCCATGCGCGGCAGCGAGAGCAACGATCCATATCGCATCGATGCCGAGACCGGCGAAATCGAGGTCGAGTCCAATAACGCCGGCGGCATCCTGGGCGGTATTTCGACCGGCGCGCCCGTCATGTGGCGCATGGCCGTAAAGCCGACGCCCTCAATTGGCCGCGAGCAACAGACCGTGGACATGGACGCCATGGAAAATGCCGAGCTCTCGGTCCACGGCCGCCACGATCCCTGCATCGTCCCGCGCGCCGTCCCCGTAGCCGAAGCAGCCGCCGCCCTCGCCATCTGGGACGCCCTCCTCGAGGACGCAGGCCAGCTCTAACCCGACTCACCTGAGTTGCCCGTCAACTCTGCCATTACGCGAAAGGGGCCTCCATGGACCTTGCCGATATTCGCCAAGCCATCGATGGCATCGACACCACGCTCCTCAACAGCTTTGTCGAGCGCATGGACATTGCCACCGAGGTCGCCAAATCAAAAATCGAGATGGGCAAGGCCGTCTTCGACCCCGCCCGTGAGCGCTCCAAGCTCAACAACCTCGCCAGCCGCGCGCCCGAGCGCTACGAGGCGCAAACTATCACCCTGTTCCGTCTCCTCATGAGCATGAGCAAGGCCGAGCAGCAGCGCTACATCAACGAGCTCAGGGGCATCACGGTCTCGCAAAAGGCCCATGCCACGGCCGCAGCCTGTGACACGCCCTTCCCCCAGACGGCCACTGTCGCCTGCCAAGGCGTCGAAGGCGCCTACAGCCAGATCGCCGCGTGCAAACTCTTCGACGTGCCCGACATCGCGTTTTTCGAGACCTTCGAGGGCGTCATGCGCGCCGTGCGCGACGGCTTTTGCGAGTTTGGCGTACTGCCCATCGAAAACTCAACCGCCGGCTCGGTAAACGCCGTCTACGACCTGCTCGCACAGTTCGACTTCCATATCGTGCGCTCGCTGCGCCTCAAGATCGACCACAACTTGCTCGTCAAGCCCGGCACCAAGCTCGCCGACGTGCGCGAGGTCTACAGCCACGGCCAAGCCATTGCCCAGTGTGCGAGCTTTATCGAGTCCCACGACCTGCACGCCACCAAGTACCCCAACACCGCCATGTCGGCCGAGATGGTCGCCAGCTCCGGGCGCACCGATGTTGCCGCCATCGCATCGCGCAGCTGCGCGACACTCTATGGCCTGGAGGTGCTGGAGTCCAACATTCAAGACTCCGACAACAACTACACGCGCTTTGTCGTCATCAGCCGCGAGCCACGCGTCTATCCCGGTGCCAACCGTACCTCGCTCATGATCACCACGGCCAACGAACCGGGCGCCCTTTATCGCGTACTCGAGCGCTTCTATGCGCTCAACATCAACCTCATCAAGCTCGAAAGCCGTCCCATCCCCGGTCGCGACTTTGAGTTTATGTTCTACTTTGATCTGGACTGCCCCTTTGGCAGCAAGGCCCTCGACGACCTGCTCGATTCGATCGACGACGTGTGTGAGAGCTTCACCTACTTTGGCAGCTACACGGAGGTGCTCTAGATGACCGATACCGCCGCAACCCGCCCCTACGGCGTACTGGGTCGCGTGCTGGGCCACAGCTACACCCCGACCATCTACAAGGAGCTCGCTGGGCTCGAGTACGTGCGATTTGAGCGCGAGCCCGAGGACCTCGCGGCTTTTATGACAGGCGACGAGTGGGAGGGCACCAACGTGACCATCCCCTACAAACGTGCCGTCATAGAATACCTGGACGAGCTGAGCCCGCTGGCCGAGCGCATGGGCAACGTTAACACTATCACACGCCTGCCCGATGGCCGCCTGCGCGGTGACAACACCGATTACTTTGGTTTCCAGTGTCTGGTCGAGGAGCTGGGGGTTGAGGTTGCCGGCAAGAAGGCCCTCGTGCTCGGAGCCACCGGTGGTGCCGGCACCACGGCAAGCATGGTGCTCGGCGACCTGGGCGCCACCGTGGTGCCCGTGGGCCGCACAAGCGAGGTCAACTACGGCAACATCGCGCAGCAGTCCGACGCCGCCCTACTCGTCAACTGCACGCCCGCCGGCATGTTCCCCCATTGCCCCGACGCACCTTGCACGCTCGAAGGGCTCGATGCGCTCGAAGGCGTTATCGACATTGTCTACAACCCCGCCCGCACGGGCCTGATGCTCGAGGCCGAGCGCCACGGTATCCCTTGCATCGGCGGCCTGCTCATGCTTGTGGCACAGGCGGCGCAGGCCGTTGAGCGCTATACCGGCCAGGTCACCCTGCGCGAGCGCATCCTGGATGTAACGGAGCGCTTGTCACGCCGCGAACAGAACATCGCGCTGATCGGCATGCCGGGCTCGGGCAAGACCCGCGTGGGTGAGCAGATTGCCCTGCTCACGGGTCGCGAGCACATCGACCTGGACCGCGCCCTCGAGGAACGCCTCGGCATGCCCTGCGCCGACTTTATCGTCAAGCGCGGCGAGGCCGCCTTCCGCGAGCAGGAGACGGCGGAACTGTCCGACATCTCCAAGCGCAGCGGCCTGGTGCTCTCCACCGGCGGCGGCGTGGTCACACGCGACGAAAACTATCCGCTGCTGCACCAAAACAGCCAGATCGTGATGCTCAACCGCAAGCTCGACGAACTCGCCCACAAGGGCCGCCCCATCACCGCGCGCGACGGCATCGCCAAGCTGGCCGAACAGCGTATGCCGCGCTACCGCGCCTGGGCCGACTACATCATCGACTCACGCGACTGCGCCGCCAACACCGCGCAAGCCCTTCTCGACACCCTCCCACCCACTCTCTAACCAAATCCATCACAAAGGGGACAGGCACCTTTGTGATGGATTTCCAACCGCAAAGGAAGCAGCCATGAAAGCACTCGTCATCAACGGCCCCAACCTTAATATGCTCGGAATTCGCGAGCCGGGCATCTATGGCAGCGACAACTACGACCGCCTGGTCCAGATCTGCCAGGAGGCAGGCGCCGCGCAGGGTTTTGACGAGGTCGAAGTCTTCCAGTCCAACCACGAGGGCAGCATCGTCGATAAGATCCAGGAGGCCTACGGCAAGGTCGACGGCATCGTCATCAATCCGGCGGCCTACACGCACACGAGCGTAGCGATCCTCGATGCCCTCAAGGCCGTCGCTATCCCTGCCGTCGAGGTACACATCAGCGCTGTCGAGACCCGCGAGGACTTCCGCCAGGTGAGCTACGCACGCCTAGCCTGCTTCGCCACCATCACCGGAGAGGGCCTGCAAGGCTACGCCCACGCGCTGGAGCTGCTGAGGGAACGCCTCGAAAAGTAGCCTCGCGAGCAAATCCATCAACGCGATTCACACGCTAATAATGCCAGTGCCGCCAGCAGCAACCTCGCTACTGGCGGCACTTTATTACTGGCATATAATCGTTGCAGCCACACAACGTCTGGAGACTCGCATGCTAAGCATCCATCTGGGAGATTACCCCGGTTCCATCTACGATACCGAGACCTACTTTAGGAACTCATACTTGGACTCATGGTTCGAAGACCCTATGGCCGCACAGATCATTAAAAGCGTGGACGGATCAGAGCTCATCGGCCCCCACAACATCGTAAGCAAGCAGCTGGGCTCGATCACCCCACTCGAACTGTCCGGCGGCGTTAAGACGCTGCTGCTGGTGCGCAATCTACCAAACATGGTGTTCAATGCATCCACTTGCGGAGATAACTGCGCCCGCTGGCTGCTCAAAATTGGCAAAGAGCAGGATGTGCTGGTGACCCTTTACCACATCATGAAATTTCCCTGGAAGCGTTTTGAGATTCGCATCAATAACGACGGCCGCATCGTCAGGAACATGCAGGAGTTCGTCGGTGCCACCAATGATTTTCTGGATGTTGATGAGTAATGAAAGGATCACACACCGTTGTCGTGGAGCGCGCAAAAGTCAAATACACGCTCACCTTTAAACGCAATATTTCCTTCATCCGCGGCAACAGCGGCACGGGCAAAACGACGCTCATCTCGATGATTCGCGACTACAACGACCGAGGACCGGAAAGCGGCGTTGCACTCAGCTGCGACGTGCCTTGCGAAACGCTTTCCGGCAGACGCTGGGAGCGCGAGCTTTCGATCATCGAAGATTCAATCGTCTTTCTAGATGAGGGCAACGAGTTTATCTACTCAAAGGACTTCGCCAAAACCGTAAACGGCTCGTCCAACTATTTTGTTCTGATATCTCGTCGCGATGCCAACGAGCTCCCCTACAGCGTTGATGAGATCCTGAAGTTAGTCAACACGACGAGTAAAACAATCAATGGCCGCAAGAGCGACAGGCGCTTCTACTCGGTGACCAAGCCGCTATATGACCACACGGCAAGCATGCTGTATCAGGATCTAAATGTTGGATTCGAGGTACCCGACGCCGTAGTTGTCGAGGATAGCAAATCTGGCTATCAATTCTACGACGCTCTTTGCAACCGGCTCGGAATCCCCTGCTATACCGCCACCGGCGTAGCAAATCTAAAGCGGACAATTCACGAATGCCCCGAGCAAAACGTTCTTGCCATTGGAGACGGCGCAGCGTTTGGTCCCTACATCGAAAAGGTGCTCGGACAGCGCGTTTACAAGAACGTTCGCTTGTTCCTCCCGGAATCATTCGAGTGGACACTTCTGCAATCTGGCCTCATTCCCAGTAACGACATTCCAAAAATCCTCAAGGATCCTTCGAGCTATATCGAAAGCCGCGACTACCTAAGCTGGGAACGATTCTTCACCGACGTATTGATCAAGTACTCGGCAGACACTCGCTACGCCTACAGAAAGGCAAAGCTCAATGAGCAGTACCTGAGGCCGCAGGCGATGAATGCAGTTGCAAACGTCTTGCCCGAGTGCCTGAAGGCAGACTAGACAGACTAGATATAGTGGGGAGGGCCAAGTTGGTCCTCCCCGTTTTTGTTACGCCTTCTTGATCACGTACACCAACCCTATGTCGCACCTGCGGCGCACAATCGACGCAAAGAGCCACGATGCTGGCAGCGTCATAAGCAGAGGCATGGTCTGCCAAGGAATAAACCAATCGACCGCGTGGATTGCAAAGATGGCAAGACTGGCCTGTCCGCAGAACACGAGCGCTCGCTCAAAGGACCCCAAAACCGGCACGTCTTTCAACTTCTCCAACGCCATCGAAACCCAGCACACGCAGTAGCTACCGGCAAGAGCGGCAACTGTCGCAACCAAAAACCCATCCACGCGGCGGCTCGAAAGCTCACCCCACTCAGCGCGGCAAGGACAAGCCAAGCAACACCGGCTCCAATAAACAGCAGAGGCTCGCTCACGCTCGGCTCCAGCCCCCTTAGGCGCGCCGTATAACCAATCCACATCAGCAGCACAACAGCAGCTCACGCCACGGCTTCGGTCTAAACGTATACCCGGCAAGAATAAAGAACACCGGCATGTGAAAAAGCCCAGACCACCAAGCGGTCTGGGCTTAATAAACGATGGTGCTCCATGGCGGATTCGAACCGTCGACCTTGGGATTAGAAGTCCCCTGCTCTATCCAACTGAGCTAATGGAGCAAATAACCGCACGCCCAAGCAAGCGCAAGCCTGTCAGGCGCAAGTAATTATAACCTAGTTGAACTGCTCGCGGTACGCCTTGCAGACCTCATCGACCGGGCCGTCCATGCGAAGGTCACCCTTCTCAATCCAAACGGCACGCTGGCAGATGCGCTCAACCTGCTCCATAGAGTGCGAAACGAACAGAACCGTCACGTCGCCGCTCTGGATAAAGTGCTGGATACGGTCCTCGCACTTCTGCTGGAAGAACACATCACCGACGGACAACGTCTCGTCAACGATCAGAATATCGGGCTCGGTAATCGTCGCGATTGCAAAGGCGATACGCGCCACCATGCCCGAGGAGAAGTTCTTAAGCGGCATATCGACAAAGTTCTGCAGCTCAGCGAATTCGATAATGCCGTCAAAGTTGGCATCGATGAACTCCTTGGTATAGCCGAGCAGGGCGCCGTTCAGATAGATGTTCTCGCGGGCGGTCAGCTCGGGGTCAAAGCCGGCGCCAAGCTCAATCAGCGGCGCGATGTTACCGTGCACCTTAACGCTGCCCTCGCTAGGCTCAAGAACGCCAGCGATAATCTTGAGCATCGTAGACTTGCCGGAGCCATTGGTGCCGACCAGACCCACAACCTCGCCGCGATGAATATCAAACGAGATGTGCTTAAGCGCCCTAAACTCCTCAAAGAACAGCTCGTGCTTGGCAAGCTTAATGAAGTACTCCTTGAGGTTGGTCAGCGACTCGGACGCCATGTTAAAGATCATGGTGACGTCGTCGACCTCGACAGCCAGAGGCTGCTCGCTGTAATCAACAACAGATTCAGTCATCACAGCACTCCTTAGATGTAGAGGATGAACTTGCGCTCGGACTTATGGAACACGGTATAGCCAATAATAAGCGCAAGAACCGCCCAGGCAACGCACATACCAAACGTCATAAGCGAGGGCGTAGTCTGGAACAGGAAGATATCGCGCATAAACTGCAGGTAGTTGAACATGGGGTTCGCATACATCAAGATACGCACGAGATGCGGCATTTGCGCAATATAGTCAGTCGTCCAGAAGATGGGCGTAATGTAAGTCCACGCCGTAATGACGACGCTCCACAGATGCATAACGTCGCGGAAGAAGACCGTAAGGGCAGAGAGCATCATGCCCAGGCCCATGCAGAAGCACATAAGCAGCAGCAGGCAAACCGGCAGCAGAATAAGGTGCCAAGAAGGCATAACGCGGAACCACAGCATGACGATGGCGACGGCGACCAGCGAGAAGGCAAAGTTGACCAGCGAGAAGAGCACCTTCTGCACCGGGAAAACCCAGCGGTGCACCTTAACCTTCTTGAGCAGAGGGGCAGCGCCCACGATCGACGTCAGGGCCTGGTTAGTAGACTCAGACATGACGGCAAAGGTAATGTTACCCACGATCAAGTACAGCGGGTACATCTCGGGCGTCATTGAGCCATTGCGGCCCTGGCCAAAAATCGTCGAGAACACGATGGCCATGACGATCATCATCAGCAGCGGGTTGAGCACCGACCATGCGACGCCCAGAACGCTACGGCGATACTTGATCTTAAAATCCTTGGTAACCAGCTGACGAAGGATAAACGCGTCCTTCTCAAATTCGTTCTTAGCAAACGTCGCAGGCAGACTGCGAGTTTCTTGTTGCTTTGTCTGATCCGACACGGATGCAACTCCTTTACTCGTAATCGTTGACAAACGAACAGTATAGACCCGACGGCCATGCAAACGATTCGCGCAACAAAACTGGAGAACTAACCCACATCTTAGGATGCCAGGCCCAAACGGCTATACTTTCTAGGATTGAATGTATAAGGAGCATTAAGTGAATTCTGAATCCATCGCCGTCATCATCCCTTGCTACAACGAAGCGCTCACGATCGGCAAAGTCATCGATGACTTTCACCGCGAGCTTCCGCAGGCGACGGTCTATGTCTATGACAACAACTCGTCGGACGATACCTCACGCATTGCCACCGAGCACGGCGCCACAGTCCGCTTTGAGCCCCGTCAGGGAAAGGGCAACGTGTGCCGCCAGATGTTTCGCGATATCGACGCCGATTGCTACCTGATGGTCGACGGAGACGACACCTACCCCGCCGAGGCGGCCAAGGCCCTCTGCGAGCCCATCCTTAACGGCACGGCCGACATGACCGTAGGCGATCGCCTTTCCAACGGCACCTACGCCGAGGAGAACAAGCGTGCCTTCCACGGCTTTGGCAACAATCTGGTCCGTGCCATGATCAAGTGGATCTATGGCTACAGCTTCGATGATGTCATGACCGGCTACCGTGCCATGAGCCGCCCGTTCGTTAAAACCTTCCCTGTGCTTTCCGAGGGCTTCCAGATCGAAACCGAGCTCTCGATCCACGCCGTCGACCACCGCTGGCGCATCAAGGATGTGCCCATCGAGTACCGCGACCGTCCGGAAGGTTCCGAGTCCAAGCTCAATACCGTAAGCGACGGCATTAAAGTCGTTGCGATGATTGGCACGCTGTTCAAGGACTACCGCCCGCTGAAGTTCTTCAGCCTCGTTGCGCTTCTGTTCGCGGTATTCGGCCTCGCCCTGGGCATGCCCATCGTTGTCGAATATTTCCAGACCGGCCTCGTCCCGCGCTTCCCCACCGCTATGCTCGCCGCCTCGTTTATGTTCCTGTGCGGCCTGAGCCTTGCGACCGGCTTCATCCTAGATTCTGTAGCAAAGGTCGAAAAAAAGCAGTGGGAGGTCAACGTGTACAGCAAATACGCCTACGACGACCAGCCCGGCCACCCTACTTCCATGCCAAGCGAGAGGTAGATCTTCCGCAAAATACTATTGGCACCACTGCGCAGATAGCCACCAACAAGAAAAGCCGCCGTTAAAGAACGGCGGCTTTTACTCTCGAAAAGTTAATAGCGGCTAGAGCGTCTTGATGTACTCCCCCAGCTCTTCCTCCCAGTCGGGCATGTGGAAGCCGGCAGCCTCGAGCTTGGACAGGTCGAGCGCGGAGTGGACCGGGCGCGGGGCGACGGGGCCCTCGGCGCTCGCGTAGTAGTCGGCGGTCGATACCGGCACGACCCTGTCCCCGTTGCCGTTGGCGGCCTCGAAGACGGCGCGGGCGATATCGGCCCAGGACTTGACGGTGCCGGAGCCGGTGCAGTCGTAGGTGCCGTAGGGGGCGTGCGTCCCCAGCACGTGGAAGATGGCCTCGGCCATGTCGCGCGTGAAGGTCAGGCGGCCCAGCTGGTCGTCAACGACCGTGACCTGCTCGAGCCCGTCCTCGAGGTCGGCGACGCGGTCGGACAGGCCCTTCATCGTCTTGACGAAGTTGCGGCCCTCGCCGATGACCCAGCTGGAGCGCATGATGTAGTGGCGCGGGCACCCGGCCACGGCGATGTCGCCGGCGGCCTTGGTCTGGCCGTAGACGGACAGCGGGCTGAGGGGCTCGTCCTCGTCATGCACCTCGGCGGTGCCGTCGAAGACGTAGTCGCTGGACACGTGGACGAGGGTGATCCCGTGATCAGAGCATGTGCGGGCGAGGAGGGCGGGGCCGGTCGCGTTGGCCTTCCAGGCGGTCGCGCGGCCCTCGGCGGTCTCCGCCCTATCCACGGCGGTGTAGGCGCCGCAGTTGATCACGGTGCCGTAGAGCGACCAGTCGTACTGTGTGTAGGCGTCCGGGTCTGACATATCGAAGGTGTCGATGTCGCAGAAGTCGAAGTCCTTGGCGACGCCGCGCTCCTCCGCCAGCCTGCGCACAGCATGGCCCAGCTGGCCGTTGCAGCCGGTGACGAGCGTCCTCTTGGGCGCCATTGGGACGACGTCCCTGAGCATCGGGTGGTTGAGGTCGGCCTCGGAGACGGTGGCCTCATCGAGCGGGATCGGCCACTCGATGGCGAGCTCGGGGTCGGCGAGGTTCACGAAGGTGTAGGTCTTCTTGAGCTCGAGGGACCAGTGGGCGTCCACCAGGTAGGTGTAGGCGGTGCCGTCCTCCAGGGCCTGGAAGGAGTTGCCCACGCCGCGCGGGACGTAGATGGCCTTGGACGGGTCGAGCGTGCAGGTGAACACCTTCCCGTAGGTCTCGCTGCCCTCGCGCAGGTCCACCCAGGCGCCGAAGACGCTGCCGCGCGCCACGGAGATGAACTTGTCCCAGGGCTCGGCGTGGATGCCGCGGGTGACGCCGCGGCTGTCGTTGTAGGAGATGGTGTTCTGAACGACCCTGAGGTCCGGGATGCCCAGGGCGGTCATCTTGGCGCGCTGCCAGTTCTCCTTGAACCAGCCGCGCGAGTCGCCGTGGACGGCGAGGTCGACGACCTTGAGGCCCTCGATGCCGGTCTCGGCGACGGAGAGGTCCTTCTCGAATGCGATGTCTGCCATGTG
>CAUGNZ010000040.1 GCA_959601045.1 uncultured Collinsella sp.
CCCGTGGGTTATACCCTAAGAGCAAACCACCCTTTTTAAGGGTGGTTCTGATTGGCATCGTCGATGCCGTAGAGCACGATGTAGTGGCCTACGTTGGTAAACGTACCGGGGCGCACTGCAGCGATGACGGGCGCACCCGAGCGAAGTGCTTGGGTAATCGATTCGCGATTGTTATAGAGCTGTGTTCCGTTGAGCCCCAGCTGCCACGCACCGCCTGTCATAAACGACCACTCGGTGGCACCAGTGGGGGCGTAGTTGCCGGCTTCGGCCAGTGCGCATATATCGACCGGCGTCTTATCGGTATGGCCGGTCTTAAAGATATAGACCATGGTGAGGCAAGTGGGACCGCAAGCGTTTTCGCGAATAGTGCCACCGGCATAGGGCAGCTCCGACCATGCGGGGTCAATTTGGTAGATGTGGGGCATGGTGCCGGCCTGCCACTGCGAGCGTGGGGTCGAGAACGCAAAGGAGTAACCGGGTGCGACGGGAGCTTTAAGCAGCTTGTCCTCGGCAGTGGGCTCGAGACCGGCTGATCCGTGAGAGATACAGGATCCCAAAAACACAAAGACGAGGCAGGCGGCGATGGAGCAAAACGCAAGGCGTAGGCGGCGGGCCGGAAGCGCGTGACTTGTGGTGTGCGACGCGGGGCGAGGGGCGGAATTGCCGCAATCGCGTTGAGGTCGCGAAAAGGAGCGCTTAACGTAGTAGTCGGTCTTACGGCGATCGTAGCGGCGTGGCTGCGATGTGTCGGTCTGGCGTTGGCGTGTGCTCGTACTCATTCGGTCTGACTGCTGCACGGTACGGCTTTGTTGCCGCGAAGAAGCCCCGAGCTGCTCTTGGGGGCGCTGCGGGTTGTCGTTGTCGGAGGTGCTTCTGGGCGTTGGCGTGGTGCGGCCGGCAAGGCGCACGCTTTGTGGCCGTTGGTCGCCGTCATTGTATCCATATGCCATTCGAATCACCTTGCCTCATGTGTAACTTGTCTATCCTACATAAAAAGATGCACGACACATGGGCATGTGCGCCAAAAGCCTGACAAATGGTATGAACGTTGCCGCGCCGCGCGCCAAGCGTCACGGCAACAGGTATTCAAAAGCAGCCAAGATGAAAGCGTCCAAGACGAATGACGTCTTCCTCCGTTCGTCCCAAAAACGGCGCCGCTCGTTTTGCAGTTCTGCCTTCGGTCGAGCCGCAAGCGGCGCTGCTGTGCCAAGGCCGTATCTTAAAGCCACGAAATAAAAGCGCGCGGCAAAACAGGCCACGCAAGGGGTGACGCCAAAGAGGCGTCAATAAGGAAAGGAGGGGAACAATGGCGGACAAGAACGCAGAAGTTGCAGTCGAAGGTAACGGTGGCATGAAGAAAACGCTTTCGCTCTGGAACTTCTTCACCATCGGTTTCGGTGCCATCATCGGAACTGGCTGGGTTCTGCAGGTCGGCGACTGGATGGTCGTGGGCGGCGGTCCCGTTCCCGCTATGATCGCATTCCTCTTGGGTGCAATCTTTCTCGTGCCCGTCGGAGCTGTTTTCGGTGAGCTCACGGCTGCTATCCCCATCTCGGGCGGCATTGTCGAGTATGTCGATCGTAGCTTTGGCCGTACGCTGAGCTATATCACCGGTTGGCTCCTGGCCCTGGGCAACGGCATCCTGTGCCCGTGGGAGGCAATCGCTATCTCGACCCTCGTGTCCGAGATGTTCGGCAGCCTGCCCGGTCTTGAGTGGCTGCGTGCCGTCAAGCTCTATACCATCCTGGGCGCCGACGTTTACCTGTTCCCGACGCTGATCGCGCTCGGCTTTGCAGTCTACGTCATCTTCCTCAACTTCCGCGGTGCCAGCTCAGCCGCCAAGCTGCAGGCCTTCCTGACCAAGGCCCTGCTCTGCGGCATGCTGCTCGCCATGGGCGTCTCGCTGTTCACCGGCTCGCCGGACAACGCCATGCCCGTGTTCTCCCAGGTCACCGGTGCTGGCGGCGGCAAGCCTGCTACCGAGGGCACCAGCCTGTTCGCAGGCATCGTTTCGGTCCTGGTTCTGACCCCGTTCTTCTATGCCGGCTTCGACACCATTCCTCAGCAGGCTGAGGAAGCAGCCGAGGGCCTCAACTGGAACAAGTTCGGCAAGATCATCTCCCTGGCCCTGCTGGCCGCAGGCGGCTTCTACATGGTCTGCATCTACTCGTTCGGCACCATCCTCGACTGGCATGAGTTCGTTAAGAGCCCGGTTCCCGCGCTTGCCTGCCTCAAGGGCATCAACATGCTCCTGTACCTGGCCATGCTCGTCATTGCCACGCTTGGACCCATGGGCCCGATGAACTCCTTCTACGGCGCCACGAGCCGCATCATGCTCGCCATGGGCCGCAAGGGCCAGCTGCCCGAGAAGTTCGCCGAGGTCGATCCCAAGTCCGGCGCTCCCAAGCTCGCCTGCGTCGTTCTGGGCGTCATCACCGTCGTCGGTCCGTTCCTGGGCAAGAACATGCTCATCCCTCTGACCAACGTGTCGGCTCTCGCCTTCATCTTCTCCTGCGGCATGGTCGCTCTCGCTTGCCTGCGCATGCGCTTCACCGAGCCCGACCTGCCTCGTCCCTACGAGGTGCCCGGCGGCAAGTTTGGCATCAGCCTCGCTATCGTTGCCTGCGGCACCATCATTGGCCTGCTCGTGATCCCGTTCTCTCCCGCCTCCCTCAACATGGTGGAGTGGAGCATCGTGATCGGCTGGCTGGCTATTGGCCTGGCCCTCATGGCCTTCACCAATTCCCGCAAAAAATAACGCCTAGCCGGGGCGGATCGGGTGCGCGGAACCCTCTCTTCCGCGCACCGAACCCGGCACCACTTGGGTAGTTTTGTGAGGCCTTAACCCAACGCGGCCTCGCCCACTATATGGATCCATAAGGAGGAACCATGTCCACTAAGTATGCAATCGTTGGCGGCAAGCTCATCGACGGTACCGGTGCCGAGCCGGTCGAGAACTCCCTCGTTCTCGTCGACGACAATGGCAAGATCGAGTATGCCGGTGTCATGCAGGACCTTCCCGAGGGCGTTGAGGTTATCGACGCGGCCGGCAAGACCGTCCTTCCCGGCCTGATCGACACCCACCTGCACTTCTCGGGCAACCTGACCGACGATGACACCGACTGGGTCATGCAGCCGCTCCTCGAGAAGCAGGCCGTCGCCGTCAAGCAGGCCTACGACTGCCTCACCCACGGTCTCACCACCGTCTGCGAGATCGGCCGCTTTGGTATCCAGATCCGCGACTGCATCGACAAGGGCGTCTTCAAGGGCCCGCGCGTTCTGGCCACCGGCCTCGGCTTCTGCCGCGTTGCCGGCCACGGCGACTCCCACCACTGCAGCCAGCAGCTCAACAAGGAATCGCACCCCTGGGGCGACCAGGTCGACGGTCCTTGGGATCTGCGCAAGGCCGTCCGTCGTCGCCTGCGCGAGAACCCCGATGCCATCAAGATCTGGGCTACCGGTGGCGGCATCTGGCGCTGGGACTCCGGTCGCGACCAGCACTACTGCTCCGAGGAGATCCAGGCCGTGGTCGAAGAGGCAAAGATGGTCGGCATCCCCGTGTGGAGCCACTGCTACAACAACCACGCCGCTGCCTACGATTCCGTTCGCTTTGGCTGCGAGCAGCTGATTCACGGCTTCGATATCGATGAGCGCACCATGGACCTCATGGCCGAGCAGGGCACCTTCTTCACCCCGACGATCGCCTTCCTGCCCACCTGGTACGCCACCTATCCGCCCGTCTACGTCCCCGAGCTGCACGACAAGTACGAGGGCACCCTGGTCGAGAAGGAGCTGCAGCGCAACTACGACTGCCTGCGCGAGGCCAAGAAGCGCGGCGTCGTCATGACGATCGGCTCCGACTCCTTCTCCTTCGTCACCCCGTACGGCACCTGCTCCATCGAGGAGATGTACGAGTTCGTCGACAAGATCGGCTTCACTCCGGTCGAGACCATCACCTGCGCCACCCTCAACGGTGCCAAGATGTGCCACATCGAGGACGAGACCGGTTCCATCGAGGCCGGCAAGTGCGCCGACCTGCTGGTTGTCAACGGTGACGTCGCCGCCGACATCCACGTGCTCAACACCGACAACATGGACGTCATCATGAAGGATGGCTGGATCATCGAGGCTGGCACTTTTGGTGAGGCTAACAAATACAGCGCCTAAGATACCGTTTGTCGATGGCTTGATGTAAAACACAGTTTTTGATTGCATAATGCAATGGAGAGGGTCGCTTGCGGCCCTCTTTATTGCTATGGGTGCTACGGACAAGAGGGGATGACGGTGGATTTAAACAGGCTGATTCTGGGCAAGAGCTACAACTCTACCAAGGTCTTTCGTACGGCCCAGCATGTTGTTCAGGCCATCCTGCTCGGTATTGTCGTTCCGGCGCTTATCCTGCTGCTTATCTGGGATTTAACCGATAATCCCAATCCCGTTCCGGGCGTTGTCGTTATTGCCGGTCTGGTCATGCTGTGCTTCTTCTTCTCGTATGTCTTTGTGGTCCCCGACGACCTCACATCGAGCGCAACCGACCGTACGCTCGCCATCGCATCAAAAATATTCGCCTACACGTCGCGCGGCCTTACGCCCGAAGCGGCCCTGGGCGCCTCTAAAATTATCCTGTCCGAGACCATCGCCTCTGCCATCTGCTTTACCGATGGCAAACAGGTGTTGGCAAGCTGGGGCGAGGACTCGGCAAAGTGCCCTGCCGGCACCCCGGTTGTACTCAAGACCACGCTCAACGTGATCGAGTCCGGCGAGCAGAGTGTATTTTCGCGCGACGCCTCCAATGAGACGGACGGCTATTTTCCCCGCCTGCGCGCCGGCATTGTCGCGCCGCTTACCGTGCGCGGGCATTGCGTGGGTACGCTCGAGCTGTATTATCCCCGCCTGAGCAGCATCGATATGCGCCAGACGGCGTTGGCCTCGGGTTTTGCCGATCTCATCTCCACGCAGCTCGCCAGCTTTGAGCTCGAGCGCCAGGACGAGCTCACAGCCCGCGTGGAGCTGCGCGCCTTGCAATCGCAGGTCGATCCTCATTTTCTGTTTAACACCATCAGCACCATCGTGTCGCTCGTGCGTACCGAGCCGGACAAGGCCAGGTCGCTGCTCATCGACTTTTCCAATTACTACCGTCAGACACTGTCCGATTCCGATACCCTCACAACGCTCGAGCACGAGGTGGAACAGGGCACTCGTTACATCAACCTTATGCAGGCCCGGTATGGCGACGGCCGTCTGCGCGTCTCGGTCGATATCGACTTTGAGGTGCGCGACAGCATGGTGCCGCCGTTTATCTTGCAGCCGCTGCTCGAAAACTGCATCAAGCATGCGCAGCGCGAGACCGAGCCGCTTTCTATTCATGTTAGGGCTTTTGAGACCGATGACGGCTTGGAGATCATCGTCGAAGATGACGGCATCGGTATGAGCGAAGAAGTCTGCGCGCATCTGTTTGAGCAGCATCGCCGAGAGGAGCCCGAGAGCATTACCGCCGACGGCTCCATCAAGCGAGGCTGCGGCCTGGCGCTCTTCAACGTGCTTCAGCGCATCCATTTCTTTTACGGAGAAGATTCTGGCATGCGCGTGAAGTCCCAGGAGGGCGTGGGAACGCAGGTCATCGTCGAGCTGAACGGCGAGCCGCATGAGCCGGCGCCGATGAAGGTGTAGCGCGCGGTTGGATTGAGAGAAAAAAAGAGGGGAAGCGCATATGTCCGAGGGATGGAACATCTTGGTGGTTGATGACGAGCCTCCTATTAGGGCTGAGCTACGTTATCTGCTGGAAAAGGATGCACGTGTGGGACAGATTGCCGAGGCGGGCAATGTCACCGAGGCCGTGGAGTCGATTCTGTCGAACAAGCCCGACGTGCTGTTTTTGGATATCACGATGCCCGGCCGCTCGGGAATCGAGCTTGCCGAGACGCTGCAGAACCTAAAAACGCCGCCGGTCGTGGTGTTTGTGACGGCATTTGCCGAGTATGCGGCCGATGCCTATAACCTCGATGCCATTGATTACGTCGTCAAGCCGGTCGAGGATGCCCGCCTGTCAAAGGCGCTCGATAAGATCGAGGCCGCCCTGGGCGTTCGTCGTGTCGTCCATGCTCCGCGCCAGCCCTTGCGTCTGACGGTGGATCGCGGGGGCAAAAAGGTGTTCATCCCCGTGGCGGATGTCTGCTACTTTGAGGCGCGTGCCGATTTTTGCAACGCCGTCTGCGCCGAGGGAACATATCTGATCAATGAGTCGATCTCTTCGCTCGAACGTCGCTTGGGCTCCGAGGGCTTTATTCGCGTTCATCGCAGCTATCTGGTCAATTTGGAAGACGTGCACAATGTTGAGATTGGCTCCACGGGGTTGATGGAGCTCAGGCTCGACCGCGTGAGCTCGACGG
Source organism: uncultured Collinsella sp. (assembly GCA_959601045.1). Lineage (GTDB taxonomy): Bacteria > Actinomycetota > Coriobacteriia > Coriobacteriales > Coriobacteriaceae > Collinsella. Next base: position 6,390 of record CAUGNZ010000040.1, read on the forward strand.
TGCCGGTGTCCCGTCGTCGTGCCGCCGAGGTCAAGTCGCACCTGGGGCTTGCGTAAGAGGCTTGCGTGCCGTCGTTTACCATCGCAGGTTTGGCATGGGCGCGCGGTGGGCATAATGGGTGGCATCGAATGAAATCGAAAGGATCATTATGCCCGCGCTTATCACCCATCATCTGTTTGGCGAGGAAAGCATCGACCGTCTTCCGCAGGGCGTCATCACGTCCGATGAAGAGCGCATTGCCTTTATCTTGGGCAACCAAGGCCCCGACCCGTTTTTCTTTCACATTCTGACACCGCGTGTTTCCGACTGCACGCTGCTGGCGCAGGTCATGCATCGGTCGCGCATGTCTCGCCAGTTCGCGTGCCTGCGCGATGGCGTGTCGCATCTGCTGCCGCGCGACGCCAGCTTGGGTCGTGCCTTTGCGCTGGGCCTGCTGTCTCATTACGTGCTCGACCGCAACGCTCACCCCTTTGTCTATGAGCAACAGTTTGGCATCGTGGAGTCCGATTCAGAGCTTGAGGATTCGAGCAGTCAGGTCCATGCCGTGATCGAGAGCGACCTGGATGTACTGATGCTGCAGCTTAAACGCGATGGCGCTACGGTTGACGATTACCCGCCGGCGGGCGAGATCGTCACCACCGATCGCATCAATCGCGTGGCCGGCGTGCTGATGAGCTATGTTGCCGGACGCGTGTACGGCATTGACATTCCGGCGGGGGAGTACGGTGCTGCCGTTGCCAATATGCAGCGACTTTACCGCGCGATTGAGCCGGCCGGCTCCGCAAAGACGCGCGCGATCTCGCTGGTTGAGGGCTTGGTGCACGACTACTCGCTGCTCGACGGCCTTGCGCACCGCGTGACGACCGAGCTGCCCGAGCGTACCGGCAACCTGGGCCACTTGGCATGGAAGAACCCCTTTACCGATGAAGTCTCGACCGAGAGCTTCCCCGAGGTCTTTGACCGCGCGCTGCTCGATTACGAGTGCACGGTTGCCCGCTTTATCGAGACCGGCGATATGGAAGCCGTGACCAACCATGTCAATTACAGCGGTCGCGTGCTCAATGCCGATGAGGAGTTCGACCGCGAGGAATAGGGCTCATGCGTGCCCCTTTGCCGAATCCTTACCGGTGCTTCTGGACAATTGGGGTACGATGAACTAACTGCATATCGGGCAAATACGAAGGGTCCCTGTCCATGAAATACACCAAGCTCGAGCGTAACTGGGTTATGTACGATGTGGGCAATTCGGCCCTCGTGCTGCTCAATACCTCGGTGGTGCCCATTTACTTTAACGCCATCAATACCGGCGCTTCCTCGGCCGACCTGGTGGTCGCTTGGGGCAATGCGCAGACGATCGCCTCGCTGGTCATCGCCATGCTCATGCCCATTCTGGGCGCACTTGCCGACTACGCCGGCAACAAGATCAAGTTCTTCTTGGGCTTCTTCCTCACGGGCCTGGTGCTTTGCCTGGCGCAGGCTATCCCAATGTCCGCCATGGCATTTTTGACCGTGTACGTGCTGTGCACCATCGGCCTTAACTCTTCTATGACGTTCTACGACGCCATGCTGCCTGACATTACCACCGACGAGCGCATGGACGCCGTGTCCAGCTCGGGTTATGCCTGGGGCTACATCGGTTCCACCGTGCCGTTCGTCATCTGCCTGGCGCTCATCATGGGTGGCCCCGCTCTTGGCATCCCCACCATGCTGGCAACGCGTCTGTCGTTTATCATCACTGGTGCCTGGTGGCTCATCTTTACCCTGCCGCTCATTCGCGCCTATAAGCAAAAGTACGGTCGCGAGCGCGGTCCCGAGGATACTATTGGCCACATCGTGGGCGGTGTGTTCTCCGAGGTCGGACACACCATGCGTGAGATCGCCCACAATAAGACCGTGCTGGTTTACATGATCGCGTTCTTCTTCTACATCGACGGTGTGCACACGGTTATTTCCATGGCAACCAGCTACGGATCGGCTCTGGGCATCGACTCGACCCAACTGGTGCTGGCTCTGCTCGTTACGCAGTTTGTGGCCTTCCCGTCCGCCATCATCTACGGTAAGCTCGCCGGCCGCGTGGGCACGCTCAATATGATCTTGGTGGCAGTCGCCGCCTACATGGGCATCGTGCTCTTTGCCGCGTTCTTCCTCAAGACTGCCTTTGAGTTTTGGGTGCTTGCCATTATGGTCGGCCTGTTCCAGGGCGGTGTGCAGGCGCTCAGCCGTAGCTACTTTGGCCGCATTATCCCCAAGGAAAAGTCCAACGAGTACTACGGCTTCTTTGACATCTTTGGTCGTTATGCAAGCGTTATGGGCACCTTCCTGGTGTCGGTCGTCACCTCGCTGACCGGCAACCCGTCGCTGGGCGTCCTTTCCATTGGCGTGCTGCTGGTCGTTGGCTTTATGCTACTGGTCCGCCTGTCCCGCATGACTCGGGCGGCAGAGCATGCCGCATAGGAGCGAGCGGCTATTGTGCCTGTCCACGGTACTCTTTTGGGGTTATCCGCAATAAACATTGCGACTTGCGAGCAATGATTTGCCCAAGTGGGTATGATGGAATCAGCTAGGTCGCGGGGCGTCGCCTGTGTTTGGCGGCGTCCCGTTTTTGTGTTGCAGGGAGGGTAAGGCATGAACGCCACGGTCGTGATTCCAACGTATTGGGCGGGCGATGACGCTTGCGCAAACGCCCCTGGCACCTATGACCATTCGACGCGACTCAACGCCGACAATCCCGAACTCGACCGCTGCCTGGCCTCGCTTGAGCAGGTGTGCGACATCCCGCGCATCATCCTTTTGGTGGTCTGTCCTGTTTCTGCCACAGCCGATGTGTCGCTGCGCGTGCACGAGATTGTCGACGCGCATCCCACGCTCAAGGTCACCGTTGTCACCAACACCCAGGCCTCGCGCATCGCAGACCGGGTTGCTCAGATCGCGCCCAAGGGTTCGGGCGAGTGCGTGAGCCTGCGAGGCTACGGTGCCATCCGCAACATGGGGCTAGCCTGTGCCGCTGTGCTGGGGCATGACGCGGTTATCTTTTTGGATGACGATGAGACTGTCATCGATGCCGACTTTATGAAGCGCGCGACCTACGCGCTGGGTCAGCAGACGCGCCAGGGCCTGCCGATCTTGGTCAAGAGCGGCTATTTCTACGATCGCGACGGCTCGCCGCTGGCTCCCACGGACAAGGCGGGCATCTGCCATCGTTGGTGGACCAAGCGCATCGAGTTCAACCGTTGGATGAAAAAGGCGCTCTCGGGCACCCGCATCTCGCGCTCCAACTACGTGTGCGGCGGCCTGATGGCCCTGCACGCCCGCGCCTTTACGCGTGTGGCCTTTGACCCGTTTATCACCCGCGGCGAGGACTTGGATTACCTCTTTAACATGCGTATGTTTGGCTACGACGTGTGGTTTGATAACGAGTGGACCGTGCGCCATCTGCCTCCGGAGTCCGAAAAGCGCTCACCGCGCTTTATGCAGGATGTATACCGTTGGTACTACGAACGGGCCAAGTTGACGTTCGCCGCGCATCAAAAGGAGCTCATCCCCGTTACGGCGGCATCGCTCATGCCCTACCCGGGCCCGTGGATTTCGCGCGAGCTCGACGACCGCGTGCGCAAGACCGCTATGGTCCGCAGCGTGTTTACCCGCGAGCATGAGGGCTACCTGCGCATCTGGCGCCATGGTATCGACGAGGCAAAGGCCTATGCGCGCCAAAACGCTGCAAGCTATCTGCGTTTCCAGAGCTTTTGGCCCAAGATTATGGACGGGCTTTGGCGTGACGCACAACTGATCAGTATTCTGGAGGGGGCCGAATGATCGACCGCCGCGCCCAGCGCGATAGTTCAATATCAATCTTTCGCATCATTGCCGTCGCCTGCGCCATTTGCGTGCTGGTGTACTTTATTTTCGCCTTGGTGACCGGTATCGAGCCGATCGCCACGGTGATTGCCTGCGCGCTGCTGTGCATCTTTCTGTGCATCTTTATCTTTTTGACGCTCAATCCCGATTCGGTGCGCTCCCAGTACACCGAGGAGACGCTCTCGGTGGCCTCGGCCATGCTCGAGGACATTAAGGGCGGTCTGACGCAGGAGTCGGCGCGTTTGGTGTGCCGGCGCATTTTGCCCGAGACGCGCGCCATGACGGTGGCCATCACCGACGAGGACAACGTGCTTGCCTGCGCGGGCGAGTTTGAGGAAAAACTGCTGCCCGATACTCCCATCCACACGCTTGCCACACGCTACGTTATCGAACATGGCATCGTGCAGTCGTTCAACCGTATGGTGGATGTCGTGGGCTCGGACGGCTCGCACAACCAAGTCCCCGCCGGCATTATCGCCCCCATCAAGGTGGGCGATCGTACCGTCGGTACGCTCAAGTTCTACTACAAGACCCCGCGCGCCGTCGACCGTACCCAGTACGCGCTTGCCTCGGGCTTTGCCGAGATCTTGTCCACGCAGCTCGCCATCCACGAGCTCGAGGTGCAAAAGGAGCTCACGGCGCGCGCCGAGGTGCGTGCGCTGCAGGCGCAGATTAACCCGCACTTCCTGTTCAACACGCTGAACACCATTGCATCGTTTACGCGCACCGACCCGCTGCGGGCCCGCGAACTGCTTCGTGAGTTCTCATCGTTCTATCGTGCCACGCTCGACAACTCGGGATCGCTTATTCCGGTCTCGCGCGAGGTCGCACAGACCAAGCGCTACCTTACCTTTGAGAAGGCCCGCTTTGGCGAGGACCGCGTGCTTGCGACGTTCGATGTGTCCGAGGACGTGGAAGATACGCTGGTGCCGGCGTTCGTGATCCAGCCGATTGTCGAGAACGCCGTACGTCATGGTATGGGCGATGACGACGCCCTGAGGATCGACGTGACCGTTCACCAAGACGGCGAGGATGCAATCTTGATTGCCGTGGCCGATAATGGCGTGGGCATGGATGAGGGTACCGCCGCCAGACTGTTTGACGAGCGCTCTGCCCGTCCCGACGCCAGCTCTCCCCAGGGTGGCGGCGCCGGTGTGGCCATGCACAATATTTCGGAGCGCATCCATCGCTTTTATGGGCCGCACTCCTATACGCGTGTCGAATCGGCGCCGGGCAAGGGCACCAAAGTGCTCCTTCATCTTGATTTGTCAGAGAGCATCTTTGACATTCAAGAGTAAAATAAAAGGCTACGGGCTCAACGTCATGCGACGGATGCCCGGCGTAGTTAGTTGACGAAAGGTTTTATCCCTATGCTGCGTGCGATGATTGTGGATGATGAGGCGCCGGCTCGCTCGGAGCTTCGCTTCCTGCTCGAGCAAACGGGCAAGATCGGCACGATCACGGAGGCGTCGAGCGTCCGCTCCGCCATCGAGATGCTTATGGAAAGTCGCGTGGATGTCGTGTTTCTCGATATCTCGATGCCCGGTGCCTCGGGCCTGCAACTTGCCGAGGCGCTGCATAAGCTCAAAAATCCGCCGGCGATTGTGTTTGTGACCGCGTATAGCGATCATGCCGTCGAGGCGTTCGACGTAGATGCTGTCGATTACCTAATGAAACCGGTTGAGGAGGCACGCCTGGATCGCGCGATCGAGAAGGTCATGCAACGCGCCAAGCCGGTTACGGACAGCAAAGTGACCATCGAGCGTATCCCGGTGGAAAAGGGCGGCCGCAAGGTGCTCATTCCCGTGGATGACATCCGCTTTATCATGGCAAAGGACGATTACTCCTGCATCTATACCGTCGATGATCGCTTTTTGTCGACGACCTCGCTGGCGCAGTTTGAGGCCAAGCTCTGCGACTTTGGCTTCTTCCGTGTTCACCGCCGCTATATCGTCAACCTAGCGTGCGTCACGGACGTTGAGACGGTGCCCTCGGGCGCCATCCAGCTGGGCATTACGGGCGTCGACGAACGCGTGCCGGTTTCGCGCCGCCGCGTCGTGCCGCTCAAGAAGGCTCTGAGTCTCTAGCACACTGGCCCCGCAGCCCTGTAGACCCATCGTCTGCGGGGCCGTGGGGCCTTTTTTGTATGTATCTGCCGAATCGTTTTTTGCGGAAGGGATCCCATGAACAGCGCAAGCGCCAAGCGCATCGACATCATCTCGGACACCCACGGCTATTTATCGCCTGCGCTCTTGGATGAGCTTGAGGGCGCAGACCTGATCATCCACGCCGGCGACCTCACGTCAGAGATGGACTACGAGCACCTATGCACCATCGCCCCCGTGCGGGCCGTACTGGGCAACAACGATTACTACCGCGACTACGGCCCCGATGTAGACCGTCTTGCGCTCTTTACCTACGAAGGCCTCAAATTTGCCGTAGCCCACTACCGCGAAGACCTTCCGGTGGGATCCGTAGACGTAGCCATCAACGGCCACACCCACGTAACCAAAGAAGCCCAAGTGGGCCGCTGCCTAGTCCTCAACCCGGGCAGCGCCAGCTACCCCAGAGGCAGCCGAGGCCCCACCATGGCCAGAATGCTCGTCAAAGACGGCAAGATCCTAAGCACCAAGTTTATTGACTTGGACTAACCGCAACAAAAACGGGGGATGCAGATGCGTCCCCCGTTTCCATTTGAGCCAAAGGCAGAGCTTCAGCAAGATCCTTAGACAAACCCCGCCGCGG
>CAUGNZ010000041.1 GCA_959601045.1 uncultured Collinsella sp.
ATAAAGAAGATGGTGATGAGCTTGGCAAGCTCGACCGGCTGGAATGTCAAGCCGATACCGGGAATCTTGATCCAGCCTGTCATGCCCAGACCGCCCGTATAGGACAGACCCGGAATCTTGGGCGAGAAGATCACGATCAGGTCGATGACGAGCAACGCCGTCGAGAAATTGGAAATACCGCGCAGGTCGGTACGCCAGACCAGCACCGCCAGCAACGCCCCGATACCAATTCCCAGCAGATGGCGTGAGAACGAAGCATCGGCCTTAAACTGCGAAGCCGACCAGATAATGATGGCACCGTAGGCGACGAGCGCCACTGTGGCCACGAGCACACCGATATGCACCTTTTGGCGAAACGTGCCGCGCGAGGCCGAAAGTTGCTTGTTGACACGGTCCAGGCTGCTGCGAGAGCCGGTCTTGGTTGAACGGAACAGATCCGCCGGAGAAAAAACCATCGCAACCTCCTATCGAACCGAAGAATCGCCCGAGGCCGAAGAGGTATCGGGCTCGTCATAAATCGCGCCGAGCACGTCGCGCACGACATGCATCGCGGTATCTGAGCCACCGCCGCCCTGCTCCAGGACAGTAGCGATGACATACTTGGGATCATCGGCCGGCGCATAGGCGCAGAACCACGCGTATTCGTCCTCGCCGCTTTTCTCGCCCGTGCCCGACTTGCCGTATACCTGCGGCGTCAGGGTGCCAAAGTGAGCCGCCAGGGACGTCGATGCCGTGTAAATCACGTCGTGCATGCCGTTGCGAACAAGAGTCAAATCCGAATCGCTGTTGATCTTGGCCTCCAGGCGCTTCTTCTTGCCCTTGCCGTTGTACTTATAGGCATCGCCGTCGCCATCGCGCGACACGGCAGACAAAAACACGTGAGGCACGTACTGTTTGCCGCCGTTGGCAAGACCCATATAGGCGCACGCCATCTGCAGGGGCGTCACCAGGATGTCGCCTTGGCCGATGGCAATGTTGGTCATATCGCCGGCATTCCACTTGCGGTCCTCGGCAGAGGCGTCGGTAAAGTACGACTCTTTCCACTCGGCATCGGGAATACGGCCCGCGCCCTCACTCGGCAGATCGATACCGCAGGTCTTGCCTAGGCCCCAGCGACGAAAGACCTCCTGCAGGCCCTCGGAATGTTGCTCGTCATAAAAGAAGGCCTTGCCCATGTCGTAGAAGACGGGGTCGCACGAGTTGGCGATACCCGACTGCAGCGTCATGGTGCCGTGGCCAGACGTCAGCCAGCAGCGCTTGCCCCAAGCCTTGCCCAGGCCCGTCCAATAGCCCGTGCAGTTGGTTGTCTGCGTTGAAGTGTAGGTTCCAAACTCAAGACCGGCCAGTGCCGAGAGCGGCTTGATGGTCGAGGCCGACATGTACTGTCCGCTAATGGCGCGGTTGAGCAGCGGGTGCGAACCCTTGTCATCATTGAGCTCGGTCCACACGTCATTTGAGACGCCGCCGATAAAGACGGACGGATCGAACTTGGGCTCGCTCGCCATGCCCAGGATCTCGCCATTGTTGGGATCGAGACACACCACAGCGCCGTTGCCGGCATTGCTGTAGCCAGTGGTCTTGGCAAGCTCGATGGCGCTCGCCAGCGCCGTCTCACAGGCCTGTTGGATCTTAAGATCGAGCGTGAGCTTAATGTCGGAGCCGGCCTTGGCGGGCACGGCGCCGGCCTGACCGGTCACATTGCCCGAGGCATCGACCTTGACGGTCTGCTCGCCACGAATACCCTGCAGCAGGTTTTCGTAGTAGCTCTCAACACCCGCCTGGCCCACGATATCGCCCGACTGGTACGTAATCCGGCCAGCAGAAGCATCATCATCACCAGAGGTTTTCTTATTCTGGGCCTCGAGCTGCTCGGAGGTAATGGTGCCGGTATAGCCCAAGATATGGCATGCCGTCTCGCCATATGGATACTGGCGCTCGGTACGCTCGGCAATCTTGACGCCCGGGAACTCGCCGGCGTGCTCCTGAATATAGGCAACCGTGGAGCGACGGACGTCCGTCGCGATGGTATGCAGGCTCTGAGCGCCCTCGGAATTGTCCTGAATATTGCGCAGCACCGCCACGTAGGGCATACCGAGCACGTTGGCAAGATGGCGAACCAGAACCTCATCCTCGGCAAGGTCGCGGTAGGCCACGACAGCAAGTGAGGGACGGTTCTGGACAAGCGCCACGCCATTGCGGTCGAGGATGCGGCCGCGCACAGCGGGTGTGGTAACGGTGCGCGTCTGATTGCTATTAGCCTGCTTTTCGTAATAGTCCGACGAGACCATCTGCATGCCCCACAGCTTGACGGCAAGCGCCGCGAACATCGCGCCCACACCCGTGGTGAGGATGGAGAAGCGGCCCTTAAAGGCGGTCGCCGCGGTATTGCCCTCGCCCTCGGTGGCGCGCGGGGCCGTCCCATGCTGCGTATCGTAGGTAAAACGAGAATCGCCGCGACGCATAATGACCAGTGCGACCACGATGGCCACAACCAGCACGATACCGGCGATAATAACCGTCATCTGGGAAGACATCTACGAGCCTCCCCTATTTGAGCTTACGGGTCTTGGGCTTAAAGCGCATGCCCGTCTGGCGTCCGCCACGTGCGGAGAATCCATAGCCGGACTGCGGCACGACGCCGGACATCAAAAACGGAATGGCAACCAGACCCGACAGGATCGAGGACGGTAGCGCATGGCCGAAGATCGCCACGACAAAGCTCGTCTCCAAACCCATAAACAGCAAGATGATGCTGTAGATCACATTAATGACGAGCGCGAAGGCGCCCACAGTGACGCCGCGCGCACTCGGGGTACCGCCCGTCTGACCGACGGCGCTGTGCACCAGGGCAAAAGAACCCACGGTCAGCAGGAGCGACATAACGCCCACCGGCACGGCAGCGGACAGGTCATAGAACAAGCCGCTGCAAAAACCGCACACGACGGCACGGGTCGGGTCGCCCGAGAACACGCTTAGGCACACCAGGATAATCATGAAGTTGACGCGACCGCCCGCAATGGAGATCTGCGGTGCCAGGCCTGCCTGCAGCAGCACGCACACGATGGCGGCGATTACAAACGTACGGGAGCTCATCCCCTGCTCGTGTAGATCCATGGACATGCCCCCTATTCGCTCGAGCCGAAATCGGTCGTCTCGGACGCGTCGGAACTGTCATCCGAACTCTCGTCCTTCGTCTTGGTCGCAGCGTCGCGCGACGTTCCCTGCGGCGTGCTATTTGCGGTGCTCACGTCCTCATCCGAAGCCGACTGTTCGTCGGTCAGCGAGGTAATGACCAGCACTTCCTCGTTGTTCTCGGCCGTGGTCTGAGCGCGCACCACAATGGTGTAGTACACGTCGTTTGCCGACTTCTCAACCGACGAGACGGTGCCGAGCGGTAGACCCTTGGGGAATACACCGCCAATGCCCGAGGTCACGATGATGTCGCCAACCTTAACATCGGAGTCGACGCTCACGTACTCAAGACGCAGCGTGCCGTCAGCCTGACCCTGCAGCATGCCCTGGGCGCGCGTGTCCTGTACCATGGCGGACACACCCGAGTTCTCGTCGCCAATAAGGCGCACGGTAGAGGTCTTGGCCGATACCTCGATAATCTGACCGATAACACCGGCAGAACTCGTCACGGGCATGTTGATGGTAAGGCCGTCGGCAGAGCCCTTGTCGATGGTTACGGTCGAGGTCCAGGCATCGCCCGAGGCACCAACGATACGAGCAGCGGTCGATTTGAGGTTGTAGGTCGACTGCAGGCCGACCAGCCCCTCCAGACGCTCGGCGGTCTTTTGAGCCTCGGAGAGCTCAGCAACCTTAGAGGTCAGCTCCTCGTTTTGCTTCTTAAGCTCGTCAAGCGTGTCCTGCGACGCCGTAAGGTTAGAGAACACGTTGCCGATCGCATTGAAGGGGGCCGCCACAGCCGAGCCCACAAAGCGCACCGGCGAGGTAATCGTCGTCACGCCCGAACGCACGGCATGAATCGGTCCTGCCTCGCCCTCGCGGATGTAAAACGTGAGCAGCAACACCGAAATCAGGCTGAAAACAATCAACGGGCGCATACCCGTTGATTGTCGCTTGGTATTCAGATTTGTGGAGAAACCCGAAGATCGTGCCAAATGGAATCCACCTTTTGGAAATTAAGCATTGGTCTGGACGAAGCCGCCATCAAACGCATTGGCCTCGAGCACGCGGGCACAGCCGTTAACGACGTTATCGAGCGCCGTGGGGCTGACGTTGACCGAAACACCGGTCTCATCGCGCAGGCGCACGTCGAGACCGCGCAGCAGCGCGCCGCCACCAGTCAGCAAAATGCCGTAGTACATAAGGTCCGAGGCAAGATCGGGAGGCGTAGCGTCGAGTGCGTCCTTGACGGCCTTGGCCATCTCGTCGAGCGGCTTGTTGAGCGCGCGACGAATCTCCTCGCTCTCGATGCGCACGGTCTTGGGCAGACCGGTGATCACGTCGCGGCCGTTGACCTCGACGTCGAGCTCGTCCTTGAGCGGCACGGCGGAGCCGACCTTGATCTTGATGTCCTCTGCCGTACGCTCGCCGATGGCCAAGTTGTAGGCATCACGAACGTGCGTGAGGATGGCCTGATCGAACTCGTCGCCGGCAATACGGATGGACTGCGAGACGACGATGCCACCCATAGCGATAACGGCAACCTCGGTGGTACCGCCACCGATGTCGATGACCATGGAGCCGGTGGGTTCCTCGACGGGCAGATCGGCGCCGATAGCGGCAGCCATGGGCTCCTCGATCAGGTAGGCCTGGCGAGCGCCAGCCTGGATCGTGGCCTCAAAGACAGCACGCTTCTCGACCGACGTGACGCCGGAGGGAACGCAGACGACAACGCGCGGACGCGGGGTCCACGGATAGCGCTTCTCGGACGCCTTGTCGATAAAATAGCGAAGCATAGCCTCGGTAACATCGAAGTCGGCGATGACGCCGTCCTTCAGGGGACGAACGGCCACGATGTTGCCGGGCGTACGGCCGAGCATGCGCTTTGCCTCGATACCGACCGCTAGGATGCGCTCGTCGTTCTTGTCGATGGCGACTACAGAGGGCTCGCGAATGACGATGCCCTTGCCGCGCACGGAGACAAGCGTATTTGCGGTGCCGAGGTCGATGGCAAGATCGCCCGCATAGCTACCGAAGAACATATCCATCAAAGAAAACAACGCAACTCCTGATGTGTTGGATGATTGCTGGAAAACTACTAGCTCATCATACTAGCGCAAGCCCGGCACCTCACTTGCGGTGAAGCGCCGGGCAAAGCTAAATCCCATAAGGTCACTACTGGTTGTCAGCAGCCGAGAAATCCATATCGAGCGAGGAAACGGCCCAGCCGATATGGTTGTCGGAGCGCACGAATTTGACGGTGTACTCCTGCTCGCCGCCCTTGGACAGCGATGCCTTCACCTTAGCGGTCGTCTCGGTCATGGACTGATCCATGCCCTCGACGGACACGGTGGCACCCTGCGGAATCGAGGAGATGATCATCGACTTAGCGTCCTCGGACAGGCTCGATGCCAGGCAAGACTCGGCCTTTGCGGTGTCACCGTCGCCGGCAGCCTGGAACAGATCGGTAACGACAGACTCCTGGGACGGGAAGCCAAAGCCGCGCGTGTAGGCAAAGCCCAGACCGCCCGCGGCGATCAAAATGAGCAGAAGCAGCACGATGAAGACTTTGAGACCCGTGTGGCGATGGCGACGACGGACCTTGGCCTGCTTACGATCCTGACGGTCCTGCTGAACCATCTCGGACTCGGACAGCGTAAAGAAGCCGGTGTCCGAGGGATCGGGCATAAACTGACCGGTCGCGCCCGTAGGATCGAGCGGATCGACGGCAGGAGCGTCCATCGCGGGCGCCGGAGCCGTGGCCATAGCCGTCTGGGCAGACAGCGCGGCAAGCGAATCGTGCACGCGGGCAAGCTCATCGGCCTGCTCGGAGGTGAGCTGGTAGATGCCATCGGCAGTAGCGGCGTTAAAGGCGTCGAGTGCGTCGGAAGGACGGCCGGCGGCAGAAAGCGCCTGACCCATGCCGGCGTTGAGCGCACGCGTGTCGTCGCGGGGGCCGGCAAAGTCGATAGCCGTGCGGTAGGTCTCCACGGCATCCGCCGGACGGCCGAGCTTGATGAAGCAACGACCGAGCTCGCCGAGCGCGGCGGCAGGAGCCGGATTGGCGCCATCGATGGCAGCCTGACGGAAGGCAGTACCCGCGTTGGCATAGTCGCCCGACTGGAACAGCGCGTTACCCAGGCCCAGATAGGCCTTGAACGGCGTGGCATAAGAAGCGTCCTGCGTAGCAGCAGAGAACGCCTGAGCGGCCGTCGTGTAGTCGCCCACGGCGGCGAGCGCCTTGCCGCGGTTGGTGAGCAGCGCGCCGCGCTTGCCATAGGTGCCGTCGTTGAGGGCGGCGGCGTAGGCCTCGGCGGCCTCGGCATACATGCCCAGGTGCATCAAGGCGTTACCACGAAGGTGATCGGCCTCGCCCATAATCTCATCGGGAGTCTTTGCCGCCCCAAGCATCTGGGCTGCAGCGGAAAAATCACCCGCGCGGTAAGCGGCGCGGCCCTGTTGGATCAGCTGGCTATTCAAGGAAATCCCCTTTACTCGTGAACGATCTCGACATGGACGATCTCGTCGCCGGCACGCAGCTGCGAAATCACATCGAGACCCTCGACCGTGGTACCAAAGACGGTGTAACCGGAATCGAGGTTATGCTGGGCGCCCAGGCAGAAGTAGAACTGCGAACCCGCGGAATCGGGGTCCATGGAGCGTGCCATGGCAAGGGCGCCATCGACATGGCTGTTGCGCGGATTGGTGGCAAACTCGCCCTTGATGCAGTAGCCGGGGCCACCGGTACCGGGCATGCCATCGGGGCCCTCAAGACCGGCAGCGACGTCGGCGCCGGACATATCGCGGGTATTGGGGTCGCCGCCCTGAATGACAAAGCCGGGCACATAGCGATGGAACTTAAGGCCATCATAGAAACCCATCGTGGAAAGCTCGCAGAAGTTCGCGACATGAATGGGAGCGCCCTCGCCGTCAAACTTGACCTTGATGGTACCCTTCGACGTCTCGATAACGGCGCACTCGTCACCGGCAAGCTGATACTCGGGCGTGTAGAGCTCTTTCTTAAAACCAAACATGTGGTTCCTTCCTCGTGCGTTTAAAGCATATTTGTACGAATTGTAGCAATAAGCATGGGCTTACATCAATTGCGCACGTAGGTTATGCCGACTATGGCGAACTAATTTTAGGAACGCTGCTGCGGCTTCCAGGAGCCCACGTTGGCGTCGTACTGGTTCAGCGCGCTGTTGCCGCCCTGCGCGATGGGAGCCAGGATCTCGCTTTGGTGGGGACTCATCGACTCGCCATCGGGAATGGCCAGCGAGATGTCCCAACTCTGGCAGATCACGTCGACACGCTCGTACATCCACTCGGCAAGCTGCTTTAAGTGGGCGATGTCATCCGCATAGACCGTATCGTCCTGGTACTTAAGGTTGTTGAGCTCATCTTGCGTCTTTTTGATCTGGTCGCGCAGGGCGTAGGCACTCTGCGACAGCTCCTGACGGGTGGACAGCGGCGTTCGGAGATAGCCGTTGTTAAAGGAATCGATGACCTCGCCGATCTGGTCCTCGTCACCGTAGGACACGATGGTCTGATACAGACCGTCGAGCCTGGTATAGAGCTGATCATCGGTCAGCACGGTTTCTTCCTGGACCACCTCGGCAGAATCGTCTTGCTTGGTATCGTCCTCAGTCGCCTCGCCCTTTTGGCGCGTGGGGAAGGTGGTTTGTGCAGCTTGGCCAAACTGGTCGTAGAAGCCAGGCATGACACCCATGGGATCGGTCGTCACGAACCAATAGGCACCGCCGCAAACGACGGCAAGTACCGCGATGACGATGAGCGGCTTGGGGATATGACGCTTGTGCTTGTGATAGGCGTCCTCGTCGGGATGCACTTTGCGCTTGGGTTTTTGAGCATCGTCGTGCAGGGAAACGGGCGTGGGAATATCGACCTTGGGGATACCGAAATCCTTATCGAAAGCCGGCAGCACGCAGGTCTCGTTAGGATCGGCGGCGTCCGAAAGAACCGCGGCAGCCGAGGCGGGCGCATGAGGCACCTCGGTATCGATCTGCTCTTGCGTTAGGCGCGGAAAGCCCGCCGTGTGGCCCGCTGCCAGGTCGGATGCGGCCGCGTCCTCGGAGAGGATACCCGGAGCGGGGCGTCCGCATTTGGGACACGTACGATCGTGCGGAGAAAGACGGGCACCGCAGCCCTCGCAGAACACGAACTCGGTGTGCTCGGGGCCATCGCCCGGACCCACATAGGCGTTGCAGTAGGGGCAGAACGAGGCGCCGTCCTCGATAGTCTTAAGGCAATGCGGGCAGATCACGGCATCCTCTTTTCGAAGCAATTCAAACAATCGAGGTTAGAGCATAACATCGCCACGGCCCCACAGGAGCAAGGCACCAATTCAACATCGCCAGGGCGCGTAGTTACTTCTTCTTTTTGCTTGGCATCGAGACTTTGATGCCTTGGGCGGACTTGGTCACGCGAGAGCGCTTGGCTCCGGTACTCCTCTTTTTCTTGGGCTGGGCCTGGGCCACGCCCTCGAGTGCACGGGCCTCGGCCTCGCGAGCGGTGCGATCTTCGCGGCGCTGCGCCATGTCGGCGGCGACGCGCTTGGCAAAACGCTCGGCCGTCGAACCCGTCGAGCTCACCTTGCCGCCACCGCGACCCAGGTGGACGCGCACACCACGGCCAAAACCAGTTGCGGCATGACGACGACGCGGCTTGAGCGAATCCATCATCGTGGCGAGCTTAAAGAACACCGAGCAGGTAAAGACCACGATAACAGCCAAGATAACCATCTGGCCCATCGACAGGTTGGCAATAGACAGCAGCTCCGGGAATCCGATAACGCCCACCAGGATGCCGGCGACTACAAACACAAAGAGCACCACACGTAAGGGCGTGAGAGGCTGCGAGATGCGCCAGATTAGGCTGACGCTCGCCGCGCACGACGTAAGCAGGCACATCGTAGACAGCGTGAGCTGGCTAAAGCCAAACACGCGCGCCACAAAGATATCGAGCGCCGCAGCCAAAATGACCGCAATCGACGCCGGCAGTGCACGCTTGAGTACGTTGCTCAAAAACGCACCCTTCACACGAGCATTGTTGGGCTCCAGGCCCAACACAAAGCCCGGCGCGCCGATGCAGAAGAAGTTAATGAGCGTCATCTGGATGGGCTCGAAGGGGTACGGCGGCAGCGCGATACACAGCGCCGCCAGGCCCATCGAGAACAGCGTCTTGGTCAGGAACAGTGAGGCCGAACGCTGCAGGTTGTTGATGGAGCGACGGCCCTCGGCCACCACGGCGGGCATCGAGGCAAAATCGTTGTCGACGAGTACGATCTCGGCCACGTTGCGCGCGGCATCGGAGCCGGCCGCCATGGCGACGGAGCAGTCGGCCTCCTTGAGCGCCAGCACGTCGTTGACGCCGTCGCCCGTCATGGCCACGGTGTGCTCGCGGCGCTTGAGCGCCTGCACGAGCTCGCGCTTCTGCTGCGGGGTCACACGACCAAAGACATGGTAGCGGTCCACTGCGGCATCGAGCTTGGCCGGCGTATCGAGCGTCGTGGCGTCCACATAAGCGTCCGCCCCCGGCACGCCCACCACGCGCGCGATCGACGACACCGTACGTGGGTCGTCGCCGCTGATCACGTTGAGGGTCACGCCCTGCTCGTTAAAGTAGCCGATGGTCTCGGCCGCCGAGGTACGAATCTCGTCGCGGATGGTCACAAATCCCACGGGCTCGGCCTCGCCCACCATATCCCCATCGGGCGTAAAGCCGTCCACGCGCGCCACCACGAGCACGCGGCAGGTATCGGCAAGCTCGGCGACACGGTTCTCGACCTGCGAAAACACACGCTCCGAAAGCACAAACTGCGCGGCGCCCATCACATAGGAGCCCTGCGCAAACGAAGCGCCGCTCCATTTTTTAGACGACGAGAATGGAATGACCGACAGCGGCTCGGACACCTCGACCGGGCGATCGGCGTAATAGTTGAGCAGCGCCTGGCATGTCTCGTTGGCATCGGCCGAGGTCGCACGTGCCACGTTAGCCAGCGCAAAATCGAGCACTGTGGTATCGACGGGAACAGCCGCCTCGTCCGAGTCCACGCCAAAGCCAACACCCTCAACAGGCAGCGGGTAGGTGCCCTCGACCTCCATACGACCCGAGGTAATGGTGCCCGTCTTGTCCAGGCACAGTACGTCGACGCGAGCGAGCGTCTCGATGCAGTAGAGCTGCTGCGCCAGCACCTTGCGGCGGGCCAGGCGCACCGTGGCGATGGCGAGCACCGACGAGGTCAGCAGCACCAGGCCTTGCGGGATCATGCCCAGCAGGGCGCCCACCGTGGACAGCAGCGCCGACGAAGGCACATGACCAGCCAACAGCTCGGAGAAGCACCATGAAAGCGCACTATCGCCCGGGGTTCCCGCGGCATCCCACAGCTCGCTCACACTCGAGGCAAACAACGCCAAACCGAGCGGGATCATGATGATGCTCGCAAAGCGCACGATGGCGTTAAGCGCGTTCATGATCTCGGAATTGACCTTTTTGACGTACTTCGCCTCGTTATTAATTTTAGCCACGTAGTTGTCGGCGCCGACATGGATCACGCGGGCGCGCAGCAGGCCCGAGTCGATAAAGCTGCCGCTCATGAGCTCGGAACCGGGCTGTTTCTTAATAAGGTCGCTCTCGCCCGTCAGCAAGCTCTCGTTCACGAGCGCCTCGCCCGAAACCACCACGGCGTCAGCGGGAATCTGGTCGCCGCGCCCCAGGCGGATGATGTCGTCGAGCACGATCTGGTCCAAGTCGAGCTCCACCTCGGCACCGTCGCGCACCGCGATGGCCTTCTTAGAGGTCAGCAGCGTGAGCTTATCGACCATCTTCTTGGACCGCATGGATTGAATGACGCCAATAGCGGTATTGAGGAACACCACAAACAGGAACGTCAGGTTCTTAAATGAACCGGTCAAAATGACCAGGAAAGCCAAGATCACGTTGATCAAATTGAACAGCGTGCAGAGGTTCTCGATGATGAGCTCTTTGACCGACTTGGTCTTGAGCTCCATGTTGCGGTTGATCTTACCGGCGGCGATGCGCTCCTCGACCTCGGCGGTCGAGAGTCCGCGCTCGATATCCGTTGCTGCCATACCACGTCCCATCACGTCGCGTCGGTATAAGAAAAACCGCCCGGACCATGCGAGGTTCGGACGGTCTTACGTTCGATGGTGCCCCATGTTGGATTCGAACCAACGGCCTTCTGCTCCGGAGGCAGACGCTCTAATCCCCTGAGCTAATAGGGCCAACGTTTGCCATTATACCCAAGTGCACCACAGGCTATCAAAATAAAAGAAAAAGCTTTGCAATTCCGAGGAAGACGAGGCGCAACGGCCCACTTTAGAAGGCAAAAGCGAGTCAGATAGTATAAACTCACATGCACCATATATACACGGCTCGCGATGCGGGCCGTTTTTGCAAAAGTTATCCATCGAGGTGAGAGGCACACCATGATTGCAATTTTAAAGCAGAGCGCCAGCGACGATGCCGTAAGCCATATCGTCAGCTGGATTGAGAAAAAGGGGCTGAAGACCGATGTCTCGCGCGGCGAGAACGAGACGATCATCGGCCTGGTGGGCGATACGACCAAGATCGACCCGTTCCTGCTCGAGTCCATGGATGTCGTCGAGCGCGTGCAGCGCGTCTCCGAGCCGTTCAAGCGCGCAAATCGCAAGTTCCACCCCGAGGACTCCGTCATCGACTGCGGCCACGGCGTCAAAATCGGCGGCGACCAGTTCCAAGTCATCGCCGGCCCCTGCTCCGTCGAGGGCGAGAACCTCATCCGCATCGCACGCCGCGTAAAGGCCGCCGGCGCCACGATGCTGCGCGGCGGTGCCTACAAGCCCCGCACCTCCCCCTACGCCTACCAGGGCATGGGCCCCGCCGGCCTCGACCTGCTGTGCGAGGCGTCTGCCGAGCTCGACATGCCGATCGTCACCGAGATCATGGACCCACGCGACGTGCAGGTCTTCTTGGACAAGAAGATCGACGTCATGCAGATCGGCGCCCGCAACGCCCAGAACTTCCCCCTGCTCAAGGAGGTCGGCAAGACCCAGACCCCGATCCTGCTCAAGCGCGGCATGTCCGGCACGATCGATGAGCTGCTCATGGCCGCCGAGTACATCATGAGCGAGGGCAACGACAACGTCATCCTGTGCGAGCGCGGCATCCGCACCTTCGAAACCCGCACCCGTAACACCTTCGATCTCAACGCCGTGCCGGTGCTGCACCACCTGTCGCACCTGCCTGTCGTTGCCGACCCCAGCCACGCCACCGGCTACACCCGCTACGTTGAGCCCATGGCGCTCGCCGCGACCGCCTGCGGCGCCAACGGCCTGGAGATCGAGGTCCACGACGAGCCCAGCCGCGCATGGTCCGACGGCGCTCAGGCCCTCACCCCCGACCAGTTCGACGACACCATGCGCCGCATTCGCGCCATCCGCGAGGTCGTCTGCCAAGAGACCATGGAGTAGCCCATGGGTACGGTGAGAAACGCGCGCGTTAACCAGGGCGGTCCCAAATGCGCGGGCATCGTTGGCCTGGGCCTCATCGGCGGCAGCTTTGCCCGCGGCTATGCGCAGGCGGGCGTTCGCGTGCTGGCCTGGGACCCCGATGATGATGTCATGACGGCCGCCAGCATGGGCACTGTCGCCGGAGAGCTCAAC
>CAUGNZ010000042.1 GCA_959601045.1 uncultured Collinsella sp.
CGGCGCGGATTAGTTTTTCGTTCGGTCAGGTCCTGGGCTCGCGCGGAAAGCACATTAAGTGCTTTTCGGCTCGTGCGGAATCTACGAAAAACTAATCCGCGCCGCCCGGCCAGGTCCTAGGTTTACTTTCCTGCCGCCAAGATGGCGTCTTGAGTGTCTAGATACTTAGCTGAAATGATTTGAGCAGAGGGGAGCCCCTTGTTGGAAGGGGCTCCCCTCTGTTTTGGTTACTGTGGGACAAATTAATCAGTAGTGTTTGTCCCAAATCTTAAGTATGTGGGGGCTTGCGTCTTGGGCGAGCTTGCCTTACGGAGTGCTTCCCTATTTCGCGTCGGCCCAGGTTATGCCGGTGCTGGCTTCGGCGATTAGGGGGACGCGGAGGTCTACTACGTGTTCCATGACGTCGCGGACCATGGCGGTGAGGCGCTCGACTTCGTCGACGGGGCACTCAAAGTCCAGTTCGTCGTGTACCTGCAGAATCATGTGGGCAGCAAAGCCCTCTTCTTCCAGGCGGCGGCTTACGCGGGCCATGGCGATCTTGATGATGTCGGCGGCGGTGCCCTGCATGGGGTGGTTCATGGCCGTGCGCTCACCAAAGCCGCGGAGCTGCGGGTTTTTGGCCTTGAGCTCAGGAATATGGCGACGGCGGCCGTACATGGTCTCGGCATAGCCCGTCTGCTTGGCACGCGCCACCACGTTGTCGAGGAACGTACGCACGCCCGGGTATGCCTCGTAGTAGCGGTCGATCATGTCGCGTGCCTCGGCCATCGAGATATGCAGCGACTGCGATAGGCCGTAAGCCTGCTGACCATACACGATGCCAAAGTTCACGGCCTTGGCGCGGCTGCGCAGGTCGGGCGTCACCTCGGACACCGGCACGCCAAACACGCGCGCGGCCGTCTCGGCATGGAAGTCCTCGCCCTCGTTAAAGGCGCGCACCAGATGCTCGTCACCCGAGAGATGCGCCAGCAGACGCAGCTCGATCTGCGAGTAGTCCACCGCCAAAAAGACGCTTCCCTCGCCTGCCGAAAACGCCGTCTTGACAGTACGGCCCAGCTCCGAGCGCGTCGGGATGTTCTGAAGGTTCGGGTCGCTCGAGGACAGACGACCCGTCGCCGTGATGGTCTGGTTGTACGTGGTGTGCACGCGACCGTCACCACGACGCAACGGGCCCAGCGTGTCCAGATAGGTGGACTTGATCTTGGACTTCTCACGCCAGTCCAAGATCAGACGCACGATTTCGTGGTCACGGGCAAGGTCGCTCAGCACCTTGGCGTTGGTCGAATAATAGCCGCGCTTGGTCTTTTTGAGGCCCTTGGTCGGAAGGCCCATCACGTCAAAGAGCACGTGCGAGAGCTGCATGGGACTGCCGATGTTAAAGGTCTCGTCGCCGGCCAGATCGCGAATGCTCCGCTCGATCTCGGCAATCTGGGTCGCCAGACCCTCGGACAGACTATGCAGGCGGTCGGGGTCCACGAGCATGCCCGCGCGCTCCATCTTGGCAAGCACCGGCACGAGCGGCATCTCGATGCCATCGAACACGTTGGCGGCGTTCTCGCGGGCCATGCGGTCGCGCAGCGGCGCCACGAGCGCCAGCGTCAGGGCCGCAGTGCGGGCAGCAGGGGCAGGAGCGTCCTCGCCAGCACCCTCCGCGCCGCGCGCCGCAGGCAGCGTCATCTGCAGATAGGTATCGGCCAGATACGCCTCATCAAACTCGGAGCGGTCGGAATCCAACAGATAGGCGGCGACCACAGTATCGAAGATGCGCGTGGAATCGACGGCCAGCGGATCCATGAGCTCGGGCTCAGAGGAATCGATGGGCGAAAGCTCGTGCAGCAGCGCCTTCATGTCCGGGCTCGCCACGCGGCCCTCCATAAACAGGCGCGCGAGCACGCCGGCGACCAAGCCGTGGGCAACGTTGAAGCCATCGACCACGGCAGACGCACCGCCGTCGCCCTCCTCGAGCGCAAGCAACCCCTTGGACGTCGCCAGCCACAGCGTGCGCGTCAGGCCAAAAAGTGCGCCTTCCTCCTTGTCATCGTCCACCACGGCGGCGACCCACTCGCCCGCCTCGATCGCACGGACAACCTCGGACGCCACGGCAGCAAGCGCCTCGGCATCGCCGGCAGCGGTGCGCTCAATCGTGGGCATCTCAAACGTGCTAGCAGCGGCCGCAGCCCCGCCCTCGCCGCCAATCAGCGCCAAAAAACGGTTCTGCATGGCCGTAATGCCGAGCGTGCCCAGCGTAGCGGACACCTCGTCGGCAGAAAACGCCGGGAAGGACGTCGCATCAAAGTCGAGCTCGACAGGCGCATCGGTACGAATGGTTGCGACCTTGCGGCTCAGCAGCGCGTCGTCGATATGCGCGCGCAGGTTCTCGCCCATCTTGCCCTTGACCTCGTCGGCATGTGCGATGACCTCGTCCAAGCTGCCGTACTGCGCGATGAGCGCGCTCGCCTTTTTGGGGCCGATGCCCGGCACGCCGGGAATGTTGTCGGAAGTATCGCCCTTCAGGCCGTAAAAATCGGGCACGAGCGCCGGTGTAATGCCGTGATAGAGGTCGTCCACGCTCTCGGGCGTCATAATCGCCACGTCGGACAGGCCTTTGCGGGTCGAGACCACGTTGACGTGCTCGGTCACGAGCTGATACATGTCGCGGTCGCCGGTCACCAGCAGCATGTCGCAGCCGGCTTCCTCGCCCAGGCGCGCCATGGTGCCCAGGATATCGTCACCTTCCCAGCCCTCGGACTGCAAAATCGGCACGTTGAGCGCAGCGAGCAGCTCCTTAATCATGGGAAACTGCGCGTGCAGGTCGGGGTCCATGGGCGGGCGCTGCGCCTTATACTGCGGCAGCATCTCCATGCGCACGCGCGGCTTGCCCTTATCAAACGCCACGACCACACCGTCGGGGTTAAAGGCGTCGATCATCTTGAGAAACATGTTTAAAAAGCCAAAGATCGCGTTGGTGGGGCGACCGTCCGGCGCGTTCATGGCGGGCGGCACGGCGTGGAAGGCGCGGTGCATGAGCGAGTTGCCGTCGATAACGGCAAAGGTGCGGCGCTTGTCAGACATATTGAATACCTCGCTTTGGGCTGGGCACGATTTGCTCCCACCAGTTTACACGCTCCCCGCCTCGCGGCCACCGCACATCAAGCTCCTCCGCCACCGCGCGCCCGCGCGTGATACGATGGCTCACGGTACATTAACCAGCACGATCGATCCGAAAGGAGCCTGCGTCATGGAGCGTCCCTGCGCATGGAAAAAGTACACGCCACAGCAGATCGAGGAGCTCGAGGAGCTTTGCCTCGGCTATAAGCAGTTTTTGAGTGAGAACAAGACCGAGCGCCTGTGTGTCAAGGCCGGCATCAAGATGGCCGAGGAGGCGGGCTACGTCGACCTGGAGACCGTGATCGCCGAAGGCCGCGAGCTCAAGGCAGGCGACAAGGTGTACGCCGCCAACCACGGCAAGGACCTTATGCTCGTCAACCTTGGAACCGCCCCGCTCGAGCAGGGCTTTAACATCCTGGGCGCCCACGTGGACTCGCCTCGCCTGGACCTCAAGCAAAATCCCGCCTTCGAGGCCGGCGACATGGCCTACCTCGACACGCACTACTACGGCGGCGTCAAGAGCTACCACTGGGTGGCCTCCCCGCTCGCGCTTGTGGGCGTCATCTGCAAAAAGGACGGCACCACCGTCGACATCAACATCGGCGACAAGGCTGACGACCCGGTCTTTACCATCTCCGACCTGCTGATCCACCTCTCGAGCGAGCAGATGTCCAAGCCGGCCAAGGACGCCGTCGACGCCGAGATCCTCGACGTGATCGTGGGCGGCCGCCCCGTCAAGTTTGACGAGGACGACAAGGACGCCCCCAAGGAGCCCGTCAAGCAGATGTTCTTGGATATCCTCAAGGAACAGTACGATGTCGAGGAGGAGGACTTCCTCTCCGCCGAGATCGAGGTCGTGCCCGCCGGCCCCGCCCGCGACATGGGTCTCGACCGCTCCATGATTTTGGGCTATGGCCACGACGACCGCGTCTGCGCTTACCCCTCCATGCTCGCCCAGATCAACGTGGCAGACGTCGAGCGTACGAGTATCACGCTCATCGTCGACAAGGAGGAGATCGGCTCCGTGGGCGCCACCGGCATGACGAGCCGTTTCTTCGAGAACACCGTCGCCGAGATCATGACGCTCGCCGGCGAGAGCAGCCCGCTGGCCCTGCGCCGCGCGCTCGCCCGCAGCCGCATGCTCTCCTCCGACGTGTCCGCCGGCTTCGACCCGGGCTACGCCGGCAAGTTCGAAACCAAGAACGCAGCCTTTATGGGTCGCGGCCTGTGCTTTAACAAGTACACGGGCAGCCGCGGCAAGGGCGGCTCTAACGACGCCGACGCCGAGTATGTGGCCCTCATCCGCGACATCATGGACGAGGCCGGCGTGGACTTCCAGACCTGCGAGCTCGGTCGCGTCAACGCGGGCGGCGGCGGCACCATCGCATACATCATGGCTAAGTACGGCATGAACGTCATCGACTCTGGCGTTGCCGTCCTGTCCATGCACGCCCTGTGGGAGGTCGCTAACAAGGCCGATATCTACGAGGCCTATCGCGGCTACAAGGCCTTCATCGAGCGCGCGTAACCAACCCTTCATCAGTTGCGGTGAAATACAGACTAAACTGGCCCATAAACGGCCAAAACAGACCGTATTCCACCGCAACTTCCTTTTTGGCAGAGGAGAGTCCATGCTGCAGGTCGTCATTTCGCCCGCCAAGCAGATGCGCGCGGCCCAAGATGCTTTTGAAGTCCTGGGCATTCCACCCTTTGCGCGCGAGACGGCTCGCCTCCACCGCGCACTGCTAGATATCGAGCGGAATGAAGGCAGCGACAGCCTGCAGGCGCTATGGAACGTGAGTGACAAACTGCTGGGGCCTTGCCTCAACACCCTGCATGAGTTCGGGCCCATCCTGAAAAACGGCGATCTCGACAATCCCGCACTCGCCTGTCACCTCTCCCCTGCCGTCATGTCCTACCACGGCATTCAATACCAGAGCATGGCGCCCGAGGTGATGGATTCCGCGCAGCTCGCATGGCTGCAAAGCCACCTGTGGATCCTCTCTGGCCTCTACGGGTGCGTTCGCCCCTTTCATGCCGTTGAACCGTATCGGCTGGAGATGGGCGCGAAGCTTGCCGTCGACGATGCCCGAGACCTCTACGCGTTTTGGGGCGACAAGCTCGCACGGGCCATCGCTCCGGCGGGCTCCAACATCACGATCGTCAACCTCGCCAGCATAGAGTATGCCAAAGCCGTTCTGCCCTGCCTCGCGTGCGACGCCACGGCCGTCACATGCCTCTTTGGCGAAGGCATTCGCAACGGTAAGCCCATCCAGCGCTCGACCGCCAGCAAAAAGGCGCGAGGCTCCATGGTGCGCTGGATGGCAGAAAATAAGCTCGAGGATGTAAGCGAGCTCACCGCGTTCGACGTTGGTTATCGTCACTTTCCCGAACTTTCAAATAAAAACACTTTGGTCTTCCTGAACGAACAGGCCTTGTAGGACCACCGCTAATTTTGAATGTGCTGCCTAGGCACGGCGGCTATTGCGCCAAGCCGTCGGCTCTGGCAATTTCATTTGTCGAGCCGTCCTGATAGGTAATCTTGACATGTTCTACCTCGGACACCTTGACGCCCGACGGAGGCTCCAGGCGCCATTCCGTCAGGGCGATATCCATGGTCGTGGGAACGTCTCCTTGATTTTTGAGCTTCACCGTCAGCGTTTTGAGCGCCGCATCAAACGTCACGCGTTCGATTTCTTCACCTGGAATGGACCCACCACTCAGCTGCAACTGCACAAACTCATCGCGCGGGTACCAATAATCGCCCGGAACGGCGAGCGTATTGGCATTACCGCCAGTACTCCTCACCGTCATAATCGGTAGGCTATCATCAGCCTCAAACTCCCAGGCAGCGCCGCCGCGACCACCATACGTCCAGATACAAAAGGCAATCACCAGCACGGCAAGCACCGCAAAGCCAATCGCGACAAGGCCATGGTGCGCACGGCTTTCCTCGGCCGATACATCCCATTGCGTCTCTCGATATAGATGTTTGTCTTCCATGTTCGCCTCCCCACAGGCACGCTCGTTGGCCCAATCGTACCCATTCAGGCTATACTTGAGCCCATGACATAACGGGGAGCTTGCAGGACAAGACGACAGGCTGAGATTGGGCGCGCCCGCCCTGACCCGCAAACCTGATATGGGTAATGCCAACGAAGGGAGCCGTGCCAATGAGCACACAGACCGAGCCTAAGCTCGTCACGCAAATCGACTTCGCCCGCGCCGGGCAGATCACACCGCAGATGAAGGAGGTTGCCGAGCGCGAGCATCGCGACCCCGAGTACATCCGCGAGCGCGTGGCAGACGGCCGCATCGCCATTCCCGCCAACATCGTGCATATCAAAAAGGGCATGCGCGCCTTTGGTGTCGGCGAGGGCCTGGCCACCAAGGTCAACGTCAACCTGGGCATCTCGGGCGACAAGGCCGATGCCGCCGAGGAGTGGAAGAAGGTCAAGATCGCCGAGGACTACGGCGCCGACGCCATCATGGACCTCTCCAACTCGGGCAAGACGCGCCAGTTCCGCCAGCAGCTCATCGACGAGACGCCGCTCATGGTGGGCACGGTGCCGATGTACGACGCCATCGGCTACATGGAAAAGCCGCTGGTCAAGCTTACCAAGGACGACCTGCTCGAGGTCGTGCGCGCACACGCCGAGGACGGCGTGGACTTTATGACCATCCACTGCGGCATCAACAAATCGGTCATCAAGACCTTTAAGGAGACCGGCCGCCTGATGAACATCGTCAGCCGCGGCGGCTCGCTGCTATTTGGCTGGATGGAGGTTACCGGCAACGAAAACCCCTTCTACGAGTACTTTGACGAGCTGCTCGAGATCTGCCACGAGTACGACGTGACCATCTCGCTCGGCGACTCCTGCCGCCCGGGCTGTCTCTACGACTCCAATGACGCCACCGAGACCGCCGAGATGATCGAGCTGGGCAAGCTGTGCAAGCGCGCCTGGGCCGCCGGCGTCCAAGTCATGGTCGAGGGCCCGGGTCACATGGCGCTCGACGAGATCGCCGCCAACATGAAACTGCAGAAGCGCCTGTGCCACAACGCCCCGTTCTATGTGCTCGGGCCGCTGGTGACCGATATCGGCGTGGGCTACGACCACATCACCGCTGCCATCGGCGGCGCTATCTCCGCCAGCTCCGGTGCCGACTTCCTGTGCTACGTGACACCGGCCGAGCACCTATGCCTGCCTAACGCCCAGGATGTGCTCGACGGCCTCATGGCCACCAAGATCGCCGCACACGCCGCCGATATCGCCAAAAAGGTGCCGCACGCCCGCGACATGGACGACAAGATGGGCCAGGCACGCCGCAAGCTCGACTGGGATGCCATGTGGGAGTGTGCTCTCGACCCGGTCACCGGTAAGAAGCGCTACGAGGAGTCCCCCGCCGCCACCGAGGGCACCTGCACCATGTGTGGCAAGATGTGCGCCGTCCGCACCGTTAACAAGGTGTTCGAAGGCACGACGATCGACCTCGGCATGGAGGACTAACTCGTCACCGGAGCCACAATCGGTAACATGGTGTTCGTCAATTGTTGACGTGTGAACATTTGCTTACATTTGCGTAAAGATTGCATCGCCCGCCCGGGTTCGACATAGAGTCGGCCCGGGCATCTTTATAATGCTGGCTTAAAGACCCATTTGATTCCGACCGAACAAGGGAGCAAACATGGATCGCAGTAAGGTACCTGCCGTTCTATCCATCGCAGGATCCGATTCCAGCGGTGGCGCCGGCATTCAGGCCGACATCAAGACCATCACGGCGCACCGCCTGTATGCCGAGACGGCCATCACCGCCATCGCCGCACAAAACACGCTCGGTGTCACCGCCGTGCAGAATATCTCCCCTGATATCGTCGCTGCGCAGATCGACGCCGTATTTGACGATATCCGCCCAAGCGCCGTCAAGATCGGCATGGTTTCCTCTGCCGAGATTATCGAGGTTATCGCCGACCGCCTGAGCGCCTGGAACGCGACAAACGTGGTAGTCGACCCCGTCATGGTAGCCACCTCGGGCGCACGGCTGATTGCCGAAGATGCCGCCGAGGCGCTCACCCGCCGCCTGTTCCCGCTGGCGACGGTTATCACGCCCAATATTCCCGAGGCCATGGCCCTGCTCGACTACGAGGTCGACTCCGAGCGCACGCAGCAAAATGCTGCCATGCTCCTCGCCCGCCGCTTTGGCTGCGCATCCCTCGTTAAGGGTGGGCATCTTGTCAACGAGGCCAACGATGTATTGGCCGAACCCGCGCCACTCGATGACGAGGGCAACCATCTGGGCGATCCGCTCACCACGTGGTTCCGCCACAAGCGCATCGAGACCGACAACACACACGGCACCGGCTGCACGCTTTCGTCCGCCATCGCCTGCGCGCTGGCTCAGGGCATGGATCTTGCCGACGCCGTCAACGCCGGCAAGGCCTACCTAACGGGCGCTCTCGCCGCCGGCTTTGACATGGGCAAAGGCTCTGGCCCCGTCAACCACATGTGGCAGTACTAAATAGCCAGTAACCTGCCAAAAAGAGACAGGCTACCTTGCACCAAAAACCGTCGCAACATTCGATGAAAATCGTGCAAACGCGAAAAATCATCGGATGTTGCGACGGTTTGATTTTAGATAGCGGTCGAGCAAAGGGCCGGGGCGTCTAGTCGTCGGCGAGTTGAATTCCCAACAAACCCGAGAGTGCCAGCGCCTGCTCGGCATTGACCGTCAGGCCACGCAGCTCATGGTAATCGCCCGAAACAACGGGCGCTGCAAATGTACAGCGCGACACATCAACGCCGGAAAGCGACGTCTTGAACACATCAACACGCGTCAGGTCACAGCCATCCAGGCGTATCTGACCCAGCTTGGCACCCTGAAACGCAGCCTCTCTCAGACGTGTATCGCATGCTGTCATAGGGCCAATGCGTCCCTCCGAAAGGTTCGCATAGCTCAAATCGCACGATCCAAACGACACGCTCGACAGGCGCGCCTTGAGCAAGTTGAGTCCCGGTGCCGAGCAGTCAACGAAGTCGCAGCGGCTGAGCCAGCAGCCTTCCATGTTGCAGCGGATAAAGCGGCAACCGCGAAACACCACGTCGCGAAACGTCGAGCCGCTCCAGTCAACGCTATCGAACTCGCAAGATCGGAACACAACGCCATCGAAGGTCGCGCCGTTCGCCACGTCGTAGGCAAGATCCAAATCCTCAAAAGCGGTATTGGAGACGAGCTCATCGCCCTCGGCAAAGAGGTCGATGAGCTCGTCCATGCCCATATGGCAGCCAATCCGTTCGTTTACCCGGGCAAAACCACCACAAAGGTGCCTGTCCCCTTTGCGGTGGCTTGGGACCGTGCTACTCACCGAGCATCTCTTTGAGCTTGGCTGCCACGGCGTGACCCAGGCTCTCGTGGCTTTCGGGCATCATATGCAGATAGTCGATATCGCCCGGCTCGGCAAACTCGGCGGCATTCAAAAAGTCGCAGCCAAACTGCTCGGCCACGTGCGCATAGTACTCGCCAAAATGCTCAGATGCCTCAACGGAATGCTCGTCAAAGTCGGTCATATACACATCGGCGATCTGCGGCTTGATCTTGATAGGAGCCATCAGCAGGATGCGCGGGCAAGGCGCAGCGTCGGTCCACGGAAACGCGCGGACGGCGCGAATCAGCGCCATGGCGCCACGGGCGATATCGGAAGCTGTCACGTTAAAGACCGTCTTACAGTCGTTGGTGCCCAGCATGATCACAATGGCGTCCAGCGGCTTATGGGCCTCGAGCAGCATCGGAAGCGCGCGAATACCGTTGAGGTTAGTGTCCAGATGGCACATGTCGTCGCGTACCGTCGTGCGGCCGTTGAGGCCTTCTTCAATTACATGCCAGCCCTCGCCTAAGTCACGTTGGACCACGCCACACCAGCGCACATCCTGCGCATAGCGCACCGCGGTACCGTCGCGCATGCCCGCCGGATCGTAACCATAGGTGTTGCTGTCACCAAAGCATAGAACGTTTTTCATCGTAAGCTCCCCACTCAATAAAAAGCCGACGGGAGCAGCCCCCGTCGGCTCGGTATATCGCATCACGCGCACCGTTTACAGGTACTTGCGCCAGTCGTCGTCATCCTCGTCATCCTCGGCAGCGGCCTGAGCCTGCTCGGCGGCACGGGCGGCTGCGGTGCGGGCGGCAACCTGAGCATAGGACTCCTCGTTGCGCTCGGGGAAGTTTGCCAGCACGTGCTCGAACTTGGCGAAGTCCTCGTCCCAGCGCGTAGAGGGCACGGCAAAGAAGACCTGCTTGACCTTGAAGTCGCCCGACGCGAGCTCCTTGCGGAAGAGCTCGGCCACGGCCTCGGCATCAAAGCCGTTGTTGTCGCAGCCCCAAGCACCCAGCACGAGCTTCTCGCGACCAAGCTCATCGCAGATGGCGAGCACAAAGCGAATGCGGTCGCGCAGGGCATCCAGCAGAGCATCGTCGCTCACGCGATACTCCTGGCGGGCGCGCCTAACGTTGGGCGCGGCGGCCACGATCACGTCGGCGTATGCATGCACGTGGTTGCGGTCGAAGCGCACCGCAGGCACCACCAGGGCGCGGTTACGATAGAGCTCGCAGTTGATGTTGCGGCGACGGTTCTCGCCGTACCACTTACGCTGCCTATCGAGAACGTTGTACAGATACGAATCGGCGCACAGCGTGGCCTCCTGGCCCAGATAACCCTGAATATATCCACCGCCCGGATTGGTAAACGAGGCAAAGGCGAGCACGGCCATGTCGCAGAACTGCGCATAGCCGCGACCGTTATCGAGGATTGCCTGCGTGGCGGAGGCATCAAGCACAGTGACCTCGGGCAGGACCGGAGCGGGCTCCTCAGCAGGCGCGGACTCAGCTTCGGCGATTTCCTCGGCAGGCTCCTCGACGGGCTCGGGCGCCGCCTCGGTCTCGGGCGCCGCCTCGACCTCGGTAGTCTCCGCGTTCTCGACGTCCTCGGCGACCTGCTCTTCGGCGGCCACAGCACTCTGAACCTTGGCCTTCATCGCCGCGACAAAGCCGGCAGGCATACCGTCAAACTCGCGAACACCGGCGAGCGAACGCTCGATATCCTTGGCGCACGCTTCGGACACAGTTGCCACGTGACGCTCGGCGGCCTTGGCACGGGCCTCGCGCTTGGGATTGGGCTGACCCGCTCGGTTGGACCTGCGGTTACGGTTCCTGTTGTCGACGTCTGCCATACGTGGCCACCTTTCCTGTCGCTGCCGCTATCGGCTTTTCCCATCCATGATACCCCGCCGCGTACAAAAAAGACGGCCCCGAAGGACCGCCTTTCACATCGTTTTACCGCGTCCGACAAGAAACGCTGCAATCCCCCGCGCTAGTCGCGACGACCGAGGATGTTCAGGATGCGCAGGAACACGTTGATGATGTCCACGAACAGGCTGGATGCCATGAGCACGGCGTTGGGCAGCGTGGGCGGCACCGTCGTTGCCACATAGGTGTCGTAGCCGATGAAGCCGGCAAACACCACGATCACGATCAGGTCGGTGATGGACTGCGAAACGCCCATGAACATCAGCACGATCTCAACCAGAATAGTGGCGAGCAGAATGCCAAAGCCGATGCCATATACGCGCTGGAAAAACTTGGGGAACGTCACGCCCAAGGCGCCAAAGACAAAGGTGATGGCGGCCGTGGCGATAAAGGCAGTGTTGATGGTAGGCAGGTCGTAGTTGGCAAGGCCAAACGACGCGGTCAGGCCAAAGGTACTCGCAAAGATTACGTAGCCCACAAGGGACAGGCCCACGGACTGCTTGCCCGCAGCAGCCGACATCATGACCATGCCGACGATGGTTAAAATAAACGAGCCAAAGACCAGCGGTAGGGCGGCGCCGCTCATCATCATGCGCGCAAACGACATGGTGCTCGTAAAGTAGGCGCCGGCACCCATGGCGCAAAAGCCCAAGAAGATCAGGGCGGACATGGCGAGATTGTACGCGCGCGGCGACATCTCCTTGGCGCGGCTTGCGCCGGTCTCGACGGGGCCGTTCTGATAGCCCTGGATATCGTTCATACTTCGTCCTTTCAAAAAGCGCCACGACAGCGCCGTAGGTGACAAGATCCCTGCCATTGTACCCGAATGCCGTGCGCTCTTACCTGCGGCGCTCGCCCTCAAGCGTGCGGTCAAACGCCCATACCCACCAACGCATCACATGCGTCTGCGAGCCATCCGCCCGCTCACGCGTTTGGTCCTCCAGATACAACTCGGTCGCATGTCCGCCAAAACGTACCTTATAGGTTGCCGTACGAATGCCGTGAACCGTCAGGCCAAACCCGGTGGTCGAGATAATTTCGTCGATCGTAAAGCAACGGCCGTCGACCCAGCAGACGGTGACCGGCACGACTTGTCCGCCCGCGAGAATGCGAGCCACGACGTCCACATACTGCTTGTGCACGCGCCGAGTTTTGCCGTCTGTCTGTCGATATTCCATGGCCCTATTATCGAACGCATGTTTGCATGTTGTAAAGCGAACAGACTGTGGTTTTGGAGTGTCGGAGCGAACGCACGTGTCCGCATGGCGTGATAGCAAAAAGAACACCCGCGGTCAACAGGGCTAATATTCATTTTTAGTGCCAAAAAATTGGTTGATTTCCGATCTCAGCCGAACACATTGAGCAAATAGGCCGTTCCCGCACCT
>CAUGNZ010000043.1 GCA_959601045.1 uncultured Collinsella sp.
ACCGTACAGCGCAGCCTTTCTGCCGAGGGCCGCAGTCGTGTAAAAATTGACGGCCGTATCGCCAGCGTGCGTGAGCTTTCGGAGCGCGTCGGCGTGATGATGGATCTTTGTGGTCAGCACGAGCACCAGCGCTTGCTCGATCCGGCGCATCATGTTGCCATGGTCGATGCCTGGGCTGGTCGCTCTGCGCTCGAGGCGCTCGACCGTTACCGTGCCTGCTTCAAGGCGTCGCGTGCGGCTGCCAAGGAGGTCCGTCGCGTGGAGGAAGCCTCACGCGCGCAGGGGAGTCGCGTCGAGGAAGCGCGCTTCGCCCTGGAGCGTATCGCCGAGGTCGACCCCAAGCCGGGCGAGTATGAGGAACTCGAGGAACTGCTGCCGCGCTCCGAACATGCCGAGGTACTGGTTGCCACGGCTAACGATGCCCATGCATCGCTTGCTGCCGAAGGGGGAGCGCTCGATGCCGTGAACGGCGCCGTGGCAGAACTGTCGCGCATGGCTACCGTCGATCGCAAACTGGGTGTCATCGCCGACGCACTTTCGGATGCCTGCATCTCACTCGAGGATTGCGCCAACGAGCTGCGTGCTTATCGCGATGGCGTTGCGTTCGATCCTCGCGAGCTCGCTCGCATGCGCGAGCGGTATTCCGACCTCAAGGGCCTGCTGCGTCAG
The DNA here is from genome assembly GCA_959601045.1 of uncultured Collinsella sp. Lineage (GTDB taxonomy): Bacteria > Actinomycetota > Coriobacteriia > Coriobacteriales > Coriobacteriaceae > Collinsella. The sequence continues at coordinate 670 of CAUGNZ010000043.1, forward strand.
TTGGGTCCCACCATGGACGACGTGTTTGCCATGCGCGATCGCTCGCGGGAGTTGTTATCGCTGGTGGACGATGGTGACGAGCAGATTAGGAAGGCGCGTGAATCACTTGGTGCTGCCGAGCGCGAGTTGTTCGCTGCTGCCAAGGCACTTAAGCGTGCTCGCAATACGGCGGCCCCGCGCTTCTGCCACGAGGTCGGCCGCCAGATGGCGCGCTTGGAGATGGGTAGTGCCGAGCTCGTCTGGGAGTCACGTGATCTTCCCCGTGCTGAGTGGACGCCGGTTGGTCCTTCGAGCTACGAATTGCTATACCGCAGCGGTGCCGGTTTGACACCGCGTCCCCTGCGTCGAATTGCGTCGGGCGGCGAGCTCGGCCGCGTCATGCTGGCAAGCAAGGTTGTCCTCGGTAACGCTGACGGTGTCGATACGCTGGTGTTTGACGAGGTCGATGCCGGTGTCGGCGGCTCTACCGCACGTGCCCTCGCGAGCGTGCTGGCAGATCTCGCCGCTACGCATCAGGTGATTGTCGTAACCCACTTGGCGCAGGTCGCCGTCATGGCCGACAAACATTATGTTGTCAGTAAGGAACCGGGCGATGTTCCCCAGACACATTTGGACGAGGTGACCGGCGAAGCGCGTATCGCCGAGATCGCCCGTATGTTGAGCGGCGATCAATCGGAGGCGAGTTTAGCGCACGCCAAGCAGATGCTCGAAGAAGCTCGAGGTTAGGTCGTATCAGCGGTGTTGGTGGGACAAAATAGACTGATATTTTTGTCCCACTACGCGTTTTACTCAACGACCTTATCCGGCTGGATGAGCTCCTCGTAGTAGCTGATATGTTCGCGAGCGTCTTCAATCTCGGGCAGCAGGAAGTTGTAGATGACTTCGATGATCATCGTGGCGCTGATCTTAGAGAACGCAAAGTCGCCCGTCGTCAGCAGCGCTTCGTGGTTGACGGTATTAAAAGTGTAGTCTGCCAGACGCGCGAGCGGGGATTTGCTGTCGCTGCTGATGACGACTACGGTGGCACCGCAGTCGCGAGCCGCTTTTGCCATGCGATTCAGACGGCGCGACTTGCCGGAGTTCGAGATCAGCACGATAACGTCGCCGGGGCGCAACGTGAGCGCAAAACCAATTGAGGTCTCGCTGATGGTGCTCGCCATGCAGCGAAGGCCCAGCTGCGAAAACTTAAACGTCGCGTCGAGCGCGACGGCGTTGGTGTTGCCTACGGCCGCAAACTCAATAACGCCCGCATTCTTTAACGCGTGCACAACGGCCGTTAGCGTATCGTGGTCAATCCCGTCGATGGTCGCGTTAAGCTCGCTGACCTTGGCAGCCAAGATATTTTTAAGGCTCTGCTCCATGTTGTCGAGCGAGACCTCGTCGGTCAGGCCCTCGTTGCGCTGACTCTCCAAGTCGCGCGCCAACGAAAACTGAAAGCTGCGGAAGCTGCCAAAGCCCAGCTTGCGGCAAAAGCGCGAAACCGTCGCCTCGGACGTGGCTGCGGCACGCGAAAGCTGGGCGGCCGTCAGGCGCGGCGCTTCGGACTGGTGCTCCAATATATAGTCGACAATGCGCTGCTCGGATCCACTATATCCCTGATGAGTGCTAATAAGGGAGAGCGCGCTCTTGCTGCTATCGGTCATGGATGGCTCCTGGTTGGCATGAAATATAGGACTCGTTTTTCAATGCCATAGTATACGGGCATTTTCAATTACAAGATACACCTTGCCGTTTCAAGTGTTGATGGTAAACTTTCACCTACCGTTTACGGTTATGAAAGAACCTTTCACCGGAGAATTGGGACATTTTCCTTTCCGCGAAAGCGCTGGGTTGGTATCTTTCAGTTGTGGAAAAGCGCGCAAGGACGCGCGTGTAGGGGAGCGCCTGCGGGCGCAGTACTCAAGAAGGAGGGACACATGGCTAAGTTTGACATCATCGCCGCCACCGGTTGCCCGACCGGTATCGCGCACACCTTCATGGCGAAGGAGGCGCTGGAGAAGGCAGCTGCCGAGCGCGGTCTGACCATTAAGGTCGAGACCCATGGCCAGGTCGGTGTCGAGAACGAGCTCACCAAGAGCGAGATCGCTGGTGCCAAGGCCGTTGTCGTCGCAGCCGATAAGGATGTCCAGGCTGAGCGTTTCGCCGGTAAGCCCATGGTTTCCGTCGGTGTTTCCAAGGCCCTGTCCGTCGAGGCCGCCGGAAAGCTGATTGACCGCGCGCTCGCCGCCAAGGGCGACGATACGGTTGCCGCTGCCGCCGATGTCGAGGACGAGGTCGAGGAGAAGGAGTCCATCGGCCACGTCATCTACAAGCACCTCATGAATGGCGTCAGCCACATGCTGGTCTTCGTCGTCGCCGGTGGTGTTCTGACCGCCGTTTCGTTCCTGTGGGGCATCACGTCCTTCGATTCGACGGCTGCCGACTACAACAGCTTCGCCGCTATGCTCAAGATTATCGGCGGCATCGCCATGAACCTCATGGTTCCGGTGCTTTCTGCCTACATTGCCGAGTCCATCGGCAAGCGCCCGGCGCTCGTCCCCGGCTTTGTTGCCGGCATGATTGCCATCCAGGGTCTGCCCGTTAACGCCGATACCGGCATGATCGACGCCGGTGGCGCCGGTGTGGGTTTCGGCTTCCTGGGCGGCATCGTCGGCGGCTTCCTCGCTGGCTATGTCATCCTGCTGCTCGAGAAGGTCTTTGCCGGTCTGCCCAAGAACTTGGACGGCCTCAAGGCTATCTTCCTGTACCCGCTGTTCTCGACTGCCATCGTCGGTCTGGTCATGCTCGGCATCTCCGGCCCCATGGCTGCCATCAACACCGCCATGATGGACTTCCTCAAGGGTCTGTCTGCCTCTGGCGCCGTTGTCCTGGGTCTTGCTATTGGCTGCATGTGCGCCTTTGACATGGGTGGCCCGGTTAACAAGGCTGCTTACGTCACCGGTACGGCTATGCTCACCGAGGCCCTGGCCGCCGGTGTTGGCACCGAGACCTACAACTTCGGCACCAACTTCATGGCTGCCGTTTCCGCCGCCTGCATCGTTCCGCCGCTGATCACCACCTTCGCCGTCGTCGTCGGCAAGAAGTACTTCAGCCAGGAGGATCATGACGCCGGTGTCGTCAACCTCATCCTTGGTTGCACCCACATCACCGAGGGCGCCATTCCGTTCATGACCAAGAACATCTGGCCCGTCATGCCCATCATGATGCTCGGTTCTTCCATCGCTTCTATCCTGACCATTATGTTCAACGTTCATGATCCGGCGCCTCACGGCGGCTTCCTGGTCCTGCCCGTTGTCGAGAACGGTCCGCTGTGGGTCCTCGCGATCCTCATCGGTGCTGTGGTCGGTGGCATCTTGTTCGTGGCCTTCAAGAAGTACGACTTCGAGAAGAACCAGAAGGCCGCTCCTACAGCCAAGCCGGTTGAGGCCCCCAAGGCCGCTGCTGTCGAGGCTCCCAAGGCCGAGGCTGCCGACTTCGTGAAGGTCGAGAACGTCTTTGTCGCCGAGGACTTCGCTTCTCGTGACGAGGCCCTGAGCTTTGTCTCCAACCAGGCTGTCAAGGCCGGTATCGCCGGCGACGCCGACGCCGTGATGAACGCCTTCCTGGCCCGCGAGGCCGAGGGCACCACGGGCATGATGGAGGGCTTCGCCATCCCGCATGCCAAGTCCGACGCCATTACCGAGGCTGCCGTCATCGTCGTCAAGGACGAGTCCGGCGTGACCGGTTGGGACACCATGGACGGCGCTCCCGTCAACGTGGCCATCGCCCTGCTCATCCCGGGCGCTCAGGCTGGCACCACGCACCTCAAGATCCTGTCCAAGGTCGCCGAGGCGCTCATGGACGAGGACTTCCGTGCCACCGTCAAGGGTTCCACCGACGCCGCCGAGATCGCCAAGACGATCAACGCCCGCCTGGTCTAACCCCACAGCAAGCGGTTTCAATCGCCCCCTGTAACAAAGGCGGAGACCTTCTCCAGGGTCTCCGCCTTTTTCTACCTCTCCCATAAGTTGCGGTGAAATAGAGACTGTTTAACCGTTTCAACCCAAAATTCAGTCCCTATTTCACCGCAACTTACAAAAGGGCATAGAGGGGACTACCTATCGAGTCTTTGTTGCGTACAGATAATCAGCCAGAATTCCGTTCGCACGATATTACTCTGGACCGACCGAGTTTCCGTAGCTCGCCTGCCGGGCGGGGCGGTTAAGTTTGTCGCGAGTTCCGCACGCAAAGGAAAGCACTTAATGTGCTTTCCGTCTTGCGCAGGACTGTAGAGCAGCAAACTTAACCGCCCCGCCCGGCAGGCGAGCGGACAGCGAACGAAATCTGTCCAACAATTCGTGCGAAACACAATGAAAAACCGTTTGATGTGAGTTAATATAAACAACGTCGTGAATCTGACTCCTGCCACATGCATGACAGGGGTTAAACACAAAAAAGGAGTCAACTATGGTTTCTGAGAAGGCTACCCTCGTTAATCCTCAGGGTCTGCACATGCGTCCGGCTGGTCTGTTCGCCTCCACCATGGGCAAGTACGCCTGTGACGTGACGGTCGTCACCCCCGAGAAGGAGGTCAACGGCAAGTCCCCGATGGCCCTCATGGCTGCTGGTATCCCCTGCGGCACCGAGGTCGAGGTCAAGTGCGACGGCGCTGACGAGGCCGAGGCTCTGGCTGCTGCCATCGAGCTCATCAAGAGCGGTCTTGGCGAGTAGAACTCAAACGGGTCGCATGTTGAACAACTAAGTTCATATTTGGGGGCGCAGTGACCTGTTTTTAGGTAGCTGCGCTCTTTTGTCATGGATATGGCAAAACGCTTTATCACATGACACGGAGAGAGGAATGGGAATGTATCAGGGAGTCAACGCTTCCGAGGGCATCGGTATCGGCACCGTCATGGTCGCCGTCGATCCCGACTTGACGTTTGAGCCGCACGAGGTTGCTGATTCGGCAGCAGAGAAGGAGCGCTATCAGTCCGCTCTTTCGGTCTTCTGCGAGAAGACCCAGGCTCAGGCCGACCACATGAAGGAGACGGTGGGCGAGGCCGAGGCCGAGATCATGAGCGGACACATTGTCCTGGCTCAGGACCCGGGCATGACCGACGCCATCAACGCCGCCATTGACGGCGGCACCTGCGCCGAGCAGGCGCTCATGGACACCTCGACCATGTTCGAGAACATGTTCCTGTCCATGGATGACGAGATGTTCCGTCTGCGCGCGGCCGACATCGCCGACATCCGCACCGGTATTCTGGCTGAGCTGCTGGGCAAGGAGGTCGTCGACCTCTCCGTCCTGCCCGAGAATACCGTCGTTGTCGTGCACGACCTCACGCCGTCCATGACCGCCACGATCGATAAGGCCCATGTTGCCGGCATCGTCACCGAGACCGGTGGCCGCACGTCACACTCCGCGATCATCGCGCGCGCCCTCGAGATCCCGGCCGTCCTTTCGGTTTCCAACAGCTGCACCGCACTGCGCAACGGCATGACCGTTGTCGTTGACGGTGGCAAGGGTATCGTTGAGGCCGATCCCGATGAGGAGACGCTCGCCGTCTACACTGCCAAGGCCGAGGCTTTCGCTGCCGAGAAGGCAGCTCTCGAGGCCTTCCGTGGCAAGCCTTCCGTGACTGCCGACGGCATCAAGAAGATCATCGCCTGCAACATCGGCAACCCCGATGACGTGCCCAACGCGCTCGATCATGACGCCGAGGCTATCGGTCTTTTCCGCTCTGAGTTCCTGTTCATGGACTCTGCTGAGCTTCCTTCCGAGGAGGAGCAGTTCAACGCCTACCGTAAGGTCGCCAGCGCGCTCAAGGGCGCTCCGGTCATCATCCGCACGCTCGATGTGGGTGGCGACAAGGAGATTCCGTACCTGCACATGGTCAAGGAAGAGAACCCCTTCATGGGCTTCCGCGCCGTGCGTTACTGCCTGGCCAACCCCGACCAGTACAAGGTCCAGCTCCGCGCCCTGCTGCGCGCCAGCGCCTTCGGTGACGTCAAGATCATGATCCCGCTCGTCACTTGCGTCGAGGAGGTCTTGGCTGTCAAGGAGCTCGTCGAGCAGTGCAAGGCCGAGCTGACCGAAGAGGGTCGCAAGTTCAACGAGAACATCGAGGTCGGCATCATGGTCGAGACGCCTGCCGCCTCGCTGCTCGCCGACCGCCTGGCCGAGGTCGCCGACTTCTTCTCCATCGGCACCAACGACCTGATCGGCTACACCATGTGCGCCGACCGTGGTAACGACACCATCTCCAACCTGTACCAGGTTTACTATCCCGCCGTGCTTCGCTCGCTCAAGAACATCATCGAGAGCGGCGTGAAGGCCGGCATCATGGTCGGTATGTGCGGCGAGGCTGCTGCCGATCCGCTGCTCGAGCCGCTGCTGATCAGCTGGGGCCTGGAGGAGTTCTCGATGAGCGCTCCGTCCATCCTGCGCGCCCGCAAGACCATCAGCCAGTGGACCAAGGCCGAGTGCGACGAGCTCGCCGAGAAGGCGCTCGCCTGCAACACCGCTGCCGAGGTCAAGGCACTGCTCGAGTCCGCAGCTCGCTAATTTGGTATCAGAGGTAACCGCGTGGTTGGAATGGGCCGGCCACGCGGCCCTCACATATACAGGGGGTACTGTAAATGTTCTACACGCTAACCGCTAACCCGGCTGTCGACATGACGGTTTCGAGCTCTCCGCTCGAGCCCGACGAGAACGTCCGCACCGGCTCGGCCAGCTACACGGCTAACGGCAAGGGCCTCGACGTGTCCTTCGCCTTTAAGAAGATGGGCGTCGACACCGTCGCGCTCGGCTTTTTCGCCGGCTTCACGGGCAAGTTCATCGTCGAGGAGGTCATGAACCTGGGTTGCCTCTGCCGTCCGGTCTGGACCGACGGTATCACGCGCATCAACACCTACGTCAACGATGGTCAGCACGAGTACGGCATCCTGAACCCGGGTGCTCCGATCACGCCGCAGCACCAGGAGGAGCTCTACAACATCCTGGACACCGCGGGCGACCTTGAGTGCCTGATCGTCTCCGGATCCGTGCCTCCCAAAGCTACGCCCGACTTCCTGGCTCAGGTCATGGAGCACGCTCAGGCCCGTGGCGCCGACGTCGTCCTGGATCTGTCCTCCGACAAGCTCAAGGAGCTCGCTCACAAGAAGCCGCTGCTCATCAAGCCGAACCATCACGAGATGAAGGCCATCTTCGGCGTGCCGGTCGACACCGACGACGAGGTCCGCGTTGCCATGAAGCTGGCTCACGAGGCCGGCGTCCAGAACGTGCTGCTCACCCGTGGTAGCCGCGGCGACGCTTACTTCTCCAACGGCGAGGACATCTGGTATGCCAAGCGTGAGTTCAACATCAAGCTGGTCTCTTCCGTCTGCGCCGGCGACTGCACCCTCGCTGCGTTCCTGCACAAGTGGTACAGGGATCGCGACAACGTCGAGGAGGCCATGAAGCTCGCTATGGCCACCGGCGCCAACGTTGCCGAGTCCGTCGGCATCGGCGACTTCGGTCACGTCGATGAGTACAGCAAGCGCGTTGCTGTCCGCAAGCTCGATCGTCAGTAATCGAAACGCGACATATTCGTGCGCATGCGGCGCCCCGGTTTCGGCCGGGGCGCCTTTTTTGTTCCGTCATGGGGGAGACATGTTCTGCCGTACTTCATCGCTTCCACACCGTTCACCGAGTTGTCCTAGCCTTTTACCGATGGGTGGAATATACTTTCATCAACACGTTACTTCGTGAAAGGAACATTCATGATTTACACGCTTACTGCAAATCCCGCCATTGACTACAACATCGCCTGCGACGGCCTTGCTGCCAACACCGTCACGCGTACCCGCAACGCCGTCTACACGCCCAACGGTAAGGGCCTCAACGTCTCGTTTACGCTTGACCACTACGGTGTCGACACCACGATCCTGGGCTTCTTCGCCGGCTTCTCGGGCGAGTTTATCGTTAAGGGCGCCGAGGCCTTGGGCGTGCCCGTCAAGCCCGTGTGGACCGACGGCATCACGCGCGTCAACGTGTTCCTCAATGCCGGCCCCGACACCGAGTACAACATGGTCAACGCCGGTGCCGCCATCAACGAGGCCAACGAGCGGGAGATGTTTGAGCTCATCGATTCGCTCGATGACATGACCTGCCTGGTCATCAGCGGCTCGCTGCCTCCCAACACTTCCGAGGGCTTCCTGGCCGAGGTCCTGCGCCGCGTCAAGGCCAAGGGGGCCGAGTTCGTCCTCGATATCTCGAGCCACCAGCTGGCCGACCTCATTGCCATGGAGCCGCTGCTCATTAAGCCCAACGACGACGAGCTGCTCGACATCTTTGGCATTAAGGTGAGCGGTGGCGACGACGAGTCCGTCAAGGGCGCGATGGCCGAGCTGCATACCAAGGGCGCCAAGAACGTCCTGCTGACCCTTGGTGGCGACGGCGCGTACTTCTCCAACGGCGAGCACATCTGGTTTGCCAATCGCACCTTTGAGGTCAAGCTGCTTTCGACGGTCTGCGCCGGTGATTCCTCGCTCGCTGCCTTCCTGTCCGTGTGGCACGATGCCCCCGAGCGTGTTGAGGATGCTCTGCGCCTTTCGATGGCAACCGGCGCAAACGTGGTCGAGTGCCCGGGTCTGGGTGACTTTGCCAAGGTGGACGAATACAAGAAGAACATCGAAGTTCGTCAGGTCTGCTAGTCGCATCAAATAAATCGTTGCCGAACACCCGCTTTGGATTTCCGAGGCGGGTGTTTTTTTGCGTTCTGGGCGCATGTGACGTCTGCTGTCCCGTTCGTTCGAATTGACGATACGATTGCATGTGCGCGCATGCTCGTTTCTTGTTAGACTTCTTGAGAACCATCGATTTACGCTCACAAGTGCAGGAGGCCATAGGCATGTGCAATGTTTCGCTCAACGGTACTCAACCGTCCGATGCGTCCCTGCGCGTCCTGCGCGCGCTTGAGGCGGCTGGTCTTGAGGCTTGGTGCGTGGGCGGTTGGGTGCGCGACGCCCTGATGGGGTGCCCCAGCCACGATGTTGATATGTGCTGTAGCGGCCTGTGGCAGGACTCCAAAGCGGCGCTCGAGGCCGCTGGCATCGCGGTTGTGGAGTCGGGCATTAAATTTGGCGGAATCACGGCTATTTCCGATGGCGAGCGTATCGAGGTCACCACGTACCGTCTGGATGGCTTTTACACCGATTGTCGCCATCCCCAGAGTGTGGAGCGTGCTGCCTCGCTCGAGGACGATCTGGCGCGCCGCGACTTTACCGTCAACGCCATGGCCTGGCATCCCGAGCGCGGGCTTGTCGACCGCTACGACGGCCAGGGTGACTTGGAGCGCAAACTGATTCGCGCTGTCGGCGATCCCAAGCGTCGCTTTAACGAGGACGCCCTGCGCATGCTGCGTGCGGTACGCTTTGCCTGCCGCCTGGATTTTATGATCGAGCCTAAGACTAAACAGGCTTTGGCCGAATGTGCGCCGTTGCTCGATGCCGTGGCGCGTGAGCGTGTGGGTATTGAGCTCGAGGGAATTCTTTCGACCGGTCATGGGGGAGACGCGATGCTCCGCTACCCCGAGCTCATCTGCGCCGCCGTGCCCGAGTTGGCAGCGGGTCGCGGGTTTGACCAGCGCAGTGTCTATCATGCGTTTAACGTCTACGAGCATATCGCCCGCGTGCTGACGGTGGCAGGGGAGCTGGCGCTGTGCGACGGCGTCGCGCCTTCGCTGAGCTTAATGTGGGCAGCGTTTTTGCATGACGTCTCCAAGCCCGATTGCTTTACGGTCGACCATGCGGGCAGCGGCCACTTCTACGGTCATCCCGAGCTCGGCGCCAAGAAGGCGCGCGTCATTATGGATCGCCTGGCTCTCTCGCATGACTTGGTGCGCGACGTGTGCCTGCTCATTAAATATCACGACAAGCCGCTGCGCCCCGAGCGCTCCTGCCTGCTTAATATGATGCGCGCGCTTTCGGGCGAGGGCGTCGATACGCCGCGTCTGATTGACGAGCTCATGGATCTTAAGCGTGCCGATACGCTTGGTAAGGCCCCGTCGTGTTTCTATTACGTCGAGACGATCGAAGAGATGCGCTCACTCGCCCATGATCTGTTGGAGGCGGGGGAGCCCTATTCGCTCAAGATGCTTGCCATCAATGGTGGCGACCTGATCCGCGCCGGTGTGAAACCGGGGCCCGAGCTAGGCCAGCTACTCAACGCCGCCCTCAAAGCCGTTATCGAGGACAACATCCCCAACGATCGCGAAGCCCTCCTGGCTCATCTCAACTTGAACTAGCTAACCAGTTGACCTGCGCGTTCCATAACCTGCCGACAAATTTTCGGCAATTTGGAATTTCTTCTTGCGCTGACGTTTTTTGTCCCGTAATATATGTCCTCGCAGCACGGCAGTGCAGATGTCATGTGGCCCGTTCGTCTAGCGGTTTAGGACGCCGCCCTCTCAAGGCGGAGATCACCAGTTCGAATCTGGTACGGGCTACCACTTCTTTTCTGCTGAGGCCTATGGCCCGTTCGTCTAGCGGTTTAGGACGCCGCCCTCTCAAGGCGGAGATCACCAGTTCGAATCTGGTACGGGCTACCACGCATCTGATACCCGGTCTTTCCTTGGAAGGCCGGGTTTTTTATTATCAAACAACTGTCTGTCATTCCCGTTTGAACAAGAGCTTTGCGTTCTGCTTATGGCCCTTACGGGTACAATTACCAAGATATTTTGACTGTTAGAAGGTGTCTCATGACGGAGTCCTCTCAGCATACGTCCAAGCCCCAGGTCGAGGTTGAGGCCTCGGGCGGCGATGACAATAAGAGCGCACGCCGCGGCGCCATCTTTATCGGCGTCGTGCTGGTGGGTTATATCGTCTACCTGGTGGTTACCGGGCAGATGGGGCAGTTCTGGGCCGCTATGTCGAGCGTCCAGGCACCTTGGCTCGTTGTCGCTTGTCTTTGCATGTTCATGTATCTGTTCTTTGGCATTGTGGCCTATGCGATCGCCGTCTGGCTCGACCCATATTCGCCCGTCGGCATTCGCGACCTGATCTCGGTCGAGGCGAGCGGTATCTTCTTTGGCAACCTGACGCCCATGATGATGGGCTCTACGCCCGCCCAGATTTACCGCCTGACCAAGGCAGGCCAAAATGTCGGCGAGGCCGGAGCCACGCAATTCACGCGCTTTATCGTGTATCAGTTTGGCCTCGTTGCCTGGGGCGCTATCCTACTGCTTGCTCGCATGCCGTTTTTCGCCGAGCGCTATGGCGACATGACGCTGCTGTGTGTCTTTAGCTTTGGTGGGCACTGCTGCATCTTGCTTGGCATCTTCGCCGTCGCGCTCATGCCTAAGACCGTCACGCGCGTCGCCCATTGCATCATCAATTGGCTCGAGCGCATTGGTGTCTCGGCCACTAAGATCGAGGGATGGCGCACGTTTGTCGATGGTGAGATCTACTCTTTCTCCGAGAAGTTCAAGCTTTCAGCCGGCCACTTTTCGTCCATGCTGCTCACGGTGGTCATCACCATGTTGCAGCTCGCGTTTTTCTACCTCGTGCCGTATTTCCTGATGCTTGCCTTTGGCCACCACGAAGTCGACTTTTTCTCGGTCATGGCCGCGAGCGCTTTTGTCCAGCTGCTGAGCTCTGCGGTTCCCTTGCCCGGTGGAACTGGTGGCGCTGAGGGCGGCTTTGCATTGT
>CAUGNZ010000044.1 GCA_959601045.1 uncultured Collinsella sp.
CCTTGGAGGCCAAGCTGATCTGCTCGGAGATATCGGCGGCGGGGATCACACGCTCGGCAGCAGTGACGTTGTAGTTCTCGATCATGACAACCTGCAGGTAGGGGGCCACATCGGGATCGTTTGCGATCCACTGCGACAGCGTCAGAATCAGATGGATGATGTCCTGGGCGATGGTGTAGGCAGGCGCTGCCTTGCCGCCAAAGATGATGGTGACGGGATGCTTAGGTCTGTTGCCGTTCTTGATGTCGAGATATTTCCAGATGATGTAGAGCGCGAGCATCTGCTGGCGCTTGTACTCGTGGATGCGCTTGACCTGGACGTCGATGATGGCGTTGGAGGGAATGGTCACGCCCTGCTCGAGCGCCATGAACTGGCGCATGATGGTCTTGGCCTCGGCCTTGGTGGCGGCCAGGCGCTCAAGAACATCCTTGTCGTTAGCGAATTCGGCGAGCTTGCTCAGGTCGCCGGTGCTGCGCCAATCGGTGCCGATCACATCGTCAAGCAGGCTGGCAAGCGCAGGGTTGGCTCCCTGGATCCAACGGCGGAAGGTGATGCCGTTGGTCTTGTTGGAGAACTTCTCGGGATAGATCTCGTAGAACGGGTGAAGCTCGGTGTCCTCCAGAATCTTGGTGTGGAGTGCGGCGACGCCATTGATGGAGAAGCCAAAGTGAATGTCCACGTGGGCCATGTGGACGGTGTCGTGCTCGTCGATAATGGCGACGCGCGGGTCGTCGTGCTCGGCCTTGGCAACCTCGTCGAGCCTGACGATGATGTCGGCGATGGTGGGCGAGACCTTCTGCAGGCTGGCGAGCGGCCACTTCTCGAGCGCCTCGGCAAGGATCGTGTGGTTGGTGTAGGCGACCATGGAGCGCACGATGGCAACGGCCTCGTCAAACTCGATGTCGTGCTCGGTGGTGAGCAGGCGGATGAGCTCGGGAATGACCATGGTGGGGTGCGTGTCGTTGATCTGGACCACGGCGTAGTCGGCCAGATCGTGCAGGTTGCTGCCGCGCTCGACGGCCTCGTCGATCAGGAGCTGGGCGGCGTTGCTCACCATGAAGTACTCCTGGTAGATGCGAAGCAGGCGGCCCTGCTCATCGGAATCATCCGGATAGAGGAACAAGGTGAGGTTCTTGGCGATCTTCGTCTTGTCGAAGTCGATGGAGCTGCCGGGGACCAGGCCGTCGTCGACACTTGCCAGGTCAAACAGACGCAGGCGGTTCTTGGTGGGCTGGTCGTAACCGGGCACATCGATGTTGACGAGCTTGGAGGTAACGGCAAAATCGCCAAACTCGACGGTGTAGGAGCGGTCGTCATCGATCAGGATGTCCTGCTCGCTAAGCCACTCGTCGGGGACGGCCTTTTGCTGGTTGTCGGTAAAACGCTGACGGAACAGACCGTAATGGTAATTGAGGCCCACACCGTCGCCGGTAAGGCCCAGCGTGGCAATGGAATCCAGGAAGCACGCGGCCAGACGGCCCAGGCCGCCGTTGCCCAGCGACGGTTCGACCTCAAACTCCTCAATCTTGTTGAGGTCGTGGCCGGCAGCGGTGAGCTGGTCTTTAACCTCGGCATAGATGCCAAGGTCGATCATGTTGCTGATCAGCAGTTTTCCAATCAAAAACTCAGCAGAGATGTAGTAGAGCTTTTTCTTGCCATTGTTGAGCGGGCAGGCAGCAGAGCGCTCCTGCACGAGCTTGACCAGCAGTTTGTAAATGCGGCGGTCATCGAGTTGCTCGAGCGAAGTTCCAAAGGACTGCTCGGCAAGATCCGCAAGATTGATACAGGGCATGTTTCCTCCTGTGGCGAGTTGACGACATGTCAGAAATTCAAAAGAAGCCCGCGCGAGGGGATTGGAGTGGCCTCGCGCGGGAAAAGCGGTCGCGTCCGCACGGTGGGGTGGGGTCGGGCGCGGTGGCTCCTATTGAGGAAGCTCGATTTCGGCTTCCGATGGGATGCGGAAGTAGGTCTCGGTCCAGTCGGTGAGTTTATGCTCGAGCTCGCGGGTGATGGCGCCATCGAGCATGCGCCAGGTCCAGTTGCCGCCCAGCGTGGCAGGGGTGTTGATGCGCGCCTCATTGCCCAAGTTGAGCAGGTCCTGCATGGTGTAGATGCACGTGTCGCTTACGCTGGCGGCGATGGTGCGATTGAGTGCATCTGCCATGGGTTCGCCGGCCTGCTGATGGGTGTACAGGGCCGCCTGCTCGCGCTGACGCGGGGTGGCCGTTCCCTCAAACCAACCGCGCGCCGTCTCGTTGTCGTGTGTGCCCACATAGGCGACGGTGTTGGCAATGTAGTTGTGCGGCAGGTAGTACGAGTTGGTGCCCTCAAAGGCAAACTGCAAGATCTTCATGCCGGGGAAGCCCGAGTTGTCGCGCATGTCGATGACGCCGGGGGTGAGGAAGCCCAGGTCTTCGGCGATGATGGGCAGCGTGCCGAGCTTTTCCTCGAGCGTCTTGAAGAACTTGAGGCCGGGGCCCCGCGTCCACGAACCGTAGGACGAATCGGGTGAGGAGAACGGCACCTCCCAATAGGCCTCGAAGCCGCGGAAGTGATCCAGGCGGATGACATCGTACATGTCGAGGGCGGCGCGGATGCGGCCCTCCCACCAGGAGAAACCGTCCGACTCCATGGCGTCCCAGTCGTAGATGGGATTGCCCCAGTACTGGCCGGTGGCAGAGAACTGGTCGGGCGGCGTGCCGGCGACACTCACAGGATTACCGGCGGCGTCGATCTTAAAGAGCTCGGGCGTGGCCCACATCTCGACGGAGTCGCGTGAGACATAGATGGGCAGGTCGCCGATGATCAGGATGTCGCGCTCGTTGGCATAGGCCTTGAGGCGGCTCCACTGACGATCGAAGAAGTATTGCGTCATCTGGTGGTAGAGCATGCGCGCGGGATGGGCGGCGCAGACCTTGGCAGAGGCCTCACCGCGGGTACGAAGCTCTGCGGGCCACTCCCAAAATGCCTTGAGCCCGCACTCCTCCTTCACGGTCATAAACTCGCAGTAGGGGATGAGCCAGTCTTCGTTGGTTTGGACAAAGTCGTCGAAGTCGGCCGGCTTGTCGGCGGCAAAGCGCTCGGCGGCGCGGTCGAGAATCTGACGACGGCCACCAAAGATGGCGCCATAGTCGACATTGCTGGGGTCAGCGCCCAGGTATACGCCGTCGATATCGCGCTGCTCCAGGTAACCTGCCTCGATAAGCTCGGCAAAGTCAATGAAGTTAGGGTTGCCCGCGCGGGCCGAGAACGACTGGTAGGGCGAATCGCCATAGCTGGTCGTCGTAAGGGGCAGAATCTGCCAGTAATGTTGTTTGCACGAGGCGAGAAAATCGACGAAGTCGTAGGCATTCCAGCCAAAGCCGCCGATTCCGTATGGTCCGGGCAGAGATGAGACGGGCATGAGGACGCCGCTTGCACGCTCCATGAATGCGCTCACCAACCTTCTTGTTGTGGGGTCGGCCTGCCGATGGGTGTGCAGTCCGCCTCCGATGTTCTGATTCGATATGCCTATTGTAAAACATGTTGTTTAAACATGTACAGGCAAGATATATAAGTTGGTCGATTTTCGGCGAATGGTTACATGCCGTGAAAAAGCCCCGACCTCACAACGTGAGATCGGGGCAAGAGCGGTATGTAGGTTTTTGCTACTCAGCGTCGGCGAAGCCGTTGGGATTGTGGCTCTGCCAGTTCCAGCTATCGCGGCACATGTCCGCGATGTCGTACTGGGCCTTCCAGCCCATCAAGCGCTCGGCCTTGGAGGCATCGCACCAGTTGGCGGCGATATCGCCGGCACGGCGCTCGCGAATCACATAGGGCAGCTCCTTGCCGCAGGCCTTGGAGAAGGCGGCGACGACCTCGAGCACCGAGGTGCCGGTGCCGGTGCCCAGGTTGAAGATCTCAACGCCGGTCTTGCCGTTCATCCAGTTGAGGGCGGCAACGTGGCCCGAGGCCAGGTCGCAAACATGGATATAGTCGCGCACGCCCGTGCCGTCGGGAGTGGGGTAGTCATTGCCAAAGACCTGAACGGCCTCGAGCTTGCCCACGGCAACCTGCGCGACATAGGGCACCAGGTTGTTGGGGATACCCTTGGGGTCCTCGCCGATCAGGCCCGACGGATGGGCGCCGATGGGATTGAAGTAGCGGAGCAGTACGACGTCCCACTCGGGGTCGGCGGTGTGAACGTCCATAAGGATCTGCTCGATCATCCACTTGGTCCAGCCATAGGGGTTGGTTGCGGGCTTCTTGGGGTCTTCCTCGGTGACAGGCGGGTTGTCCGGGTCGCCGTAGACGGTCGAGGAGCTCGAGAAGATGATGGACTTGCAGCCATGGTTGCGCATGACGTCGATGAGCACCAGGGTGTTTTCGATGTTGTTGTGGTAGTACTCGACGGGCTTGCTCACCGACTCGCCGACGGCCTTAAAGCCGGCGAAGTGGATGACGCGGTCGATCTGATGGGTGTCGAAGATCTTGTTCATGGCCTCGCGGTCGAGCACGTTGGCCTCGTAGAAGGTGAGGTTCTTGGCAGCCTCTTCGCCCACGATGGTCTTGACGCGGTCGACGGCGACGGCGCTGGAGTTGGAGAGGTCGTCGACGATGACGACCTGGTAGCCGCCCTCGAGCAGCTGAACGACGGTGTGCGAGCCGATAAAGCCGGCGCCACCGGTTACGAGGACGCAGGTGTCTTTGGGGTCGAGTGCTTTGGACATGTAGTCTCCTATCGAATCAGGAACACTTCTTGAGGGGAGTATAGCGCAGGCAGGGGCACCCAAAACCTGCAGGGCAGGAAAAGCAGATGAACATGCTAACGTACTCATGGAAATGTTTGGCGTGGGCGTAACCTTGACTTTGACGTTTGCATATGAGCCGCCGACCACACGGTTTGCTGCCGTTCGTGGAAATCGTTGGGATGCGCCGGATGTACGCTAATATGTATGAGTTGAGCGACATATAAATAAACATGTAACGGAGTAGATATGTCACCAAACAGCGATTCCATCCTTTCCCAGGAGCTTTCGCGTCGCACTGCCCTCAAGGCCCTGTTCGGCGCAGCTTCTGTAGCCGTTCTTTTTGGTTTGCCCGCTCGCGCCCATGCTGCGGAGGCCACCAAGGAAACCACCGACAAGCTCAATGCGGCCCAGGCTCAGCTTGACGAGGTCCAGGCCCAGCTCGACAGCATCGCAAATGAATACGCGGCGCTGGCCAACAAGAACGCCCAGACCCTCAACGATATCGAGGGCGTACAGGGCCAGATTGACAGCACGCAGGCGCAGATTGACGAAAAGAAGGCCGAGCTCAAAAAGAAGCGCGACGATCTTTCCGATCGCGTTTCCGCCAGCTATAAGTCGGGCGGCACCAACGTCCTGTCGCTGCTGCTCGCCTCGGGTTCGTTTGAGGAGCTCGTCGCCAATGCGCACTATGTTGAGAAGATCAACAAGAGCGACCGCGACGCCATCGAGGACATTCAGACCATCCAGGAAGAGCTCGATGCGCAAAAGACCGAGCTTGAGTCGCAGAAGGCCGACTTAGAGAAGCTCAAGGACCAGCAGACTGCCCAGATGCAGGATATGCAGGCCAAGCAGCAAGAGGTCCAGACCGTGCTGAGCGGTCTTTCCGACGACGTCAAGGAGCTCATGGCTCAGCGCGATTCAGAGATTCTTGCTGCCGCCCAGGCCGAGGAGGCTGCCAAGAAGGCCGCCGCTGCTGCCGCGGCCGCCGCGAACAAGAACAATTCCTACTCGGGTGGTTCGAGCTCGGGTGGTGGATCGTATGCGCCCGGAACTCCGCAGCAGAATGCCGGCTCGGGCAAGCAGCAGGCCGTCGTCAACGCGTGCTACTCCACGCCTTCGCCGGGTCAGAACTGGTGCGCGGCGTGGGTTACCAATGTCTTCCGTAACGCCGGCGTTGGCTACTTTGGCGGTAACGCGTGCGATATGTTTAACGCCTGGTGCTATAGCTCCGACCGCTCGGCGCTGCAGGTGGGCATGATTGTTGCCGACTCATCGCATAGCGGTACCGGCATACCGGGCCTGATCTATGGCCACGTGGGCATCTACGTTGGCGGCGGCATCGTTATGAGTAACGAGGGCGCCATCACGTCGAGGTCGCTTGACTCGTTCATTGGGTTCTACGGCACTGGCTCTGGCGTGCGCTGGGGCTGGCTCGGCGGTATTGCGCTGTCGTAACTGCGGCTTGAAGCTGGTTGGTCCGGGACTGCGGGCGACACACCGGACTGGTTGTCTGATATAAAGATGGCGAAGGCCCCTTTCGGGGCCTTCTTTTTAAATAAAATTATCGACTCCGTGGACTTCGGTTTTGGAATTTGGAGCCGACGGCTCATCAAAGTGGAAAATGAAATATAACCTAGCTGCAATAATCGCCTTGTTGCGAACTCGAACTGATCATGTAGATCTAAAATAGTTGCAATATACAATTGTCGTGTGGTGCGTTGGGTTGGAGCTGCTGCGGGTCCTATATGGATTGCGGTCTTGCGCCCCGATGTTCAAACAGGTTTCTCTCTAGACGGGAAGTTGCTCATGGACACCATATATGACGGAGACGACTGGGTCGATCATTATAGTTGGCGACTAGTCGGCTCGGATGACAATGGGGATGTGGTGTTTGATGGACTATGTCCAAAGCATCTCCATCCTTTTGTCTCGTCGTTAATTGAGAGTTCCGCTCGTGTTGCCCCCTACAGCTCGGCGTTGCTTCATGATACGGACGTTTTGAAGACCATAAAGGAATCAATTGACGAGGGCACGATGAGTAGCTTGCTGTTTTCTCGGCTTGTGGGGCTAGATGAGATTGGCTCGAAACGACTGCTTGCGGGCGAAAAGGTGGAACTCACTTATCGGTCGATGATTTCAATCCTGCGGATGGCCGATGTTCTTCGCAAATAAATGAAAACGGGACAAGTGAGCTACATCACTTGTCCCGTTATTAATTAAAGTGGACCGCGGCGAGCGGGCTATAAAAATTCGCCTACTCGGTGGACTTCGGGTTGTAGGTCTACTCCGAATTGGTCCTTGACGGTTGCCTGGATGTGGCGGATGAGTTCGTCGACGTCGGCGGCGGTGGCGTGGTCGGCGTTGACGATGAAGCCGCAGTGTTTTTCGCTCACCTGCGCGCCGCCGACAGCATGGCCGCGCAGGCCGGCATCCATGATGAGCTTGCCGGCAAAGTAGCCCTCGGGGCGCTTGAAGGTGGAGCCGGCGCTCGGCATGTCGAGCGGCTGCTTGTCCTCGCGGCGCTGGCGGTAGTCGTCCATGTCGACCTTGATCATCGCGGCGTTGCCCGGGGCGAGATTGAAGGTGGCCGAAAGCACGGTAAAGCCGTCGTCAGCGATGCGGCTCTTGCGATAGCCCAGGTTAAGCTCATCGACATCGAACTCGATGATGCTGCCGCTGCCGCGGGTGCCGTCGTCGAGCACGCGGGCGGGCTTATAGACGCGCGCGGACTCCAAAACGTCGGCCATGCAGGCACCGTAGGCACCGGCGTTCATGTAGCAGGCGCCGCCGACCGAGCCGGGGATGCCCGAGAGGGGCTCCATGCCGGTAAGACCGGCCTCGGCTGCCGCTGCCGCTACGTCCGAGAGCAGCGCGCCGGCTGCTGCCGTAACATGCGTGCCGTTGACCGTAATGTCGGAGAGACCCTCGCCCAGCGCCACGACGATGCCGCGGATACCCTTGTCACCGACGAGCAGGTCGGAGCCGTTGCCCACGATGGTGAGCGGCAGATCGCAGCGGTAGCAGGTATCGAGCGTGGCGACGAGTCCCTGCTCGGTATCGGGCGTGACAAAGACATCGGCCGGGCCGCCGATCTTAAACGTGGTGTGCTCGCGCATGGGCTCGCTCATGAGCACGTTGTCCTCGCCGGCAACGCCAGCGAGCGCGCAGAGCAGGTCCTCGTTAAAAAAGTCATTCTCGTGCATACGAATATCCGCCTTATGGTGGTCGTTTTCATCAATCGAATGCAATATACCCCACCCGGATGGATTTGGTGCAAAGTAACCTGACCCCAATGCATCACATAGTGCAAAGGGGTCAGGTTGCTTTACACCAATCGCGGCGATAAAACAGCCGTCTACCGGATTGGTAAAGTGTTTATCATCGAGGTAGAGGGACGGTCGCTATACTTTCAAGAGATTGCGCGAATACTCGGAAGGAGCGAGATGGGCAACAAAGTTACTCTCAAGCAGATTGCCCAGGAGGTGGGGCTTTCCCCCTCGTCGGTCTCGCTTGTTCTCAACAACCGGCCTTGTCGCATCTCGGAAGAAAATCGCAAGCGCATCAAAGAGGTCGCGGCGCGCAACCACTATGTTCCCAACCAGATCGCGCGCAGCCTGGTCATGCGCGAGTCGCGCACGCTGGGCCTTATCGTTCCCAACATCGAGAGCCGATTTTTTGCCTCGCTCGCTGGCAGTCTGGAAAAGCGCTGCCGCGAGGACGGCTACGCGCTCTTTATTACCAGCTCGGGTGGAAGCGCCGAGGACGATCTAGAGCTCCTGCGCCAGCTGGTGACGCGCGGCGTCGATGGCGTGTTCTTGGTCGTGGGCGACGAATTCTCGGACGACCGCGCTTTGCGCGAAGAAGTCAGCCATCTGCCCATCCCGGCGGTAATGGTTGACCGTGCCATTGAGGGACTCGAGTGCGACAAGGTGATGTTCGACCACGAGATGGGCGGCTATATGGCCACCCGCTATTTGATCGAGCAAGGCCACCGTCGTATTGCCTGCTTGGTTAATGCGCGGCGTTCCAATACGGGTCGTAAGCGTCTTGCCGGCTACGAGCGTGCGCTGCGCGAGGTGGGGCTGCCCATCGATGCGCGCTTGGAGTTCGAGAGTGAGTATTACATTCCGAGTGCCTACGAGGCCTCGGAGGCGGTGCTTGCAACTGACGCCACAGCTGTGTTCGCAAGCTCGGACAACATTGCGCTGGGCCTGCTCAAGCGCCTGCACGAGATGGGGAAGAGCATTCCGGGCGATATCTCGGTGGTGAGCTATGATAACTCGGCTGCCGACGTTCTCTTTGAGCCGGCGTTGACCGCGATCGAGCAGGACCCCGGCGTGCTCGCCGAGCATGCTTTTGGCTGCATGTCCAAGCGTCTTGCCGGTAGGGGCGGCAGGCGTGCCGAAGAGGTCGTTCTGGAGCCGGCGCTTATCGTTAAGGACAGCGTGCTCGAGCTTACTAAACACAACTAAACACGTTTATCAATTCATGCAGATTGAATGTGGAGTACCTGTGACAGACAATGCCGCAGGTGAATGTCTGCTTTTGCCTGTCCATATGGCAAATCAGGGTGGTAAAACGTTTTTTCACCATGATAAAACGTTTTAGCAAATATACTAGTCCCAACGAAAGGTTGCCGTATCGGAAGGCGACCGCGCAGCGAAGGGACATAAACAATGGCTAAAACACTGGGAACGCCGTGGCAAAAACTGGGACATGAGGTTCCCGCTTCCGAGCTCGAGGGTGTCGACCTGTATTGGCGCGCCTCGAACTACCTGTCCGTCGGCCAGATTTACCTTCGCTCCAACCCGCTGATGCGCAGCGACTTTGTCGACGAGAAGACCGGCGAGACGCGCGATTTTGGTCGTCCGGACGTTAAGCACCGTCTGGTCGGTCACTGGGGCACCACGCCCGGCATCAACTTCCTGTTCGGTCATGTCGACCGCCTCATCGCCGATCACAACCAGAACGCCATTTTCTTGATGGGCCCGGGCCACGGTGGCCCTGCTGGCACCGCCCAGTCGCTGCTCGATGGCACCTACCGTGAGATCCGCCCCGACATCACCAATGACGAGGCCGGCCTGCAGAAGTTCTTCCGCCAGTTCTCCTATCCCGGCGGCATCCCGAGCCACTTTGCGCCCGAGACGCCCGGTTCCATCCACGAGGGCGGCGAGCTCGGCTACACGCTCAGCCACGCCTACGGCGCCGTCATGGACAACCCGAGCCTGCTGGCCGTGGCCGTGGTGGGCGACGGCGAGTCCGAGACCGGTCCGCTTGCCACCTCTTGGCAGTCCAACAAGCTCGTGAACCCGGCAACCGACGGCATCGTCCTGCCAATCCTGCACCTCAACGGTTACAAGATCGCCAACCCCACCATCCTCGCCCGCGTGTCCGACGAGGAGCTCACCAAGTTCTTCGAGGGCATGGGCTACAAGCCGCACTTCTTTGTCGCCGGCTTTGACGACGAGAGCCACGCAAGCATCCACGAGCGCTTTGCCGCCCTGTTTGAGCAGGTCTTTGACGAGATCTGCGACATCAAGGCCACTGCGCAGGCCCAGGCCGCCGCAGGCGAGACCGTGGCCCGCCCTGCCTACCCCATGATTGTGTTCCGTACTCCCAAGGGTTGGACCTGCCCCAAGCACATCGACGGCAAGAAGACCGAGGACTCCTGGCGCGCCCATCAGGTGCCGCTGGCGAGCGCCAAGGACACCCACGAGCATTTCCGCGTACTGCGCGAGTGGCTGCGCTCCTACAAGCCCGAGGAGCTCTTTACGCCCGAGGGCCAGGTGCGCCCCGAGGTGACGGCCTTTATGCCGACCGGCGAGCTGCGCATTGGCGCCAACCCCAACGCGAACGGCGGCAAGGTGCGCCGCGAGCTCGAGCTCCCCGATATTCACGCCCACGAGATTCCCGTCGCCGAGAAGGGCCATGGCTGGGGCTCCACCGAGGCCGCTCGCGTCTTTGGTGAGTACACTGCCGACGTTCTGGCCAAGAACATGGACGACTTCCGCATCTTCGGTCCCGACGAGACCGCGTCTAACCGCCTGCAGGCCGCCTACAAGGTGACCAAAAAGCAGTGGGATGCCGGCTTCTACGAGGACGAGGCCAACGACGAGCTGCTGGCCGGCTCCGGTAAGGTTGTCGAGCAGCTGTCCGAGCACCAGTGCGAAGGCTTCCTCGAGGCCTACGTGCTCACCGGCCGCTCCGGTGTGTGGAGCTCCTACGAGAGCTTTGTGCACGTGGTCGATTCCATGGTCAACCAGCACTGCAAGTGGCTCGAGGCAACCAAGCGCGAGATTCCGTGGCGTGCCCCCATCAGCGGACTCAACATTTTGCTGTCGAGCCATGTTTGGCGTCAGGACCACAACGGCTTCTCGCACCAGGACCCCGGCTTTATCGACCTGCTGCTCAACAAGGCCAACGACACGCATATCGTGAATGCTTACTATCCGGCCGACGCTAACATGGCCCTCGCTGTGGCCGAGCGCGTCTACCAGTCCACCGACTGCGTCAACGCCATTTTCTGCGGCAAGCAGCCTGCCCCGACCTTCCAGACGGTCGACGAGGCCTGCGCCGAGCTCGCCGAGGGCGTCGCGACTTGGAAGTGGGCATCGACTGCCGACTCGCTCGCCGAGGCTGACGTCGTAGTTGCCACGTGCGGTGACGTGCCGACGCTCGAGGCTTTGGCTGCAACCGACATGCTGCGCGAGCTAGGCATTAAGGTGTGGTTCGTTAACGTGGTCGATCTGCTCAAGATTCAGAACGTCTGCGAGAACGACCAGGCCATCAGCGATGAGCGCTGGGCTGAGCTGTTCGGCTGCGGTGAGAAGCCCGTGCTCTTCGCATTCCACGCCTATGCCGGCACGATTCGCCGCCTGATCTGGAACCGCCCCGGCCACGACGCCTTCCGCGTCCACGGCTACGAGGAGAAGGGCTCCACGACCACGCCGTTCGACATGCTGCGTCTGAACAACATGGACCGCTGGGCCCTGGCCGCCGACGTGCTGCGCATGGTCGACGCCGATAAGTTTGCCGAGCAGATTGATAAGTGGGAGGCATTCCGCACCGAGGCCTTCGAGTTCGCGTGCGATGGGGGCTACGATCACCCGGCCTTCACCGACTGGGTCTGGCCCGACGCCGCAGCCGCAACAGCAGCCGACGGCGCGCTCTCCGCAACGCAGCTTACTGCCGGCGACAACGAGTAGGTAGGCATCCGGGACGGTCTCGCGCTGGGGCCTTGCCCGGCGGGGGGGGGGTTTGTGTGGGGGGGGGGGGGCGGCCCAACCCCCCGGCCCGCGGCTGGCCCAGCGGAGCGTCTTTTCTCTTGACATCTCCCCTCCTCTGCACTATAATA
>CAUGNZ010000045.1 GCA_959601045.1 uncultured Collinsella sp.
GATGTCTACCTCGACTGCGATATGTCGCTCGCCGAGGCCGCGACGAGATGGTGTTGCGTCTGCCCCATTTGGTGCTTCTAGCTCAAATTTGATCTGATGTAAGGCCCGTGCAATCCTGCATGGGCCTTTCTTTTGGCAATTGCTCGACCGATTCGTGGCTTGAAACACAAATTATCGAGTTAAGGAGACATGGGGTCACACAGCGGCTCTCAGAGCGCCCGCCGCACTCCCCCGCCATTACCCTGCGGCGTCCTCGTATAGAGCCCATCCCGCTTGGCGTTTCGTTGCAACAGCCCACTTGTCCACCGATCAAGTGAACTACTGGAATAAATACAGCGACATGCTTGTCCGTTATAGTCGCTATATCTGTGTTAATCGCCGCGATAAATACAGCCTGTACTCGGCTGCATACCAGCTACGCGTATGTAGATTCATATCGCGTTAATAAATCGGCTCAAGCGCGTGCAAAACGCGCAAGTAGCCGCAAAAGGCGATTATCGCGTAGGTAGATTTTTGGCACCCTGTTGCTTAATCAAAATTAAGCAATTGCTTAAAACAAAAAAGGTCAGACACTAGGTGCCTGACCTGCAAACTTCTGGTCGGGACGACTGGATTCGAACCAGCGACCCCTTGACCCCCAGTCAAGTGCGCTACCAAGCTGCGCCACGTCCCGAAGCTTTTGTTTGTTGCTCTGCTCTCGCTCGCAACAGGGAGTATATTAACCCGAAACTTTAGACTTGTGCAAGAACTTTTTTATAAATTTTGAAGCAAGTCCAAAATTGTATCTGCGAGCTGGGGTTTTGTTAGAACGGGAAGTTCTTTCGTACCTGTTGTGCTCACAATCCAGGCCTTGTTAGTGTCGGTTCCAAAGCCTGAATCGGCGCGCGAGACATCGTTGGCGATAATTACATCGCAACCCTTGCGGGCAAGTTTGCGCTGCGCGTACTCCACGACGTTATCGGTCTCGGCCGCAAATCCGATCACGCATCGCTCTCCCTTTTGGCACGAAAGCTCGGCCAAAATATCAACCGTCTCGACTAGTTCGATGCGATCCAGGCGCTCGTTGGCCTTTTTGAGCTTGTGGTTGGCAGGGGCCGCGGGGGTGTAGTCGGCGACGGCCGCAGCGCAAATGGCAGCGTCGGCCGTCTGGAAGGCGTTTAACGCCGCCTGCAGCATCTCTGCGGCGGTCTGCACGCGCACGCACTTTACGCCGCGAGGAATATCGAGCGATGTCGGTCCCAGCACGAGCGTGACGGCGGCACCGCGACGTGCGGCCTCCCCCGCCAGGGCGATACCCATCTTGCCCGAAGAACGGTTGCCAATGAAGCGCACCGGGTCGATCGGCTCGTGCGTGGGGCCGGCGGTGATGACGATGCGCTTGCCCGTCAGGTCTTGCGGCACGGGGTTGAGCACCTCACAGACAGCCTCGACGACGTCCTCGGGCTCGCTCATGCGTCCCGTGTCCACGTCGCCGCAGGCAAGGTAACCGCTACCCGGACCCACAACATTGACACCGCGCTCGCGCAGCGTGGCCATGTTGGCCTGCGTGGCCGGTGCCTTCCACATGCCATTGTTCATGGCCGGTGCGATCACGATGGGGCGCGGCGTGGCAAGCAGCGTGGTGGAGATGAGGTCGTCGGCGATGCCGTTGGCCATCTTAGCGATGATGTTGGCCGTCGCGGGCGCCACGACCACCACGTCGGGCTCCTGCGCCAGCGAGATATGGTGGATGGGGTCGGAGGGGTCGTCGAATAGGCCCACGGCAACGGGCTCATTGGTGAGTGCGCGGAAGGTGAGCGGCCCCACGAACTCCGTGGCGTGCTCGCTCATGACGACCTTGACGTGGGCGCCGCGCTTTTGCAGCAGGCGTACGATGTTGCACGACTTATAGGCGGCGATCCCGCCGGTAATGCCCAGCAGGATCGTTTTTCCCTCAAGTTGCATTGAATTGTTGGGTGCCGCCATCGTTTAAGCTTCCTTGCTCGGGAGCACCAGCAGGCGGTGGCAGTACGGGCAGTGCGTAATCTCGCTACCGTCGTGGTTGAGGTCACTCATGGACGATGCCTGCAGCGCGGTGTGGCAGACCGTGGGGATGTTGCCCTTGATGGTCTCGACGGCCAGGCCGCGGAACTGCTTGAGCAGACGTTCGTAATCGGTGAGCACGTCGGTCGGCAGCGTGGCGGCAAGCGCGGTGCGCTCCTTGGTGGCGGCATCGATCTGAGCCTGCAGATTGGCAGCCTTGGCGCGGGCAGCCTTGGTATCGGCCTTCACGCCCTCCTCGAACTTGGCGATGATGGCCTGCGCGCGAGCCTCTCGGTCAAGCGCTTCCTTATGGGCGACGACGACGTCCTTGCGGGTGTGCTCGATCTTGTCCAAGCGCTTGGCCAGGGTGGCGAGCTCGTTCTCCAGGTCCTGAACCTCGCGGTAGTCGGAGCCGTCCACGTGGCGCTTCTTGGCGGCCTCGGTGGCGTTGTTGGTCTGAATCTCGGTGGTGTTGAGATCGTCGAGCTCAATGTCCAGATCCTTGCGCTGGGCGTAGAGCTTGGTCATCTCGGACTTGAGCTTCACATAGGTCTTGCGCTTGGAAGCGAGCTCCTTGAGCTCCGGCATATTGGCAAGTTCGCTCTTGTTGCGGGCGAGCTCCAAATCGATCTGTTGCAGCTTGAGTAGCGTAGCGCCGGCGCTCATAAGTTCTCTCCTTTTGTCACAGTCCACCATTGGCAAGGGTTCAGTATTTTAATCACATGACGGGGGTCGACCCCGGCGTCAACTGCAGAGTTCATCAATATATCAACGAACGGCTCCTCGGAGCGGTCGTGGCCGAGCAAGATCACCGGCAGCCCGCGCAAGGCAAGGTCCTGTGCCACGTGGTAGCCTGCCTCGCCCGTCACGATAACATCTGCGCCCGCGGCGATGGCGAGCTCTCCAAAGTCGCCTAAGGAGCCGCCCAAAATGGCGATGGTGCGGCACGGGTGATCTGCCTCGCCCCACACGCGCGGGTCGCTGCCAAACTCCTGGGCGGCGCGGGCGGCAAGGTCGCGCAGGCTGCAGGGGTCGTTGAGGGTCGCAAGGGCGCCCAGACCGGTGAGTTCAGGCTCGTCCGCATGCTCCAGCGAGCTTATGGGCTTTGCGCCTAGCAAATCGCTCAGGCGAACGCGCGCTTCGTGCGAGCGGTCCAGGTTGGTGTGAAGCGAGATGATGCTCACGCCGCAACGAGCTGCCTCGTACAGCGCGGCGCTGCATTGGGGGCGTGTGGAATCCGACGGACAAAACGCCTCGGGCGCCTTGATATAGATGGGATGATGCGTTAGCAGCACGTTGGCGCCGGCCTCCTGGGCGCGGTGCACATTGGCTTCGGTCGCATCGAGTGCGCAGGCAACACCGGTAATCTCCGCGGCAGGGTCGCCGACGGAGAATCCTACATGGTCCCAACTCTCGGCATCGGTCTTGGGATAGCGTGCCAGCAGCGCGCGCTCAAGCTCGGCGACGATCATGCGGCGCCTACGATCGAGAGCAGCGTCTGGGCAAACTCGTCCAGATCGTCCGGATTCACGCGGTCGTCAAAGGAAATGCGTAGTGCGCCCAATGTCTGCTCGCGACCGATGCCCATCGCGCTTAAAACATGGCTCGGGTCCATGCTGCCACTCGAGCATGCCGAGCCTGCCGACACCTCAAAGCCGGCGGCGTCGAGCTTGATGATGAGTTCCTCGGAGTCCATGCCGTCAATGTAGATCGATACCATGCCGGGCAGACGGTCGGCTTGTGCGTAGTCACCCATGGTGGCGTGAATGCGCTGGTGGGCCGTAAGCGTGGCGTAGAGCTTGTCGGAAAGGGCTTGCAGCTTCGCGCGCTCCTGAGCCACATGGGGCGTCAGAGACGAGGCGGCAGCGGCAAAGGCGAGCTGCGTTCGCAGGTCTTGCGTGCCGGCACGACGACCGGCCTCCTGTCCGCCGCCAAAGATGCGCGGGCGCAGCGGCGTGCGGCTCTTAAGGTAGAGTGCGCCAGATGCCACGGGACCGCCAATCTTGTGGGCTGCGACGGACATGGCGTCGACGCCCAGCTCGGTGACATCGAGCGGAATATGCAAGTAGCCCTGGATGGCATCGGTGTGGAACAGGGCACCTGCGGTGTGCGCAGCTGCGGCAAGCTCGCGGATGGGCTGCACCACGCCGGTCTCGTTGTTGGCGACCATAATGCTCACGAGCGCCACGTCGTCGCTGAGCAGCTCGACAAGCGTGGCAGGCTCAACGTAGCCCGCGCGGCAGGGCTGTACCAGGTCGACGGTAAAGCCGGAGGCACGCAGCAGCGGCAGGTTGTCCAGAATCGAATCGTGCTCGATGGCCGAAACGAGTACACGACCGCGCTTGCGATCGCGCTGACGAGCGCCCTCGGCAAGACCGAGAAGCGCCAGCTGGTTGGCTTCGGTGCCGCCGTTAGTCAGTACAATCTCGGACGGGCGGACGCGCGCGCCAAAGCTGCGGGCGATCTCGCGACGTGCAACCTCCAGACGCGCGGCAGCCTTGCGGCCGAGCGAATGCAGCGAGTTGGGGTTGACGCCGGCAAGCTCGCTGTCGTCGTACTCGCGCTGCGCAAGGAGCGCCTCGGCGCGCATGGGCGTCGAGGCGGCATAGTCAAGATTCACGGGTATGCGGTTTTGACCTGCGGTCATAAGGGTTTATGCCTCCTGTGCGGCCTCGTTGCCCAGCTTCTGCAGCAGCGCAACCTCGGCAGCGGGATCTTCGGACTTAAATACGGCAGAACCGGCCACGAGCACGTTGGCGCCGGCCTTGACGACCTCGGCAATGTTCTTGGGAGAAATGCCACCGTCGACCTCGATGAGGGGCGAAACGCCGTGGCGCTCGCACATGGCCTTGAGTTCGTGAAGCTTTGCGATGGTGCCCGGGATAAAGCTCTGGCCGCCAAAGCCCGGGTTCACACTCATGAGCAGCACCATATCGACGACGTCGATGATGCTCTCGAGCACGCACACGGGGGTGGCGGGGTTGAGCACCACGCCGGCCTTGACGCCGCGCTGCTGCAGATGCGTGAGCGTGCGGTGCAGGTGCGTGGAAGCCTCGTAGTGCACGGTGATCATGTCGGCACCGGCGTCGGCGTACCAATCGACCGTCTCGTCGGGGTTCGTCACCATGAGGTGCGCGTCGACCGGTACATCGGTGGAGCGCTTGACGGCCTTAAGGATGTCAACGCCAAAGGTGAGGTTGCCGGTAAAGTGACCGTCCATAACGTCGAAGTGCACGTAGTCGGCACCGGCGATCTTGTCGAGTTCGCCCTTGAGGTTGGCCATGTCGGCCGAAAGGACAGACGGAGCGATTTTGATGGAACCCATGGTAGAAGCCTTTCTGCGCTAGTCGGTGAGTCCGTAGAACTCTTGAGAAGGGACGCGATCGGTAAGAATCTCGAGTGCCCTATCCAAAGTAACACCGTTGTAGAGCGTTTGCTCCACGGCAAAGGTGAGCGGAATGTCTACGCCCAGTGAACGGGCAAGCTCACTGACGCTGCGGGCCGCGACGGCGCCCTCGACCACCATATGCGTACGTGCCTGGTACTCGTCGAGCGAGACGCCGTGGGCAAACTCGTAGCCAAAGGTGCGGTTGCGCGAATGCTCGGAGGTGCAGGTGGCAATGAGGTCACCCATGCCGGCAAGACCCATGCAGGTCATGGCTTGACCGCCGCGGGCGTGCACCAGACGGCTGATCTCGGCCAGGCCGCGCGTCATGATAAGGGCGAGCGTGTTGTCGCCCGCGCCGGAACCGGCGGAAATGCCGCACACGATGGCGATGACGTTTTTCATGGCGCCGCAAACCTCGACGCCGGTCATGTCCTGCGACAGGTAGATGCGGAAGGCCGTGGATAGGAGCAGGTCCTTAAAGGTCTCCCCTACCTGTGGGTCTTCGCTGGCGATGACGGCGGCAGAAAGTCCGCCGCGGCAAATCTCCTCGGCATGGTTGGGGCCCGAGAGGGTCGCCACGCGCGCCTCGTTGCCGATCTCGCTGGCGATGACCTCGCTCATGAGCAGGCCGGACTCGGGCTCAATGCCCTTGGTGAGGCAGAGCACCGGGGTATCGGCGGCGATAAAGGGAGCTGCCTGATGGCACACGCTGCGAAGGTGCGTCGAAGGAACTGCAAAGATGATGGCCTCGGCGCCGTCGAGCGCTTGCGCCAGGTCCGTCGTGGCGACGACGTTGCCGGGCAGCTCGTAGTCCACCAGATACCGGGGGTTGCAGTGCTCGCCATTGATGCCGGCGGCCGTCTGCTCGCTATGGGCCCACATGGTCACGCGCTCGGTTCGCGCGGCGGCAAGGCCGGCGACGGCGGTTCCCCAGGAGCCGGAGCCAATCAGCGCAACATTCATGACTCTCTCCTACTTATCGTCGGGCTCGGTGACGCGCTTAGTAAACGAGAGCTTGGACTCCTTACCCGTCATGAGCTTTTTGATGTTCGCACGATGGGCCCACACCACGGTGATGCCGATTAGCGTCATGCAAAACTTAAGTCCAAGGCTGCTGTACGGAAAGACCGCGCAGGCGGCGATGGGAAGACCGATGGCCGCGGCAAGCGAGCCCACCGACACAAACTTGGTGATGGCGACGGCCACGATAAACATGCCCAGCAGCGACAGGCCAATGGGCCAGTACCAGGCGAGGATGACGCCCAGACCAACCGCGATACCCTTGCCGCCATGGAAGTTGAGGTAGGGCGAGAAGATATGGCCCCACACCGCTGCCAGGCAAATGACGCCGAGCATCCAATCGCCGGGGGCTCCGGGCGCCATGATGCTTACGGGGAAGCCATAGCCCACGCCCGCGATGAGCGGACGGGCGATAAGGACACAGATGGCGCCCTTAAGGCAGTCGAGCAGCAGGGTGAGCGCGGCCACCTTGGGGCCGGCCACGCGTAGGGCGTTGGTGGTGCCGACGTTGCCGGAACCCGCCTTGCGAATGTCGGTGTGGTTGAACACGCGGCCCAAGATCAGGCCAAACGGAATCGCCCCGATAAAGAACGAGACCACGGCGCAGATGGCGGTCAGCAGAATCGGATTATGCATCCTTTTGCTCCTTCTTCCTAAAGAAGAGTCGAATGGGCGTGCCGGCAAAATCGAAGGTCGAGCGCATGCGGTTCTCCACGTAGCGCTGGTAGGTGTCGTTGACCAGATCGCTATGGTTGACGAAGAACGTGAACGTCGGCGGGTTGACGCCCGTCTGGGTCACGTAGTGCATGCGCAGGCGGCGCTTGCCGTCCACCACGGTATGACCGAACTCGCGCAGGTCGGTGAGGAACGTGTTGAGGCGCGAGGTGCTGATCTTCTGCGAGCGCGTCTTTTCGGCGGCGTCGACCATTGCCCAGATCTTCTCCACGCTGCGGCCGGTCAGGGCCGAGATGCGCAGATACTGGGCCCAGGGAGCCATGACGCCCAGACGGCGGTCGACGGTCTCCATGCAGGCCTCGCGCTTGCGGTCGTCGTCGAGCAGGTCCCACTTGTTGAGCAGCACCACGATGGCGCAGCCGCGCTCGATGGCCAAGCCCATGACCTTTTGGTCCTGCTCGGTGACGCCCATGGAGGCGTCGACGACGAGTAGCGCCACGTCGGCGCGGTCGATGGCGCGCAGGCCACGGACCATGGAGTAGTACTCGATGTTTTCGTACACGGTGCTCTTCTTACGGATGCCCGCGGTATCGACCATGCGGTAGTGCTTGCCGTTGCGCTCGACGACCGTGTCGATGGCGTCGCGCGTTGTGCCGGCGATGTTCGAGACGATGGAGCGGTCGGCGCCCAGGATGCGGTTGAACAGCGAGGACTTACCGGCGTTGGGGCGGCCGATGATGGCCACGTTCAGCGCATCGGGGAACTCGTCGGCGATCTCGTCCTCTTCTTCCGGAAGCAGGGCCACGATATCGTCGAGCAGGTCGCCCGTGCCATGGCCATGCAGGGCCGAGAGCGGCGTGGGCTCGCCGATGCCGAGCGAATAGAACTCCCAGATGCTGTCGTTCTCGCGATCGGGGTTGTCGAGCTTGTTCACCAGCAGAAAGACCGGCTTGTCGCAGCGCTTGAGCATGCGGGCGACCGACTCGTCCTCCTCGGTGACACCGGTGCGGCCGTCGACCACAAACAGGATGACGGCGGCTTCCTCGGCGGCGGCGAGCGCCTGGTCGCGGATGGACGTTGCAAAGACATCGTCGCTCTTGAGCGGCTCGATACCGCCCGTGTCGACGATGGTGAACTCGCGGCCGTTCCAATCGGCCGTGTGATACGAGCGGTCGCGCGTGACGCCGCGGGACTCGTGGACGATGGCGTCCGAGGTCTGGGCCAGGCGGTTAACGAGCGTGGACTTGCCCACGTTGGGGCGTCCGACGACGGCGACGATAGGTTTCATCTGCTCTCCTTTAATGGGTAGGGTCAGCGGAATTAGTAGAGTCGGCAGGCACAATGCCAAGGATGTGCTCCAGGGTATCGAGCAGCTCATGCGGCATGGTCGATACCACATGAACCTCGGCGCCGCGACTGGTAAGGCTTGCGAGTAAATCGTCACGATGATACTCGTCAAGCGTCATGCCGTCAGCGTTGAACATGAGCTTAGGCACAAAGAGCATAACCCCCGACAGGTCTTGGGGTAGCTGCTCCAAGATGTCGCAGGCGACGATGAGGCCGGTCACGTCCACGTTGCCGCCAAAGTAGCGGTTTTTGATAGCCGTGACGGTGCCGGCGAGTCCCTGGGGCGACTCCACAAAGCGGGCCACGGTGTCGCGAGCGCTGGCGCCCGAGAGACACAGCAGGTGCTGGCTGCGGGCGGCGATGGCCTCGCGGACGCGGGCCAGTCGCTCGGCATCGGTAGCCAGCACGTCGTCGGTCTCGTCCAGATACGAGCGGATCATGCCGATGCCGTCGTAGTACTGTGGGTAACCGTCGTAAAAGTCCGCCTCGGGAGGATCGATGCCGGCGTCCAGATAGAACTCGTCGCTCATCTGGAAGGTGTGGCGGCCAAAGCGCTCGTAGGCGCGGTCCTGGAACGGTCGGATCATGGCAATGGTCTCGCGCGCCAGTTCGGGCTTGTCGCTGTATGACCAGCTAAAGCGGTTTTGGTGCTTGGTAAAGCCGAGCGGCACGATGCCCAGGCTGGTGATCTGCTCATGTTCCTCGCAAAAGCGCAGGGTCTTTTCCAGCTCCTCGCCGTCGTTCATGCCGGGGCACAACACGATCTGCGCGTGAATCTCGATGCCGGCGGCCATGATGGTCTCGAGTACGTCCATGCCTCGCTGGGCGTTACGGCCCATCATACGACGGCGGACGTCGGGGCTCACAGCGTGGACCGACACGTTCATGGGGCTCATGTTGCGCTGGATGACGTTTTGCACGTCCTCGTCGGTGAGGTTCGTGAGCGTGACAAAGTTGCCCTGCAAAAAGCTCAGACGATAGTCGTCGTCGCGAATGTAGAGCGTGGAGCGGCCGCCCTTGGGCAGCATGGTCATAAAGCAGAACACGCAGGCGTTAACGCAGGTACGCATGCCGTCGAAGATGGGGCCATCGAACTCCAAGCCCCAGTCCTCGCCGGGAAAGCGGTCGAGCTCCACGGGCGTGACGGTGTTGTCGCGCGGGTCGAATACCTCCAGCTCGACGGTGTCGTCGTCGGCTTCCCAGAGCCACACGATCATGTCGGTGAGCTGCTCGCCGTTGACCGCGAGCACGCGCATGCCCGGCTCGATACCCACATCCCACGCGGGCGATTCGGGACGCACGTTCTTGACGAGCGCGCCCTCACCCGGCTCGGGGTCGCGGCTGCGCCCGTAATCGGCCACCTCGGCGGCGTATGCGGGTACGGTCTGGTCCATGGTTAGCGGCAAAGCTCCTTGATGCGCGTGACGGCGCGTTCGATGTGTTCTTGCGGGGTGGAGGCTCCGGCGGTGATGCCGATGTGGTGAGCGTCGGCAAACCACGCGGCCTGGAGCTCGGAAGCTTCCTCGATGTGATGCGTACGCTCGCAGGCGTCTGCGCAAATCTGCGCCAGGCGGCGGGTGTTGCCCGAGTTCTTGCCGCCCACGATGACCATGCAGTCGCAGCGGTTGGCGAGGGATGCCGCCGCCTGCTGGCGCTCGCTTGTGGCGGCACAGATCGTGTTGATCACACGCAGCTCCTGCACGCGCGGGGTGATGGAGGCCACAACCTCGGCCAGGTTCTGCGCGGTCTGGGTGGTCTGCACGACGAGGCCTACCTTGCCCTTGAGCGGCAGCACGTCCGCATCGGCGGCGCAGCTCACGACCTGTGCATCATTGCCGGCGTGGCCCAAGATGCCCTCAACCTCGGGATGGCCCGGCTCGCCTACGACTACCACGCGGTAGCCCTCGCGTACCAGGCGCTCGGCGGCCACATGGACCTTCTTCACGTAGGGACAGGTGGCGTCGACCACGGTAAGGCCGCGCTCGCGGGCAGCATCGATCACTTGCGGCACCACGCCGTGGGCGCGGATGATCACGGTACCGGTTGCGGCGCTATCCAGGTTCTCAGCCAGGCTAACGCCTGCCTCAGCGAGCTCGCGCACCACGATAGGGTTATGGATGAGCGGACCCAAGGTATGGACCTGAGTGCACTCCCCTGCCTGCGGCGCAGCGGCCAGCGCCATATCGAGCGCACGCTGTACGCCGTAGCAAGTGCCGGCGTGGGCGGCGATCTCGATGGTAGGCGCGGTTGCCTGGTCGGACGCAGTCGCGGCGGTGTTCGTCACGTTCTCGCTCATGGCTAGAACCTGCCCGGATGCTCGGCGCACAGCTCGTCTCGCATGGCGTAGACGCGGTTCATGGCCTCGGACTCAAACCAGGCCAGGCGCTCCGTACGCTTAAGCCCGGCCGGCGCGTCCGAAAGCGAGATGGCCTTGCCGGCACGAATCCAGCACTTCTTGGGACGCATGAGCTTTTTGCCCGCGGGCGTGATGTCGGACCAGCCACAGATGGCAAGTGGGTTGACGGGCGCCTTGCCCATCTGGGCGATGAGCGCAAAACCGCCGTGGACCTCGGGCTTGATCTCGCGCGAGCGGATGCGCGTGCCCTCGGGGAAGATCAGGACGTCCTCGCCGCGTTGCAGCGCATGCTGGGCGGCGCGCAGGCACTTCATATCGGCAGTACCGCGCTCTACGGGGATGCCGCCCACGCGGCTAAAGGCCCAGCGCACAATCTTGCTCTTGGCGAACTCGGACTTAAAGATGGGACGAATGCGGCGGCCGCCAAAGAACAGCGCCGTCTCCACGGCCAAGAGCTCGGCCATCGAGGTGTGGTTGCAGATGACCACGCTGCCGCGGCCTTCCTGGCGCTCAAACAGCAGGTCAGCGTCCTCGACCTTCCAGCGCCACATGAGCTTGGAGAAGGCCCAAAGGATGGCCATGACTACGACGACGGTGCCGCGGATGAGCGCCGGGAACTCGTCATAGGGGGCGTTGTAATAGTCCTCGGGCGTCTGCTTAAACAGGCGCATGGGCTACCTCCTTTGGTTGATGAGGTCCTCGATAATGCGGACGACCTCGTCGATGGTATGGGCGGTGGAGTCGACGTGCACGGCGTCCTCGGCGGGCACGAGCGGGGCGACCTCGCGGCTGCTGTCAAGCTTGTCGCGCTGCTTAAGGGCGTCGAGAGTCTCGTCGACCTCGGCCTCGAGCTGCTCGGCAGTAAGCGGCTGGGCGTCGTTTTGGTGACGCTGCAGCACGCGGCGGCGGGCGCGCTCGCGCGGGTTGGCGGTCAGGAAGACCTTGACCTGCGCGTTGGGGAACACGACGGTTCCGATGTCGCGACCCTCGGCCACGATATCGCGGTCCTCAGCGGCTCGGCGCTGGTGAATGAGCATGGCGGCGCGCACGCCCGGGTAGGCCGAGACCTTGGATACGTTGGCGTCGACCTGCGGGGTACGAA
>CAUGNZ010000046.1 GCA_959601045.1 uncultured Collinsella sp.
CAAAGCCATTGTCCATGTACTCGATGAGCTCGGCACGGAAGGGCAGCACGTCGGCGATCTCCAGGTCATCCAGGAAGCCCTCGTTGCCAGCGAACAGCGTAACGATCTGCTCGCCAACCTCAAACGGCTTGTAACGCGGCTGCTTCAGGAGCTCGGTCATGCGAGCACCATGGGTCAGCTGCTTCTGAGTAGCCTCGTCGAGGTCGGAGCCGAACTGCGTAAAGCCAGCGAGCTCCTGATAGGAAGCGAGGTCCAGACGGAGGTTGCCGGCGACCTGCTTCATGGCCTTGGTCTGCGCATCGCCACCGACGCGGGACACGGAGATGCCCACGTCGACTGCCGGGCGCTGACCCTGGAAGAAGAGCTCGGACTGCAGGTAGATCTGACCATCGGTAATGGAAATGACGTTGGTCGGAATGTAGGCCGAGACGTCGCCGTCCTGGGTCTCGATGATCGGCAGTGCCGTCATGGAGCCGTAACCGTTCTTCTTGGACATCTTGACGGCACGCTCGAGCAGACGAGAGTGCAGGTAGAAGATGTCGCCAGGATAGGCCTCGCGTCCGGGCGGACGATGCAGCGTCAGCGACATCTGACGGTAGGCCACAGCCTGCTTGGACAGGTCGTCGTAGATGACGAGCACGTGGCCGCCGGGGTTGGTCTCGCTGGCGGGCTTGCCGTCCTCGCCGTTGTACATGAAGAACTCGCCGATAGCGGCACCGGCCATAGGCGCGATGTACTGCATAGGGGCGGAATCGGCAGCGGTGGCCGAAACGATGATGGTGTAGTCGAGCGCACCGTGCTGAGCGAGGGTCTCGCGGATGTTGGCAACCGTGGAGGCCTTCTGGCCGATGGCGACATAGATGCAGACCATGCCCTTGCCGCGCTGGTTGAGAATAGCGTCGATGGCGATGGCGGTCTTACCGGTCTTACGGTCGCCGATGATGAGCTCACGCTGACCGCGGCCAATAGGCACCATGGAGTCGATAGCGAGCAGACCGGTCTGAACCGGCTCGCACACCGGGGTACGGTCGATGACGCCGGGGGCCTTGAACTCGATGGGGCGACGGTGCGTAGCGACGATGTCGCCTAGGCCGTCGATGGGCTGGCCGAGCGGATTGACGACGCGGCCGAGCATGGCGCGGCTCACGGGGATATCCATAATGCGGCCAGTGGTGCGGCACTCGTCGCCTTCCTTGATGGAGTCGACGGCACCGAACAGAACGGCGCCGACCTCGTCCCGGTCAAGGTTCTGGGCAAGGCCGAAGACGGTCTCACCGGTATCGGAGCTCTTGAACTCCAGAAGCTCGCCTGCCATGGCGCTCTTGAGGCCGGAGACGCGCGCGATGCCGTCGCCTACCTCGTCGACCGTTGAAACCTCATGCGTATCGACCGTCGCGGAGAGGCTCGTGAGCTGCTCCTGCAGTTTCTTGGCGATATCCTGGGCATTGAGGGTTTCGGACATTAGGCTTCACCTCCGTACGAATTAGCAGAGTTTGCGAGGGTCTCCTGCGCGATGCGCAGCTGCGTCTTGACGGAAATATCACGACGCTCGCCGCGGGCCTCGAGCACCAGGCCGCCCACGATAGACGGGTCGACCTGCTCGATAAGGAATACCTTGCGGCCGAAGTCCTGCTCGCATTTCTTAGTGATGGTTTGACGCAGCTCGTCGTCGAGCGGGATCGCCGTGGTGACGGTCACGCCCACTACATCCTCGTCTTCCTCGGCAACATACTTAAAGGCAGCTGCCACCTTGGGAAGAAGGTCGAGCTGGTCGCGCTTGGACATGGTGTCGAGCACGGCGATGATCTCGGGGCTGGCAGAAGCCAAGCGCTCGATCATCTCGAGGTCCTCGAACACATGGTTCTCGGCCTTAGCGGCTTCCAGAAGGGAGCGCGCGTAGGTCTCGAGCACCTTGTCCTGATAGCGGCTAGTCGGCATTCAGGCTACCTGCTTCCTGGATGTAGCGCTCGATGAGCTTCTTCTGCTCGGTCTCGTCCTCGAGTGCCTCGCCCACGATCTTGGTGGCGACGGCAACGGACAGGTCGGCGATGGAGCTCGCGGCACCGGCGTAAATGGACTTGCGCTCGTCCTCGACGGTCGTATGGGCCTTGGCGATGATCTCCTCGGCCTCCTTGTGAGCAGCCTCGATGATACGGGCGCGCTCGGACTCGGCGTCCTTACGGGCCTCGAGAACGATGTCGGCAGCCTGACGACGGGCGTCGGTGACGATCGAGTCGGACTCAGCGCGCTTGGCGATAGCCTCCTGCTTGGTCTTCTCGGCCTCGTCGAGGCTCTCCTCGATCTTCTTGCCGCGCTCCTCCATGGTTTTCATGATGCCCGGCAGGGCAACCTTGGCCAGCACGATCCAGATAATCAGGAAGGCGATAAGCGCCGGGATGAACTCCGCCATCTTAGGGATGAGGATGTCCGCACCGGCAGCGCCGTCCTCGGCGAACGCGGAAACCGGCATGAGCAGCGCGGCCGCGGACGCGGAGAGTGCGATCGCGCTCTTCTGGGATGAAAGATTCATACTTGACGCTCCGTGCTATTTAACGATCAGCGCGACAACGAAGCCGATCAGAGCCAGAGCCTCGCCGAAGGCGGAGCCCATGATGAAGACGGTGAACACGCGGCCCTGGACCTCAGGCTGACGGGCCATAGCACCCGTAGCACCCAGAGCAGACAGGCCGATAGCAAGACCAGCGCCGATAACACCGAGACCGTAACCGATAACTCCCACGATTCCTCCTTTGTCGTGCGTGTCTTATTTCACGCAGGATAACCTTTTTATAACTGCCGGGCTCCATGGGTACGGGCACCGGCGGTTTAACGAATTGCCTTACCTTTAAGGCGCGAACGGAAGACTACTCCTCCTCTGCGACCTCCTCCGCCTCGGAGACATACACGGCGGTAAGGACCGTGAAGACGTAAGCCTGGATAGCGCCGACCACAAGCTCGATCGCATAGATCAGGATGAGGATGGCAAGCCAGGCCAGCGAAGGCAGGGCGCCGACGGCGTGCGCCGCGGAAACCTGCTGAAGCAGCGGCTGCATGAACATGCTCGCCATGATGGCGAACGAGCCCATGACCACGTGTCCTGCGAACATGTTGCAGAACAGACGGACGGCGAGCGTGATGAGGCGCAGGAAGGTCGAGAAAAGCTCGACGACCCACACGAGCACGTTCATCGGGAAGCTCACGCCCTGCGGGGCGAGGCTCTTGATGTAGCCGATCACGCCGTGAGCCTTGCATCCGTAGTAGATGAAGTACACGAAGGCGAAAATGGCGAGTGCGGCGGTGGAACCGATTGCGCCGGTGCCGGGCTTCATTCCCGGGATCAGGCCGATCATGTTATTGATCAGGATGAACAGGAAAAGCGAGCACAGGAACGGGAAGTGCTTCTTCCAGTTCTCACCCACGACGCCCTTGCCGATATCGTTCTCGACGTACTCGATGATGTACTCGAAACCGTTGACGAAGAAGCCCTTGGGAACCAGGGTCTGCTTCTTCTTGAACACGGCCAGGACGATCAGGAGCACGATCGTGGAGACGATCAGCCAAAACGAGTACTGCGTGATGCCGCAGCTCAGATCGCCCACGACAGGGGTGGAGCTGAACTCGCTGACCAGATGATTAATCTCATCAGGCAGCTTTTCAAAAATTTCCACGACTTACCTTTCGACCTCATGAGGATCTCGCAGCGCCTTGGCGACACGAACCGCGCAGGCAGCCATAAAGGCCACGAAGCCGATCGCCTCGCCCAGGAGGAACATGCGAAATGCCTCTCCGAACAACACAAACACAACCAAGGTAAAGACGAGCAGGGCGATTGCCGAGACCGCCAGACTCACCATACCCTTGAGCATGTCCGCATTCTGTTTATCGTCAAGAACCGGCTTGAGCGTAAAGACAAAGGGAAGGAAGGCAATTGCGCCCGCGATGGCGCCTGCAACGATAGCGAGCAGATCGGCTATCTGAAACACTGGCGTCCTCACTTTCCTTTTTAACGCCTCACAGAACAGTTCCCGCCAAACATTGGTGAATATTGTACGAGCCAATCGCTAAAGTACAACCGAAAAAGCATCGGTTAATACGCACCTGTTCGTTTTCTTAAGACCTTCTTTATGCCGCAGGTACGGTAATACGTTTTTCTCGAACCCTGCAGGGCAAAACGTCCGTTAACAGGAGTGCGCGCGGTCGCCTTTTGTTCGTCCGCGCGCACCGTTTCTTCGTATTTGCAGCCGCGGCCGTTTAGCCCAGCGACTAGAGCGTGCCGTAGATGCGGTCGCCGGCGTCGCCCAGGCCGGGAACGATGTAGGCGGCCTCGTTGAGATGGTCATCGATGGCGCACGTATAAATATGTACGTCAGGATCCTTCTCGGTCAGCGACTTGAGGCCCTCGGGCGCGGCGACGATGCACAGCATGCGGATGTCCTTGACACCGCGCTCGCGCAGGTAGCTGATAGCCATCTCGGCCGAACCGCCCGTGGCGAGCATGGGGTCGACAACCAGGCAGATACGCTGGTCGATATCCTTGGGCATCTTGCAGTAATACTCATGCGGCTCGTGGGTGACCTCGTCGCGCTCCATACCGATGTGGCCCACGCGAGCGGAGGGCACCAGGTCGAGGATGCCGTCGACCATGCCAAGGCCCGCACGCAGGATGGGCACGATGGCGAGTTTCTTGCCGGCAAGCTGTTTGAACGTGGCGGTAGTGATGGGGGTCTCGACCTCGACGTCTTCCATAGGCAGGTCGCGCATGGCCTCGTAGCCGTCAAAGAGCGCAAGCTCGCGCACGAGCTGGCGGAACTGGTTGGTGCCGGTGTTTTTATCGCGCAGGATCGACAGCTTGTGCTGAACGAGCGGGTGATCGACAAGCGTCACACGGGACGCATCATAGGTGACGGTCATGGGTTGATTGCCCCTTTCGTTGCGGCCGCAAAACGGCCTTGCTGACAAGGCGCGCAGCAATGTTGCCGCCGCACGCCATGCATTAGTTTAGCGGTTTGTTGTATCGAGCAGCCCATCGCAGCCCTACTGTGCGGTACTGAGCGAGCGCCTGACTGCATCACACCAGCCCGCAAGGTTTTGTTCGCGGCGCTCGGCGGACATGTGGGGAAGGAAGGTCCTAACGATCTGGGCATTTTGCTCCAGCTCTTCCAGGTCTTCCCAATAGCCGACGGCAAGACCCGCCAAGTACGCGGCACCGATTGCCGTGGTCTCCACCGTCTCGCATTGCAGCACGGGGATATCCAGCAGGTCGGCCTGGAATTGCATGATGAACTCGTTGCGCGAGGCACCGCCATCGACAGACAGGCGCTCGATCGAAAGCCCCACGTCCTGCTCCATGGCGCGCAGCACGTCGTAGCTCTGATATGCCATGGATTCGCAGGCGGCACGTACGATGGTCGCACGGCTCGAGGCGCCGGTCAGACCGCACACGATACCGCGGGCATGCGGGTCCCACCAGGGAGCGCCCAGACCCGCAAAGGCGGGAACGAAGTAGCAGCCCTCGTTGTCGCTAATCGAAGCGGCGAGTTGTGCCGACTCGCTCACGCTCGAGATGATGCCCATGTTGTTGCGAAGCCAGTTCATGGTGGAACCGGCAGCAAAGATGGAGCCCTCGAGCGCATAGCTGATCTTCCCGTTCGCAGCGATACCGATGGTGGAGACCAGACCGTTCTTGGATTCGACGATCTCGTCGCCGGTGTTCATGAGCATAAAGCAGCCCGTGCCATAGGTGTTTTTGGTCTGGCCGGGATGGAAGCAGCAGTGACCGAACAGCGACGCCTGCTGGTCGCCCGCCACACCCATGATGGGCGGCATGTTGGTCATGATGTCGCTCGCGACGCGGCCGTAGTCGCCCGAGCTCCAGCGAACCTCGGGCATCATGGAACGTGGAACGTCAAAGAGCGCCAGCAGGTCGTCGTCCCAATCGAGCGTATGGATATTAAAGAGTGCCGTGCGGCTGGCATTGGTGTAGTCGGTGGCAAAGACCTGGCCGCCGGTGAGGTTGTAGATGAGCCAGGTGTCGATGGTGCCAAACATGAGGTCGCCCGCCGCCGCGCTCTCGCGTGCGCCGTCGACGTTGTCGAGAATCCACTGTACCTTGGAGGCCGAGAAATACGGGTCGAGCGTGAGTCCCGTGCGGGAGCGCACCAGCTCCTCGCAACCCTGTTCAACCAACGCGTCGATTGCCGGCGCGGTACGGCGGCACTGCCACACGATGGCGTTATAGATCGGCTGACCGCTCACGCGGTCCCAGACCACCGTGGTCTCGCGCTGGTTGGAGATGCCGATGGCGGCAATGCGGTCGGAGTGGATACCGCTCTTAAACTGGACTTCCATCATGACGGCGATCTGGCTGGCAAGGACCGCCATGGGGTCTTGCTCCACCCAACCGGGACGCGGAAAACTGGTTTTGACGCTGCGACGTGCCTGCGCGACGATGCATCCGTACTCGTCGACGATGGTCGCAAGTACCGAGGTGGTGCCGCAGTCGAGCGCCATGATGTAGGAACCGCCAAAGTTAAACGAGGCATCTTCCATGCCCAGGCTGCCCAGATTCAACGACATCGCTTACACCTTTCTATTGCATCGGGTCGGACAGGACCCGTTCGATCTCTGATGCGGGAAGTGCGCCTTGGCGCAGGATCTGGAGCTCGCCGTGCTGAAACGACACGATGGTCGAGGCGTCGCGACACGGGGTCTCACCGGCGTCGACGGCAACATCGACCCCCTCCAGGATGCGACCCTCCACCGTGATAAAACTTGCCGGCGCGGGCGCGCCATGCGTGTTGGCGCTGGTGCAGGCAAGGGGGCTGCCACAGGCGCGAATGAGCGCCTGCACCACGGGCGAGGCCGAAGCGCGAAGTGCCACCGTGTCGTCGGCAGCGCGCATAAAGGTCGGCACGCAGGGGGCTGCCTTGACCACGATAGTCAGGGCTCCCGGCCAGCATCGTCGCGCGAGTATGCGGGCATCTTCCGGGATATCCACGCCATAGCGGTCGAGTGCTTCGACGCCATCGACCAGCCAAGCGACGGTTTGCGTGAGTTCACGTTGCTTGAGAGTGAAGATACGGCGATAGCCGGTGCCGAGTGCAGGAACTGCGGCGCCATTGACGGCAGCCTGCGGATCGCGCGGCCACGATGGGAATTCGCTTGTATCTTGGGGCACGGCGTCCGAGAAGGCGTTGACTGCCACAGCGACACCGTAGACGGTCTCGGTCGGGATCAAAGCCAGGCCGCCGCGGCCGAGCACCTCGGCCGTGCGCTCGACGGCAAGCCGATGCGGCTCGCGCGTTCCCTCGTATACCCGATAGACCGTCTGCATGTGTATGCCAGCCCCTTACGCTCTGGTGCAAGTTTGTTTACTGTGGGGCATTCTCGCACGAAACGTTCAACCTATTTGCCCAGAGCGCATGTTGGTTTGGTGAGCGGCTCTAGTAGTCGGTGAAAGTGAGGGGGTTATTGGACTGCGACGAACTTCTTTGGCCTGCCGGCGTGACGTTCTTGGGCGGCGTAACGCTCGATGCTGTCTATCGTTATCATCCGACGGCCGTCGACGAGTTCAACATCGAGCTTTCCGGCTTTGACCAGCGCGGTAATCCGCGGAGCGGAGACTTTGAGGTCCAGCGCTGCGTCTTTAAATGTTCGGCACGCCGCTTCCCGAGCGTCCTCGTGGTCGATTTCGACTGAAAGGGCCACGACCTCGGCCGAGCGTTCGTACCCTGCCGGAGTCAAACCGTTGTTGAGGTCGTCGGCCAAAAACGCCATCAGTGCCTCGGTGGCATGGGCAATCGCTTCTTCGCGCGTATCGCCATCGGCAAAGGCGCCGGGAATCTGCGGGAAGCTAGCGCAGTAACCATCGTCTTCTTTTATGAGAACGCAGTCATAGGTAAATCGCTGCCTCATTTTGCCTCCAACTACCATCCAGCTTGGCGACGAATACTTGCCCACGTGCCCTTCTTTGGTCGATCACCACCAGAGCCGTTCACGGTGACAACGCGGTCACCAGAAACATACTTAGCATGACTACCGACTTGCGCGACCTTCACGAATCCATCGTGCTTGAGTAGGGCAATGATTTCCCGAAAGGTAGGAGGTTGCATGGGCCGACCTCTTTCAGCCGTCCTAATTAT
Organism: uncultured Collinsella sp.; assembly: GCA_959601045.1. Classification (GTDB taxonomy): domain Bacteria; phylum Actinomycetota; class Coriobacteriia; order Coriobacteriales; family Coriobacteriaceae; genus Collinsella. Next base: position 8,142 of record CAUGNZ010000046.1, read on the forward strand.
AAACTACTTTATAATTTTTGCTAACCAGTTAATAAATATTACTGGCGTTGCTTGGGCTCGGTGACGATGGCTCGGACAATGCGGGGGCGATCGGTGAGGTCGTGGACGATACGCACGTCCGAAAGGCCTGCTTGACGACAGAGCTCGGCCGCGGCGTCGAGCGCGCCCTCGTAGAGCTCGCAGGCAAACAGGCCGCCGGCACGCAGCATGTAGGGCGCCGCGTTGAGCAGGCGGCGGAAGATATCGAGACCGTCGGCACCGCCCTCGAGCGCCAGATCGGGCTCAAAGTCCTTGACCTCATGCGGCAGCGAGCGCATGACGTCGGTCGGGATGTAAGGTGGGTTGGAGACGAGCACATCAAAGGTGCCCCACTCTTCGCGGGGAATGGAACTCACCAGGTTTGTGAGGCTGAAGGCGACCTCGTCGGACGTGAAGCCAAGCGCATCACGGTTTTTGGTGGCCAGATCGATGGCGCGCGGCTCGATATCGGTAGCAGTGCAGGTAACGTGGCCGCGGCGCTCCCAGGCAAGGGAGAGCGAAATGCAGCCCGTGCCGCAGCCGACCTCGAGAACGCGGGCAGTGCGGGGCTCGGCTGGGGCAGATACGTTGGCCTCGGCGGCATCTTGCGCGGGAGTCGCCTGTTGGTCGTTGTCCTCAATGGCGATGCCGTATTCGTCGAGCTCGGGCTCGGGGGTTTCCATGGCCTCTGCTTCTGCCGCTTCGGCTTCTGCCGCCTGCGCGGCGGCTTCCTCGGCCTCGCGGTCGGCCAGCTCCTCGGCATAGGCACGACTGCCCAGTACGTCGCCGCCTAGCGCCGCCTCATCGGCAGCCGTCAGGTTAGCGGCACGGCGCTCGGCAGTCGCCCGTTCGTCTGCCAGCGCGGCCTCGGCCTTGCGTGCCTCCTCGACCTCATCGTTCCAAGGCAGCTCAACACGCTGACGGGCAGCAGCCTCGGGGCTCAGCACCTCGGCATCCAGATAATTGAGGACTTCCTCGACGAGCATCTCGGTCTCGGGGCGCGGAATGAGCACACCGGGGGCGCACGCGACGTCGATCATGCGAAACTGCGTGCTGCCCGTGATGTATTGCAGCGGCTCGCCCTTAGCGCGGCGGACAACGGCCGCATGCATGGTCTCGAGCTGGGCCGCGTTAAGCGTCTCGTCCATACGCATATATAGGTCAATGCGCGCCAGGCCCGTGGCGGCGCACAGCAGCCACTCGGCAGAAAGACGGGGGTGCTCCTCGCCGCGCTCGGCCAGGTACTCCTTGGTCCACTCGAGACAACGCTTGATGGTCCAGATCTCGTTTGCCATGGGGTCCTCCCCTCTTAAGCGCCGGGCGGCGCGCGAATGTCGGAGCAGATTGTACGCGAGGCCAGCGCTTGGCAAGGGACGATTGAAGGCGATTATCGAGAATCAGCCCAGATTTTTGCTTGGAGCCCACCTGAAGTGTTCATTCGTCGACGTCTAAATCTGCATCCGTCAAGTTTTTGGCAAGGTTGCCCCAAAACTGACCAATATCTAACCAAAAACTTGCCACATCGCTTGACGCGCGACGCGTCAAAAATCGCCCCGCGACTTCTTGGACGATTTTTCGAGCAATATTTTCGATAGCGGACTTATGCCGTCAATTACCTTAAGCAGGTAAGCAGCTCAAATGCCATAACAGCCGACTGAATAAAATATCAAGGCAATGTCACCAATGACTCCCTACGGATCATTTGACAACCAAGGAAACGCCAATGTTTTGGCAATGTCAGCGAGCGACGTCCAGAGCGAACAAGTTGGCATGAAAAAGGCAAGGCATAGACCTTCTGGTCATGCCTTGCCTTTTGAATGACAAATTGTCGCTCTGGACGGCGCGCAGCGTCGAGTCGTTACGCGGTTTGTAAAACCGCGTAACCTACACGGCCTGTGCCAGCTTCTCGGCACGCTCGGCGGCGGCGAGCGCCTCGATGACGGTGCCGAGCTGGTCGCCCAGGAGGACGCCGTTGTAGGTGGAGTTGAAGCCGATGCGGTGATCGGTCACGCGGTCCTGGGGCTGGTTGTAGGTACGGATCTTCTCGGAACGGTTGCCGTGGCCGATCTGGCTCTGGCGCTCGGCACCGAGCTCCGCCTGCTGCTTCTCGAGCTCCATCTCGTACAGACGGGCGCGCAGCATCTGCATGCAGACTTCGCGGTTCTGGATCTGGGAGCGCTGTTCCTGCGACTGCACCACGGTGTTGGTGGGCAGGTGGGTGATGCGCACGGCGGAGTAGGTGGTGTTAACGCACTGACCGCCAGGGCCGGAGGCACAGTAGGTATCGATGCGCAGGTCGGACTGGTTGATCTGAACGTCGATCTCCTCGGCCTCGGGAAGCACGGCGACGGTTGCCGTGGAGGTCTGGATGCGACCCTGGGACTCGGTCTTGGGAACGCGCTGGACGCGGTGCACGCCGGACTCGAACTTCATGACGGAGTAGACGCGGTCGCCCTCGACCTTGAACTCGATGGACTTAAAGCCGCCGGCCTCGCTGGGGCTGGAGTCGAGCACGGTGGTCTTCCAGCCGCGCGACTCGCAGAAGCGCTGATACATCTTGTACAGATCGCCGGCAAAGATAGCCGCCTCGTCGCCACCGGCGGCGGAGCGAATCTCGACGATGGTGTTCTTGTCGTCGTTGGGGTCGCTCGGGATGAGCATGTACTTAATGTCTTCCTCGAGCTGGGGAAGCTTGGCCTCGTTTTCGGAGATGTCCATCTGGAGCATCTCCTTCTCATCGGCATCGGTCGTATCGTGGAGCATTTCCTTGGCAGCCTCGATGTCATCGAGCGCGCCGATGTACTCGCGCGAGGCGGCGATGAGGTCGGACTGGTGCGCGTACTCCTTGTTGAGACGCGTGAACTCCTTGATGTCGGAGGCAACGGCCGGGTCGGAAAGCTTCTTCTCGAGCTCCTCATAGGCCTTGATGATCTTTTCGAGCTTGTCGCGCATGGCGGGACTCCTTTATATGCGTGAAGGTGAAAATCGGCAGAGTTGATGGGGCGCGCGGCGCCGCTGCGGGGGTAAGCCCGGCTAGAACATGTCGATCTTCAGATACATGCGCATCCCTTCGCGTATGGGGTACATAGTTGCGGTCTAACCCATATATGATAGCGTGCGCAGGCAAACCTGCATATAACCCGCACGGAATGAGTGGACATAGCCGTTGGGGACGTTCATTAACGACTAGTCGTTTAAGAACGTCCATTACAGTCGAAATTGTCAGCCCGGGCCCG
>CAUGNZ010000047.1 GCA_959601045.1 uncultured Collinsella sp.
AGCCGTGCAGTGAGGGCTTGAGCCCGCGGTTGGCGCGACGCTCCTCGACGCGCTCGTGGATCGAAGCGACGCGCTCGATGACCTCGTCGGGAATCGGCACGTCGGGATTCATGTTCTCGACCTGGCTGACTTCGGCGGCGGCGACCTGGTCGATAATGGGCACATCGTCGCGCGAGATAACGGGCGTGGCGTCTTCCTTCATCTTGCGATAACGCTGCATCATGTCGGTCTGTAGCTGCTGTGCCGAAGGCGGCGTCCAGATGATGGCGTTGGCGCCGGCGGCGATGGTCTCGCGGATGCTCTCGGGCGTCTTGCCGCCCGGCGCGATAAGCGGCAGGTTGGGATAGTGCTCGCGCAGCTCGCGTAGGACCTGGGGCGTGTTCTTGCCGGCGGCGATGTTGAGAATCTTGGCTCCAGCGCGCACCTTGGCGTGGGCATCGTCGTCGCAGCGAACGACCGTGGCGATGACGGGGATGTCGGCGATGTTGGTGATGTGCTCGACCATCTCGGCAGTAGCGGGGGAGTTGACCACGCAGCCCGCCGCGCCCTGCATCTCGGAGACGGCTGCCATCTGCACGGAGCGCTTACCGGTCGTAGTTCCGCCACCCACGCCTACAAAGACCGGGCACTCGGCGACGGTCAGCAGCGCTTGCGTAATGGCGGGCTGCGGCGTGAAAGGGTAGACCGCAAAGACGGCGTCGGCGTTGGAGTTGCGGATAACCGCGACATCGGTGGTGTAAATGAGCGACTTGATGCGTCGGCCAAAGAGCGTGAAGCCGCTGGCCTCCTCGATCTCGTCGGGCATGCGAAGGGCAGCCTTGCGCAGGCGTCCGTCGATGGGCAGGGGCTCCATAGGGAGCAGGCCGTTGGGCGTGACGGCTATTTGGGGCTCGGTGAACTCGTCTGCAAGCTCGACCTCGGAAAAATCGACCGAGGCGACGATGTCCTCGTGCACCTCGGCGGGCACATCGATGGGAGCTTGGTCGTTTGCCGCCGCAGGCGTGTCGAAGGAGCTGGTGCCGACGAAGGCGTCGACGCGCTCATTTAGATCGTTGAGGGTATCCATGGAGGCTCGATTCTATGTGATGATGGCCGGCGCGATGCAGCCGGAATTGCGAATGCTAAATCGTTTGACGAGTTGATTTTTCCCCGCCGCGCCATCCGTTAGACCGAAGGGCCGGCGAACGTGAAGGAGCTGTGGTGGCGGGTATCGAGGTGCTATCTTGAAAGCCCCGTTTAAAAGAGAGGTGACGCGGTATGGAATTGACAGCAATGTTTGGCTCGATCGGCCTGTGTGTGGCCGCAATCGTTGCCGCCGCGGTCATCTACTTTGTGGTCACGGCCATTAAGGGCAAAAGGGCCGAACGCAAGGAGCGCGCGACGCTTAAACAGCATCGCGACCAGCAGGGCAAACGCGCACAGAGATAGCTTGTTGAGTTTTGGATCCGTGCGCTAGCTGCGTTTTCGGATCAGGGCAATGTAGAAGCCCTCAAAGTCGCGGCTAGGCGGAATGGTGAGCGTGCCGGGCAGGCCGTTGACGATGGCCGATACCTGACCCGCGGCAATGGCTTCGGTCAGAGCGTTGGACTCGATGCGCGGCTCCTCACCAGCTTCCTGGGTGCGTCGTGCTTCACTTTCGCTTGGCGTGCCGTCGAGGGGGATGAGCTCGCAGTCCATATGCTTGTCGAGGGCCTCTTGCAGGGCGTCCTCGTTTTCCTGCGGCAAGATCGAACAAGTCGAATAGACGAGCGTGCCGCCCGGTTTGAGGGCCCCCATGGCGCGGTCCAGAAGTGCTCGCTGCGAGCGGGCGCACTTGCTCAGCAACTGCTCGGTGAGGCCGCGCAGGCTTTTCTCGTTGCCACTGATGACGGTGCCCGTGCCGGTGCAGGGAGCGTCGAGCAGGATGCGGTCAAAGCGGAAGAACTCGTCGAGCTCGCGTGCGTCGATGCGCATGACGGGCACGTTTTTGGCACCCTGGCGATGGAGGTTCGACTCGAGCTTTTCGGCGCGGGGAATGCTCATCTCACAGGCGGTGAGGTGCGCCTGGCCCTGGGTGAGGGCGGCGATCTGCGTCGTCTTGCCGCCGGGGGCTGCGCACATGTCCAGGATGTCCTCGCCTGCCTGGGCACCCAGGACCAACGGCGGCATCATGGATGACAGGCTCTGCAGGTAGATTTTGCCGTCGCGGTAGATGTCGAGATCCCACAGATCTGAAACCTGGGCCTCGGGCAGGATAAAGGCGTCCGGATACCAGGTAACGGTTTGGTGGGCGATGCAGGCGGCATCGAGCGCCGCAGCGATGTCCTCGGCGGTCGCCTTGAGCGTGTTGGCGCGCAGCGTGACCGGGCGTGTGGCCGCGGCGCCGAAGCCCTCGATCATGAGCTTGGCATCGGCGGGCGCATAGGCGCCGGCGACCGTGTCGACCATAAAGCGCGGCAGGTCGGCGGCGGAGTGTTGGGCGGCAAGCTGGTCGGAAAGCTCGGTAGCAGCAAACTGCCTGAGCTTGAGCTCGGCCTTGACCTGCTTTTTCTGCTTACGACGACGCGGCTTGGACATCCGTCTTTCCTTCCCGTCCCAAATTGACTACTTTCCGGGCACGCCGCTGCTGGCGTGCTTTAGTACTGGCTCTCGTGCTTGCTAAAGAAGTCGAAGCGCGGGGGCAGCGGCTTCACGCGGTGCTCGCCGGGCTTCTCGCCCAGGCTCTCCACAAACTCATCCGTGGAGGCAAAGATGTTATCCCAGCTAAAGAAGGCGACCGGGTCAACGTCGAAGTACTCGCAGATGAGCTCGCAGCCGGCCGGCACGATGCCGTGCATGAGCACGGTCGCTACGCGCAGCTCGGTAAAGGCGTCGACGAGGGCCTGCGTCATGGCGGCGTTGGCCGGCTCGCCCTCGAGCTTGTTGGCGGCCTTGGAGGCATCGCTCCAGCGCTTGTTGGCGGCGCGCAGGTAGTCGTCGCACACAGCGAGCGCTCGGTGCGTCTCGAACTTGTACATGGCCTGCTCAAAGGCGAGGGCTGCCTGCTGGGCGGCTTCGACCACGGTGTCAGAAGCGGCACCGGCGGGGATGCAACCGTTGCGATAGGGACTCTCGTCGCCCTCCTTGACGGCGACGCCGTAGAAGCAGCTGCGGGCCAGGCGGTTGAACACGCCGGTCAGCAGCGCGCTCTCCTTAAGGGCGGGGTCGATAACGCGCTTGTCGTCGCAGGCGCGCACCTCGTTGCCGTCCTTGTCCTTGCCGGTCACGCGCGTGTCGTATGCCTTGGGGCTAAAGCTCACCGGCTTCTCGGACAGGCCGAGCGACAGCCAATGCGCGCGCATCTGCTCGCAGGTGTAGTGGTTGAGCAGGTCGTCTGCCGGCGGGGGAGGAGTCTGCGAGGACGAGCTTGCCTTTTTGCCCATGTAGAGCAGGTGGTAGCAGGCGCTGACGGTGCTCTGCGTGAGGTTCCAACCCAGGGCCTCCCACATGGCGGTCTGCGCGATGCAATAGAAGTAGATGTTGTCCTGGCCAATGAACTGGTAGATCTGTGCGTCATCCGAGCACCACCAGTCGCGCCAGTCGAGCGAGCTGTGCTGGTAGGTGGGCGCGGGGACCTGCGTGGAATCGGCGGCGGGCTCGCCCATGAGGGCGGCATCCTGGGCGGCGACGCCCTCGGTCACGCCGGCGGCCTTGGCATCGCGTGCGAGCACGGTGCGCGTATAGCTGATGGGAGCCCACAGGCTCTCGGGCCAGCACCAGCAGGTGACGTCGGAGACGCCATCGACCTCGGGCACCGGAACGCCCCAGTCGATGTTGCCGGTGATGCGGAAGGGTACGAGCGCCTTGCCGCTGCGGAAGCGCACGCCGCCGTTGGCGAGCACCGCGTGGGCATCGTCGCGCTCCTTCCAGCTGGGGAAGGTGACGGTAAAGCTGCTCTTGTTGCCCTCGGGCTCCAGCACGGTGTGCTCGGGAAGCTGATCCTCGACGGCATCGAAGGCCTCGCGGAACTTGTTCTGGATGTAGAGCTGGGCCGGCAGCAGCCACTCTTCCATGGTCTTGGAGACCACGGAGCGAACCTGCGGGTTCTGGGCGAGCTTGGCGGTATAGGTTTTCATAAAGTCGAGGTAGGCCGGCAGGTCGAAGTAGAGGTTGTCGACCGGGCGCAGCTCGGGCACCTCGCCGGTGAGCTGGCTTTTGGGCGCGATGAGCTCCTCGGGCTCAAACTGGTGACCCAGGTCGCACTCGTCGGCATAAGCCTTCTCGGACTTGCAGCCCTGGATGGGGCAGCGGCCGATCACCTGGCGGCCGTTGAGGAACGTGCCGGCCTTGGCGTCGTAGAACTGCAGCGTGGAGCGCTTGGAGATGGTGCCCTGTTCGTGCAGACGCTCGATAATCTCGGCGGTCACCTCGTTGTGAATCTGCGCAGCCGGCTCAAGGCCCGAGCCGCCGTAGATATCGCAGCTGATGTTGTAGTTGTTGAGGGTCGCGGCCTGGCGGGAGTGATTGGACTCGACATACTCGGCGATGGACTTGTCGTAGCCCTCGTTCTCCTTGAGCTTGCGGTAGCTCTCCATGATGGGCGAGCCATAGCAGTCGGTGCCCGAGGTGAAGATGACGTTCTCGCGGCCCAGACGGTCGCGCAGGAAGCGGGCGAAGAAGTCGGCCGGGACAAAGACGCCACCGACGTGGCCAAAGTGAAGGCCCTTGTTGCCGTAGGGCTCGCCGGCGGTAACGATGGCGCGGCGAGGCCAGCTGGGACGGTCGTTCATGGAGTATTTGGATGCCATGGGACTCCTTCGCATATGGTGAGAGCGCGGCCGGGCGCAAGGCCTGGCGACGCGGTGGTCAATTCGTGCATATCGTTCGACATTATCGCACATGCGGACGGGTACGTGGCAGGGGCGCTATCCTAAGATGCTATGAATGAGATTTCCAACATACATGCGTTTGAAGACGAGGAATTTCTGCACGCTTGCTTCGTGTGGGGGATGGTCGTAGTCGGCGTGTTTGCCGTGTGCCTGGCGCCGGTGTTTATGCTGCTGGGCGGGCCTGCAGACTTGGATGCGGCTGACGCGGGCGGCTGGATGGCTGTCGTGGGCTGGATAGTCGGCTTGGCTGCGGTTTCTGCGGCGTCATTTGCCGTGCACGAGCTGGTGCACGGTGTGTTTTTTAAGCTGCTGGCGCCTGCGGGCGCGCAGGTGACCTTTGGGGCGAATCGCGAGACGGCGATGATCTATGCCTGCGCCGAGGGCGTTGTGTATTCGCGCCGGCGGTACATGGCGGTTTGCCTGGCACCGACGGCTGTTGTGACGACAACGCTTGCCCTGGGGTTTGCGTTTTCGGGCTATCCGCTGCTGTGCTATCTGGCGGCCGGCTTGCATTTGTCAGGCTGTGTGGGCGACTGGTATTACGTGCGGACCATTTTGCGCGACCGCCGTATCGTCGCCTGCGAGGATACGTCCTTTGGCGTGCGCTTTTTCGCAAAGTAGTCTTTTTGGGACGGGGCTATTTTAGCTGCCATGATGTCGGTGTGAGTTTTCTGGGACGGGGATGTCGATGAAGTCGTTGTTGCTGCATGCGTGCTGTGCACCATGCTCGCTTGAGCCGGTTCGCCTGCTGCGCGAGGAGGGGTTTGAGCCCACGATTTGCTGGACCAATCCCAATATTCAACCGCGCGATGAATGGCGGCGGCGTCTGGACGAGCTGCGCCGGTGGTGTGCCGATGGCGACATCGAGCTCATCGAGGCGGGGGAGGACCGCGAGCGCTGGGAGGCCGGCGTGGCCCCGCTGGGTGCCGATCGGCCCCGTCGCTGTCGCTCGTGCTATGCCTTGCGCTTGGCCGAGGCATGCCGCGTTGCCCAGGAGCGCAGGTTTGAATATGTGGGTACGACGCTCGCCGTCTCGCCGTATCAGCTGTTCGACACCTGCAATGACGTGCTTGAGCGTTTGGCGGCCGCCCATGGGCTCACCCCGGTGATTCGCGATTTTCGCCCGTATTATCCCGAGGCTACGCGCCGTTCGCGCGAACTGGGCATGTATCGACAGAACTACTGCGGCTGCCGCTTTTCTGCTGTCGAGGCGGCCATGGACCGCGCCCGCATCCGCGACGAGCGCAAAGCCGCCAAAAAGTAGTTCGTTTGGGACGTCAGCCTGCTAGGATGTAGAGCGGACTTTAGCTATATAAGGAGTATCCGACGTGTCTATGCGTACCGATGATTTTGACTACAACCTTCCTGAGGAACTGATTGCCCAGGCTCCTGCCGAGCCGCGCGACTCCTGCCGCCTGCTGGTGGTGGATCGCAAAGGCTCCCAGGCGGGGAAGCCGCTGGAGCACGGCGGTACCGTTGAGCACCGCATCTTCCTCGACATCATCGACTATATCGAGCCGGGCGATGTGCTCGTCATCAACAAGACGCGTGTGATGCCGGCCCGCCTGATCGGTCGCAAAGCCGGCTCGGGTGGCGTGGTCGAGACGCTGCTGCTCAAGCGCCGTGAGGATGTTGACCCGCTGGGCCACGTTTGGGAGTGCCTGGTCAAGCCGGGTAAGCGCCTGAAGCCCGGTGCTCAGATTGAGTATCGCGCCGGTGGCGCCCATGCGCCCGAGGGGGCTCCCGTGGTGCTGACGGCCGAGGTCATCGACTTTGTCACCGATAGCCGCGGAGGCCGTCTGGTGCGCTTTGAGCCGGCCGGCTGCAATGCCGCCGGCGAGCCGCGCACGCTCGACGAGGCCATTCATGCTGCCGGTCACGTGCCGCTGCCGCCCTACATTACCGATTACGAGGGCGATCCCGAGAAGTACCAGACCGTCTACGCCATGAAGGAGGAGCACTCGGCTGCCGCTCCTACGGCGGGTCTGCACTTTACCCCCGAGCTCATGGCCGCTATCGAGGCCAAGGGCGCGAAGTTTGCCGCCGTCGAGCTCGAGGTGGGTATTGATACCTTCCGTCTGGTGGAGGAGGACGACCCCACGCAGCACGTCATGCACACCGAGCGCTACCACGTGTCACAGGAGGTTGTCGACGCCGTGCATAAGGCGAAGGCCGAGGGGCACCGCGTGATCGCCGTCGGCACCACCGCAGTACGCTCGCTCGAGAGCGCCTTTGACGCTGAGGCACCGGTGTCTGATCCGGCCGTGACGGCGCGCTATTTTGAGGGCCGCGAGGATGGGGCCGACACGCTCGGCCGCGGCGACATCGTGGTGCGCGAGAACGCGACGACGCAGCTCTACCTCATGCCCGGCTCGACCTATCACGTGGTCGACGCGCTGATCACGAACTTCCACGTGCCGCGCTCCACGCTCATGATGCTCGTGAGCGCACTTGCCACCCGCGACCAGATCATGGATGCCTATGCCGCCGCCATCGAGGAGCGCTACCGCTTCTTTAGCTTTGGCGACGCCATGCTCATTTTGTAGGTTACGGCGTTTTACAAACGCCGTAACCGGCCGACGCTGCAAACCCCCCTAAGCGGCAATCTGACGTTCAATCGTCGGGCATGACCAGAAGGTCAATGCCCCCCTCTTTCACGTCACCTTGCTCGCTTAGGGGCGTTTTCGCTGACTTCGCCAAAGCATCGGCAGGTACTCATTGGGGACGTACTTAAATGAGTGCCTGCAGAATGAGAGTGGATAATCTCCCGTTTTTGGCCTGCTTGGGGGCTCAAAGTGGGAGATTATCCACTCTCGTCATTGGGCTAGTCGTTGGGGACGTTCTTGTTTGACTGGTCGTTTAAGAACGTCCCCAATGACTACTTGCTTGGCGGCTGGTTTACTTGCTTGCGAACAGCCAGACTAGGATGATTACCAGGATTGCGGCGACGATGCAGACGATGGCGCCGGTGAATTTGATGCGTGAGTCGCGGGTACGTTCGCGCACCGCGTCCTCGGTGGCCTCGAGCTGGGCGACTTCTCGCTCGGTCTCGGCGTGTTCGGCTTTGTCTCGGGCCAAGGATCCTGCAAGCGACTCAGTGATCTCTGGGTGGTCGTGCACTTCGGTCGCCTGTTCGATGATCGACTGCGCATGTGCGGCATCTGCTTGGGCGTTGGCGATGGTCTGCTCCTGCTCGCGGCGTGCCTTGTCCTCCGCGGCGATCTTCTCGCGCAGTTCGCGCTGACGAGTCGCGGCGGCGGTCTTCGCCGTCTGCAGCTCGTCGCGCGCGGCATCGGCTTCGGTCGTCACGGCTTGGTGCGCGCGTTTTGCGTCGGCGATAGGGGCTTGAGCCTGCTCGACGGCCTGCTCGGCTGCGGCAAGCGAGTGCTCAAGGTCGGCGGTGATGCGCGGGACATCTTCTTCGGCTTTACGCAGGGCATCTGCCGTGTCGGAGATCTGCATCGAGAGCTCGCTGGTGCGCACCGTATAGTTGGCGGGATTTGCCGAGGGATTGCGTTGCAGCTCGGCATACTCATGACGCAGCGTCTCGAGCTGGGCGCGCGTGGCGTCGACGGTTTGTTGTGCGGCGGCAATGCCGGCGTCTCGCTCGGCCTTCACCTTGTCGCGGATGCGCTTGGAATCCTCAAGACGTCGAACGAGGCGGTTGCCGGTCTCGCGCGAGCTCGCCTCGCGGGCCTCCACGGCGTCGAGCGCGGCCTTCAGACGGAGCTCAGCCGCGTCATCCTCTGTCTTCATTTGTTCGAGCTGACCCTTGAGCTCTGTCGCTTTGGCGGCGTGGGTATCACGGTCAATCTCGGCGGCCGCAGCGGTCTTTTGTGCCGTGGCGATTGCCTGGCGCTGGTCGGCGATGATCTGATCGTAGCGGCCTGCGATGTCCTGGCGCGTCTCGAGCTCCTCTGCCTGGTCGGCGATGCGCTGCTCAAGCTCGGACAGGTGGGCGCGGGCATCGGCGAGTGCCTTCTTGGCGGCGTTCATCTCGCGCATGGCCGACGCGCCCTGGGCGATAAAAGTGCCCACGGCGTTCGCGGTGTTCGAGACGGCGGTCCCCAGATCGCGGCTCGCGGCGGGGGAGTGCGGGGCGGTCGGTCGAGCGGTGTCGGCAGCGTCCGCATCGGTAGCCTGCGGCGCGGCGATATTGCCGGTGCCGCCTTCGATCACGGAAAAGCCCGCTGCGTGTGGGTCGACCGCGTCGGTGCCGATCGTGGGGTGCTCGAGTTGCAGGAACGAGGGCATGGTGCTGCCCTGGTCGGCAACCGGGGTCTCGCCGGGCACAAACGTCGAGGCGGCCTCGGCAGCTTCCTCTTCCTCGGCGTCGACATCGGCATCGGCGACAGCGTCTTTCATCGCTTTGACGGCATCCATCATGGAGTCCATGACGGCGTCGAGCTCTTCTTCCGAAGACACCTCGATGGGGCCTGCTGCTTGCGGAGCGTTCTCAGCCTTGGGCTCAGTATCGCTCGGGTCCGGCTGCTCTAGCTGCTCTTCTTTGTCTTGCTCTGCGGCGACATTTGCGTCTGCGGCCTCGTCTGCGGCGGCAGGAGCCTCCTCGACAGCGGCATCAATGCCGCCATCGCTTCTGGTGGAAGTATCGCAGTCGTCAATGGTGTCTGCGGAATTATCAATATGCTGTTGAGTCTGGGGGTCCAGCTCGTCTGTCATAGGCATGTGCTCCTCATCGTTGTTTGTCACCCTATGATAAAGTCTCGCGCCGACATCCCGCGCGCTGCAGCAAAGTTTCAAAACGTGTTCGATGGCTCGCGTCGATAGCAAAAACTCGGCCACTTTATCCAGTTTGTACTTGACATTCCCTTCGCCGAAAGACGTTGCGCCGTTCGCCTGCCATGGGCTTTATTTTTCGCTTGAACCCGCTAAAGTTGCATTTCAGCTTTTGGCGCGTGAAGTTGGATGCGCGCAGTCGACGGGCAGGCCCGTCGCGATTTGAAAGGACTTTGTATGGGACTTTTCACTGGTAAGACCGTGATCGTTACCGGCGGCGGCAAGGCCACGCTTAAGGACGGCTCCGCTGGTTCCATCGGCTACGGCATCGATATCGCTTTTGCCAAGGAGGGCGCAAACCTCGTCATCACCGGCCGCAACGTCGCCAAGCTCGAGGCCGCCAAGGAATCCCTCGAGGCCGAGTACGGTGTCAAGGTTCTGCCTGTTCAGGCCGATGTTTCTGCTGGTCAGGACAACGAGGCTGTCGTCCAGAACGTCATCGACAAGGCCATTGAGGAGTTCGGTCGCATCGACGCCGTCGTCAACAACGCTCAGGCCAGCGCCTCGGGCGTGACCATTGCCGATCACACCATGGATCAGTTTAACCTGGCCATTTACTCTGGCCTGTATGCCACCTACCTGTACATGCAGAAGGCCTATCCGCACCTGAAGGAGACCAAGGGCTCCGTGGTCAACTTTGCTTCGGGCGCCGGCCTGTTTGGCAACTACGGCCAGTGCAGCTATGCCGCCGCCAAGGAAGGCATCCGTGGTCTGACTCGCGTTGCCGCCAACGAGTGGGGCAAGGACGGCATCAACGTCAATATCGTTTGCCCGCTTGCTTGGACCGCCGCGCTCGAGAACTTCCAGGATGCCTATCCCGAGGCGTTCAAGGCCAACGTCCACATGCCGCCGGCAGGCCACTACGGCGACGTCGAGAAGGAAATCGGCCGCGTTGTCGTTCAGCTCTGCGGTCCCGACTTTAAGTATATGAACGGCGAGACCGTCACCCTCGAGGGTGGCATGGGCCAGCGTCCTTAGGGGTTACGGCGTTTTACCAAACGCCGTAACGGGCCGACGCTGCGCGGTCACCAGAGCGACAACTTGTCATTCAAAGAGGGCGGCATGACCAGAAGGTCTATGCCGTCCTCTTTTC
>CAUGNZ010000048.1 GCA_959601045.1 uncultured Collinsella sp.
CACCCAGCCGGGAGACAACGTGCTCGGAACCTTAAATAGCCTCCTCTCCAAACGGGCACGTTGAATGCACGGTACAATTGCTTCGGACTTTTCTTTTATTTAATAGTGGGGTTAATTCATGGCAGAATCTCGTGCGGAGCGTAAAGCTCGTCGTGCTTTGATCGAGGCGGCTGAGGGGTCGGAGGAGAAAAAATCTTCCAAGAAATCCAAGTCGTCTCAGGATGCGAAGGGTAAGTCGGCGAAGGGCAAGGTTAAGACCAAGCGTTCTGGCTCTCGTCAGGGCGGGGATAAGGCGCCTCACGTTCGTTCCAAAGGCTCGCGCAAGGATTCGGCTCAGCCTGCGCGTAAGGCCGTGGATCCCAAGTCTCCCTGTTCGATCATGAAAGCTTGTGGTGGGTGTACGGCACTCAATCGTCCTTATAAGAAGCAGCTGGCGGCCAAGCAGGCTGCTATGGAGGAGCTGTTCGCTGAGCTCTGTGAGCGCGAGGGTGTTGCCGCGGATCCCATTCGCGGTATGGGTGTTACCTTGGGCGACCCGGGTAAATATCCTGCGCCGCGTGGCTTTCGTCATAAGGCTGCCACTCCCTTTGCTCCCGGTAAGGAGGGCGCCATCCGTTGCGGTTTCTTTGAGCGCGGCACGCACAAGATCGTTGCCGTACCCGAATGCCCCGTCGAGGCACCGGGCGCCCGTCAGATTCTCAACGGCATCGCGCGTGAAGCTGAGCGCCTGCACATTCCCGCCTTTAACGAGGACAAGCATCTGGGCTTGCTCCGCTATGCCGTCGTCCGCTGCGGTTGGCGTACCGACCAGGTCATGGTCACGCTCGTAACCGCTCAGCGCGACTTGCCGCATGCGCAGGAGTTCTTTGAGGCTGTCGCCGCACTCAATCCGCACATCGTCACCGTCGCCCAAAACATCAACGGACGCCCCGGCAACGCCATCCTCGGCGAGGAAACTCGCATCGTGTATGGCGCCGAATGCATGCGCGACCAGCTGCTCGGCTGCGAGTTCGATATCTCCCCCACCGCGTTTTATCAGACCAACCCGCAACAGACCGAGCTGCTCTATCAGCTCGCTATCGACGGCATGGATTTGCACCAGGGCGATGTGCTCATGGATGCCTACTGTGGCAGCGGTACCATCGGTCTTTGCGCCGCGAAGGATGCCCAGAACAAGGGTATCGGCATTATGCTGCTCGGCGTGGAGCGCAACCCGGCGGGCATTGCCGACGCACGTCGCAATGCCGAGCTCAACGGCCTCACCCGCAGCACTTGGTTTATGGCCGACGACGCCACCGACTACATCCTAGATGCCGCCGACAACAACGAGCGGATCGATGTCCTTTCCATCGACCCGCCGCGCGCCGGCTCCACCCCCGAGTTCCTCGAAGCCGCCTGCGTACTCAAGCCGCGCCGCATCACCTATATCAGCTGCAACCCCGTGACCCAAGAGCGCGACCTGCACCAGCTCCTCGACGGAGGCTATCGCCTGCTCAAGATCACGCCCGTCGACATGTTCCCCCATACCGACCACACCGAAACCGTAGCGGTCCTCGAGCGCCGCTAATCCACCCCGGTAGATTTTCGGGACAAGAAAGGGGGCGGCCCGTCTGGACCGCCCCCTTCGCTTGGTTTATGAACTCCGCTACATCCCCTTGCGCAGGTCACACACGCCGGCTGCCGCCATCTCGCGCAGCAGCGTCTCGCGGTCGCGCGTCACGATCAAATCCAGCGGGAAGTGAATCTCGTCGAGCATCTTGCGAGCGTAATCGAGCTTACCAATTGCCATGCCAATGTGCGCATCGGTCGAAACGCCAATGCCAACGCCAAGCTCAGCGCAACGCTCGGCGATCTTGCGGCATACAGCCCAATGCTCAGTGTCGACACCGTGTTCAAGACTATGGTTGTTGATCTCGATGATCTTGTGCTTGGCCTTAGCCGCCAACAGCACCTCGTCGATATCGAACGGCACCCCCGAGCGACCCGCGTGGCCCAGCATGAACACCTTGGGGTGTTCCAAGGCGTTGATATACATCTCGGTCGCCTGGGCCAGCGTCGCGCCCTCAGCAATCTGCGGATTATGCACGCTTGTAACCAAATAATCCAAATTACGCGTAACCAAATCGAACAGTGAATGCTGACGGCTGTACGAATCGCCGGCGATATCGAGCGTGACAGGAGTGTCCTCGCCAAACAGGCTTCCGTCCAGCGAAACGATATCGGCCTCGGCACCACGCAGCACCAGCACGCCGCTCCAAATGCGCGGCCAGATATCCTGGTTGATAAAGAATTGGTAACTGCGCAGGTCATTGGGGCAAGCCGTAACCATAGAGCTCAGATGGTCGGCAGATCCGAGCACCTGCAGGCCACGCTCTGCCGCCCAGTACACATTCTCCTCAATGGTCGAATATGCATGCGCAGAGAACATCGTATGGGTATGAATGTCACAAGAAAGCAGGTAGGGCATCAGGTCTCCTTATCTGGCACGGCCGTCGCTTATATTCATTGTACGCATAGCCTTCGATAGTCGTAAAACCACTCCATCCCAAAGACACAACGTCCATGACAACGGGGTCCGGCTTAACACCAAACCCCGTTTCACGTAAAACATTGTAGGCAGAGCGCTTTACTTTTAACGATACTCGTCCGCCAACTGTTTCCAAGCGGGTAGCGAATTGACAATCGTTTCGTAACTCACGCAATAGCCCAGGCGGAACCAACCCGGCATACCAAAGCTGTCCGAAGGAACCGCAAGCAGCTCATACTTCTTTGCGCGCTCGCAAAACGCATTCGCATCGGGCTCCAACGCTTTCACCCATAGGTAGAACGCGCCATCCGGCTCAACATAGGCGTAGCCGTACTCCGCTAGTGCGTCGGTAAGCGCGGTGCGGTTGCGTGCATAGGCCTCAACGTCACTCGGCTCATCGATGCAGTCGATAATTACGCGCTGGAAGAGCGCCGGCGCGCACACGAAGCCCAGCGTACGGGCGGCACCGGCAACGGCGGGCATTAGACGATCTGCCTGAGGATTCGTATTGGGAACAAGAATCCATCCCACGCGCTCGCCCGGCAGCGAAAGCGACTTAGAATACGAGTAGCACACCACGGTGTTCTCGTAGATCGAGGGCACCCAAGGCACCTCGGCACCGTACACGATCTCGCGGTACGGCTCATCAGAAATGAGCATAATCGGATTCTCGGGATCGCGCTGAGCGTTGGCCTCGCGCAGAACATTGGCCAGCCGCGTCAGCGTGTCGCGCGTATATACGGCACCGGTCGGGTTGTTGGGCGAGTCGATAATGACGGCAGTCGTCTTATCGGTAATCGCCTTGAGCACGTTGTCCACGCTCAGCTGGAACGTATCTTCATCGGCGAGCGCCTCAACACACGCGCAGCCGGCCTTCTCAATCCAAACGCGATACTCCGGAAAGTACGGGGCGATAACAATAACCTCGTCGCCCGGGTTCGTAACGGCGTTGAGCGTGCAGGTGAGCGAAGCCGCGGCACCCACCGTCATAAAGACGTCTTTGCCCTCATAGTTCGTTCCAAAGCGGCGGTTGAGCGATTCGGCGACGGCTGCTCGACATTGCGGCAGGCCCGGGGCGGGGGTGTAGCCGTGCAACTGGTCACTCGGCAGCCCCAAGGCCTTCTTAATGGACTCCGCCACGGCAGCCGGCGCCGGAACACTCGGGTTGCCCAGCGAAAAATCGAATACGTTCTCCGCACCGATCTGCGCCTTGCGCTCAAGGCCATAGCTAAAAATCTCACGGATGATGGAGCTTTCCGCACCGCGAGCAAACATAGTTTCGTTGATCATCTGTTCCCCTTTCGCATAGGCGCTATTGTACGCTTTAGCTGAGCAAAGTGCTGCAGCAATGTTGATTGGGGACAGACTTAAATGCGTGAAAACGCTCATTTAAGTCTGTCCCCAATCAACATATCGCTCAAAAGAAAAAGCCTCCACAGGTTTCCCCGCAGAGGCTTTCGCTACAAGAACTATTTGTCGGCGTCGGTGTTGCCGTCAGCGTTGACAGCATTGCCATCACCGGCATCATCGGATGCGGCTTCGGCATCCTCCTGCATGGCCGCCTGCGCAAAGGCCGCGGCATCAGCCGCCAGCTCCTCCTCGCTCATACGAGGCGCGCGCTTCTTGGTCGGCATGCCGGCCGCCTTGGCATTGCGCCCCTCCTTGGCCGCCAGGATATCGCCCTCGCGCTCAAGGTAGGCGTCCCACTCGTTATCGAGCAGGGCATTCACGGCATCGCCCTCGACAGTCTCGCGCTCAAGCAGCACCTTCGCCATCAGATCGAGCTGATCGCGACGGGCGTCCAGGATCTCGACCGCACGACGATGGGCCTCACGCATAATGCGCTGAACCTCGATATCGATGCGGCGCGCCGTCTCCTCGGAGTAATCCTGGTGATCGGCGTAATCGCGACCAAGGAATACCTGATGCTGCGCCTCACCAAACACTTGCGTACCCAGTTCCTCGCTCATGCCCAGGCGCGTGACCATCTCGCGCGCCATCTTGGTCGCGCGCTCCAGATCGTTGCTCGCGCCCGACGTGATGTCGTCGCACATGAGCTCCTCGGCAACGCGACCGCCCAAGAACACGGCGAGCTCGTCGAGCATCTCGTTCTTGGTCTTGAGGAAGTGATCCTCCTGCGGAAGCTGCAGTGTGTAGCCCAGGGCCTGACCGCGGCTGACGATCGAGATCTTATGAACCGGATCGGAGTGCTCCAGGATGTGGCCCACCAAAGCGTGACCGCTCTCATGGTAGGCAATCGTGGTGCGCTCGGCCTCGGTCATCACGCGACCCTTGCGTTGCGGTCCGGCAATCACGCGCTCCATCGACTCCTCGACCTCGTCCATCGAGATCACGGAACGATGACGGCGAGCGGCCAGCAGCGCAGACTCGTTGAGCAGGTTCGCCAAATCGGCGCCGGTGAAGCCAACGGTCATCTGGGCGAGCTTCTCAAACTTCACATCCTCGTCCATCGGCTTGTTCTCGGCATGCACGCGCAAGATCTGCTCGCGGCCCTTCACATCCGGACGGTCGACCGTAACCTGACGGTCAAAACGGCCGGGACGCAGCAATGCCGGATCCAGGATGTCAGGACGGTTGGTCGCAGCGATCAGGATGACCGACTCGCTTTCCTCAAAGCCGTCCATCTCGACCAGCAGCTGGTTGAGCGTCTGCTCGCGCTCGTCGTGACCGCCGCCCAAGCCAGCTCCGCGCTGACGTCCCACGGCATCGATCTCGTCAATAAAGATGATTGACGGAGCCTGAGACTTGGCCTCCTTAAAGAGGTCACGCACACGGCTGGCGCCGACACCCACGAACATCTCGACAAAGTCGGAACCCGAGATGCTAAAGAACGGCACGCCCGCCTCGCCGGCAACGGCCTTGGCCAGCAACGTTTTACCGGTGCCCGGAGGGCCCACCAGCAACACGCCACGCGGGATCTTGGCGCCCAGCTTGCGATAGCGATCCGGATCGCTCAAAAAGTCACGGATCTCCTCGAGCTGCTCGACTGCCTCGTCCACGCCGGCAACGTCCTCGAACTTGACCTTGGGACGCGTAGCCTCGTTGGTCTTGGCATTGGTCTTGCCAAACTGCATGTTCCTATTATTGGCGCCCATCATCTGGCGCATAAAGTAGAACATGATGGCGATCAGGGCAATCGTCGGCAGCACACTCATCGCTAAGTCGCCCCAAAAATCGGGGTCGTTGGTGTTGACGATGTACTTGGTGTCGGGGTGCTCCGCCATAAGCTCGGCAAGCGAATCGGAGCCGACATAGGTCGAGGAGAAGCTCTTGAGCTCGCTCGTATCACCCTTGTCCTTTTTCGTCTTCCAGTAATGACCCGCCACGCTTCCGTCTTGAACCGTATAGGTCAAATCTTCGACGCGATCCTGCTTAATGGCGTTGACCATCTCGCTCGTCGCGAGCTTTACGGTATTGCTGGAATTGGCAAAGCCGGAGCCCATGTTAAAGAAGGCGTAGCCCAGAAGCGCGCAAGCCAAAATAAAATACAGCCAGCCCGTACGCGTGGGCTTCTTGCCTCCGGGCATCCCCGGGATCTTAGGCTCCCGGGGAGTCTGGGAATTGTTATCGTTACGGTCGTCGGGCATCTTACGAATAAACCTCCGGTTTCAAAATGCCCAGATACGGAAGGTTACGATAGCGCTCGGCATAGTCGAGGCCGTAGCCCACCACAAAGGCATCGGGGCAATGGGTTCCAACATACTTGGGCGTGACGGCCGAGGTACGGTCCTCAACGTCCTTCCATAGGAAGGCGGCGACCTCCAGAGAAGCGGGCTTGCGGCTCTCGAGGTTCTTCATCAGGTACTTGAGGGTCAGGCCCGAGTCCAGAATGTCCTCGACGATCAGCACGTCGCGACCACGGATGTCGATATCCAGGTCCTTAATGATACGCACGATACCCGAAGACTTCACACCGTCGCCATAGCTCGAAACAGCCATGAAATCGATGTTGGTCGGCAGCTCGATCTTGCGCATCAGGTCGCCCATAAAGACCACGGCGCCGCGCAGGACCGCAATCAGTACCAGATCCTTACCCGCGTAGTCGCGAGTAATCTGCTCGCCTAGGCGAGAGACGATACCGTCGATATCCTCCTGCGTAAACAGAACCTTCTCGATATCCGGATGTTGAGAAGCCATGACAACCCTTTCTTGTGCTTATCGCCCACGCACCGCCGCATGGACGCGAACTACACATTCTAGCAGCGCACGGGGTATATTTACCAGCACGTGCGCCATCAGCGCGGGAATACCGTCAACGTCGCACAGAATAGCTGGCGCGAAGCGCTATTCCGCATCGACCACGCGAAGCAGATAGGCCACGCGCGTCGCCGCCGTGCACTTAAAACGTTCGTCCGCGCGAACGCCCGCGACCCATACTACGGCACCTCCCGGAGCCGTTCTTACCACGGGTACGCCAGAGCGGTCTGAAACAGGAATGCGCGCCTCGTTCAACAGGTCTGACACTTTCTTGCTTCGGCCGTTCATCCCCAACGGGCACATCACGTCTCCCGGCACAGGGCTATCCACCCACAGGCGCGCCGATCGTGCCTCGGTGGGAATCTCCCCGCGCGAGCCGGCTAGCATCCGCTCGCTATCGCGGTCGGCGAACCCCAGGGCCGCCGCATCCACCAAGGCCGCAACCTCTCCGGCAGCAGCAAGCTCGCGGGCACGGTGCACGATATCGCACCCCGGCTCCACAGCCATCGGCTCTGCTGTCAGCATACGCCCCGTCCCCAGCGGCAGACGACCGGGAACGGAGATCCAGTCGGCCACTAAGCCCTCGCGCGCCGCCGGGGCCTTGAGCGCCAGCATGCCAAACTCCACACGGGCATCAATTCCCGCAGGAAGCGTAACCGAGCCCGAGCCCGCAGCGACGCAGGCAAGTACCCGTTCTACATGCCGCATCTCCGGTCGCGCGTCGGGATCGATACGCTTAATCGCCAACCGCACGATACGCCGTGCAATCACAACCTCAGCGGCGGCAAGACGGCGCGCATCGAGCACCAGTGCGCCCGCCGCCGCCTTGCGCAGGCAGCTTCGAAACGCCTGTGCCGAAAGCTGAGAAAGAAAGGCATCTTCGTCGCCCAGAATTTCGCAAGCGGCGCCAATCGTCTTACAGACGTTCGCGTTGCGCTGCGCCACCACCGGCATCACCCGATGGCGCACATAGTTGCGCAGGTACGAAACGTCCTCGTTGCTTTCATCTTCCCGCCACGGCTGACCGTGCACCTGCAGATAGCTCACGAGCTCATCATGCGTGAGGTCGAGCAAGGGGCGAACCACAATGTTCCGACGGCGCGGAATGCTCGATAGACCCGCGGGACCCGACCCTTTAATGGCATTCATCAAAAATGTTTCCGCGCGGTCCGACGAAGTATGCGCGGTACAGATACGAGCCGCCGTCCGCGGTGCGCCCGATTCGGCACAAAGTTCGCGAACGTATCTCCGTGCCGCGGCATAGCGCACCTCGCGAGCCGCAGCCTCGATATTGCCCGATTCGTCATCAAAATAGGCATGCTCAACACACAGCGGCAAACCGTATTGTGCGCACAGGTCACGTACAAAGGCCTCGTCGCCATCGGATGCCTCCCCGCGCAGATGATGGTTTACATGCAGCACGTGCAATCGCTCGCGCGCAATGGGAGCGACGCCGCGCCCGTCCTGGATATCCAGCTTTGATGTGCAAGCCATAAGGAGCAGCGCCGTCGAGTCCGCACCGCCTGATACCATGAGCACTACGGGGGCAGCGGCCTGCCGCGTTGCCAGGGCGCTCTTATCCGTCCTCGGCGCGGCATGATGTCCATAGTGCTGAGATACCGTTGGCATTCGCTTCCTCCTCTATTCGTCCGCACTCATTGTATCCTTTGGAATCTTATGTCTCGCCTGCACCTTCATATCCTCGGCAGCGGCTCAAAAGGCAACTGCGCACTCGTCGAGGGACCTCAGGGGCTCATCATGATCGACAACGGCCTGTCCCGCCGCGAGACACTTAAACGCATGGCGGAGCTTGGCCTCTCGGCAGACGACGTCGCCGCTCTTGTAATCACCCATGAGCATGGTGACCATATCAAGGGGCTCGATGTATGGTGCAAGCACTGGCATGGTCCCCTCTTTACTAGCAGGGACACCCTTTCATGCAAAGAAAACCTTGCGCACCTGCCCGTAGAGGAATTTGACCCCGGCGACACGCTCCCCATTGCCGGCATCCAGGTACAAACCTACTCAACATCGCACGATGTCATCAATCCTGTCGGCTATCGATTCAATGCTCTCGATGATTCCATTGGGTTTGCCACCGACACCGGAGAGTTGTCGAGCAAGGCCATAGGCACCCTCAAAGACTGTCGAGTTCTCGCGCTCGAAAGCAACCACGATGTAACAATGTTGCGCGAAGGACCGTACCCCCGCTTTCTTCAGGAACGCATCCTGTCCGCAAAGGGGCACCTTTCCAACAACCAGGCCGCCGAAGCCGCGCGAGAACTTGTTACCGATCGCACCGAACAGCTCATCGCTATGCACATCAGCCAGGACAATAATCGTCCAAGCCTTACCGTCAAAAGCTATGCCAACGCACTTGATGCAAGTCTCGATGATGAACTCGGCAGCTCTGCCACCCTTCTTCAAGGGCCACGGAAGCTCTCGATATGCCCTGCAAGTCAGTATCAACCGACAACTATTCAATAGCCCAGTCAAGACAACAGAAGGGGGCTGGGAATCACTTCCCAGCCCCCTCCTAATTCATACTCACGATTGAAGCAGAGCCATCGTTAGTCGATAGAGATCTTCGTGACGTTCTTCTTCTCGACAATCTTGGGAACCGTAACAGTCAGGATGCCGTCAGCATACTTAGCCGAAAGGCCCTCGCTCGAAGCGTCCTTCAGATACACGCCGCGCGTCGCGCTGTACGAGCCGAACTCTTTCTGGAGGAAGTTCTTACCCTCGTTTTCGGCGCTCTCCTCGACGTTCACGCTGATCGACAGGCGACCCTCATTGAGCTCGACGTCGATGTCATCCTTGGCGACACCGGTCAGATACGCCTTGACCTCGTAGCCATCGCCCTTGTCCTCAACGTCAACGGGGAACGCCTTGGAAGCAATCGAGTTATTCGTCAGGTCTGTCATATCATCAAACAGATCAAACAGCGAGCTTGCAGAAGGACGGACACCAAAAACCGAACGATAAGGAACCATGCTTGCCATGTTTACCACTCCTTGTAAGGACTGCCGAGCCATCTTCTAGGTGGTTGGGACTTCTTTTGACGCTCATATATTTGCCCAACCGCTTCTTATATATACATCGACTATAAAGTTTTTTGAGTCTATTGATATAAGCATATCTGAGTCTGATTGACTAAGGTTTTGTCTAATAAACGGAATTTGAACGACGGCTTAAATAATGTATGCAATCCCATCAAAACTAGACGGCTGGCTTACAATGGGCGCATACACGATATTGATGACGAACTAAGGGCATCATGGACGATCAAAAACAGGACAACACGTTTATGCCGGAGCAGGACGAAGCATCCAGCCCGCAACCGATTCGATTCCATCGCCCCCACATCTCGCAAGAGCCCATCAATGACCCAGAGCCCAAATATGTGACAAGAAACCGATATCAAACACTCGAAGAAGCGCAAACGGGGCGCAAACATATGGGCGTCGCCTCGGGAGACCCTGTATATCTGAAAGACGCACCATTATCTAAAAACAGCGCAGCTAGTGATGAGCCGATGAAAGCATCTACCGCTCATCAACAAAGAGGGCCTCGACCCAAGCAAACCTTGACGCATTCAGCTCGCTATCTCGAAACGCCAAAACAGGGAAAGTCAATCTTCGTTTCGTCAAGTAAACGACGCAAGCAGCATCAGCTGACAATTCTGCTTTTGACCATTGCGGCCATAGTAGTTGCCCTTGTTATACGATTTATTTTCTTTAAATAAAGGCTCAATACCGAAAACAACAAGATCGTCTGGTGTAATTGAGTCATTTACGCCCCGTAAACGCAAAAAAAGGGGGAGGCCGCGAGGCCTCCCCCTTCTTCAAGTCATCAGACGGCTCGG
>CAUGNZ010000049.1 GCA_959601045.1 uncultured Collinsella sp.
GATTCGGTCGCACGGAGAGCATTTCCCAGTTGACAAAACTATAGGAACACCCCCCGCGGGAAATTGGTGACGCGGGCGCCGGCGGCCCGAATTGGCCGAGCGCGACATGGCCTGCAGGGGACAGACCAAGCGCTTGGAGAGCGCCCGCGTACGCGTCGCGGTTGCCCGCCGGATCGAGGAGGTCGGACACATGCGCGACTACCCCGACCGAATGGGCGAACTTGAGCGGCGGCTCAGGAGGGATGGCATCGAGCTCGCGAGGTCGAAGGGCGGAGCCTCCAGTATCGCTCCCGCCGAAGGCGGGCAAGATGATTCCGTGCAACGGAATCATCTTGCTTGCATGGGGCGAGCCGGTTGGCCAGGCAATGCGAGCCCAGGCAGATGTGCGCCGGTTGAGCCGACGCCGAGAAGACGCGATCGATGGGGAGCGTCGCACGACGGCGCTCGGCGGCCCGGCGCGAGAGGCCCCGCCCGGCGACTACGGCGGAGCGATGGCGACTACTGGAAGCCATCGAGCGAAGCCGTTCGGCGAACGGGGCCGGTGTGAGCGGAGGCGGACGAAACGCGACCCTGGGGAGCGTTGCCAGGGAACCGTAGCGAGAGCGGCGCCATGCGTCGCGGGGCCCCGCCCATAAGCGGGACCCATCAGCCGCGAGGCCAATTGTTTTGGCGGCCCTACGATGGAAGCCGGTCTAGAAGTCTATCGTCCCTGCAACGTCCTCGACTTTCTTCCGATAGGCTGACCGAGCAGCCTCTTCGCGAGCTTGGCGCTTCCGTTCCTTCTCAAGATATTCGGTCTCAAGTTTGTTGGCCTCTTCCACGCACAAGACGAGGGTGTCACGGTGATAGTCCCTAACTTCTTCGATGGTGGTCCCATTAAGGATTATTTCGTCGCCGACGACCGATGCGATATGGGGCCTATGCATGGTGGTAAATCTTGGCGGCAAGTCCCAGGACTTCAAGAAGAGCTCGCACCACAGAGAGCTGGGGCGTCTCGACAATCGGAACGGCACTTCGTACAGGGCACTTCCCCTCGTTCCGTCGTTCCTCGGTTCTCCCACCTCATCGACCACAATACCGATGATTCTGATGGGCTCAGAGCCCTCGCCCTCTTCTTCGCGTTTTTTCGAAGTCGTCTGAGCGATGCGGCGCTTGGGCACAACCGACGGCTTCTTCTTGACCCCATAAAGGGTCGCAAGCAAATCGTTATAGCCACGAGACTCGACCCCATCGCCCAAGTCGACCGCCAATTTCCCCTTGAGGAAGGTCGGGAGGCTTTCCTCAACGCCCCCTTCCTTTATTACCGGGATAAACTTCCTCTCATTATGCCCAGAGAACAGTTCTCCGCTGATGATATGGCCCTCGTATCCAACCCCACCGATTCTCGCATCGGCCTTCTGCTTATATGCTGGGGTGCAGACGATAAGAACATAGTCCGACGACCTGACCGACTGCTCCATGAACTGCGGCAACCTGTCACCCAGTTCGAGATCATATTGGTCCAGGACTGCATCGATCCCGTCCGACAGAAGGCGGTTGGCCAGCGCCTTTACCCATTCGCGGTGTTCTTCGCTTTCCCATGCGTAGGATATGAAAACCTTAGTCAACATGACCCCCAAAGACTAGTCCGAAATCTACAGTCGCTCATATGCCCTCTTCACGAGCTCACCCATTAGCCTCCTGCGCCGACCGAGGAAGTCCTCGTAATCAAGCTCTTCGAATCCGAGGGGCAGGGCGTGTTCCTCGCAGTTGCGGCGATACTCGTCCTCCCCCAGCGCGTCGCGATACCTACGAACGTACTCATTCGGGGCATCATCCGAGATGTAGATATTGTTCTGGTAGTCAACGAGGGTGAAGTTACCTCGGTTGCTGCGCTGCGAAAGGTAGCCCTTGACCCTCAGGTAGTTATCTGGAAACAGATGGTGCTTGTCCAGGGCCTTCTTGGAGCCCGACGAACCGGTAAGCAGCAGCTGAGAAAGAGGGGCCGTGCTGAACAACGCCTTGGCACCGAGCACGACCTGAGCCGCGACGAAGCCCCACCAGGTCGGGCCCGTCGCCTCGTTTGCGTCGAGGGAGCTGGGCAGCGTGATGGAGAAATAATCGTCCGTCATGATGGCGGCGAGCCTACGGTCGAAGTACGCCCGGAACTCATCGGCGGTCTCAAGGCGCGAGACGTCGTTAAGCTGCTGCTCGAACTCGGATTCGAAGGACCCCACATAGAGCCCCGTTATGGCTGCGGCGAAATACCAGCGCCGCACGAGCCCGCGCACAGCCAGTGGCTCCATGTCGAACTCATAGCGCCCGATAAGGTAGAACGCATAGCAGAACATGAGCGCGTTGCCCGACCCCACCTGGTCAGAGCAGACGTAGCCCGCCTCCGCCAGCGTGTTGATGAAGGCATGCCAGTTGTTCAAGTCAAGCACGAGATCGAGGGCGCGACCGAACGTGGCAAAGTTCTCAGCTCGCGTCTCGGGCGTCGTTTCCTTTGTCTTGAGATCTCGCCCGCGAAGAATCTGGTAGGCATAACGCAGGCGACCCCTCTTGAACCCCACGCCCACCGTGGCGCGAATGATATGCGTCGGCGAGACGGTCATGAGCGGGTTGTACGAGGTGCCCTTTGCGGGCGCATGGCTCATGGCGCAGAACTCCTCTATACGCTCCCTCATGGCAGGTTCGTAGACCGAAAGCAGGGTCATGATGAAGTCATCCTGCTTAAGCGCCTGCCCTTGCGAGTTCACACGCACAAAGATGTCCGATACGGTCTCCTCGTCGGCCGATTCGGAAATCTCCAGCGTCGGCAGAAGATAACGCTCAAGCCCGAGTAATGCGTTGAGCCCGCTCTCGACGGCATCCTCGCCGCCATCGTCGAGTTCGGGTTCTCCCTTTTTGGCATTCGCCTCGTTAAGGCGCTTGATGAACGCCCTGCGATAGGCGCTCAGCTTGTTGTCGTGGTTCGCCGCGAAGGCCTCGGATACGTCCGGCACATAGCGCGAATCCTTCTCGGTCGAGGCGTCGGCATTCTTGAATGAGCGTGCGATGGGGTCGTAGGCGACCTTCACCGTTCGCTCCCTGAAGTTCTTGTCTCGCACGGACACGCCGTACAGGGAGCTCAGAAGGGCAGTGAGTCTCTGCTGTCCGTCGATGACAAGGGACTTGGGGACGGCATACACCTTTTGGTTCGAGCCTATGCCAGACTTCTTGCCCGCGTTGTCGCTCGGAGAGTCCCACAGCATCACATAGCCAATAGGGTATCCGCGGAGCATGGAATCAAGCAGGTCGCGGACCTTTTCGTTGCCCCACACGAAGGGTCGTTGCAGGTCGGGCAGACCGATCTTGCCCGTCTGAACGTCCTTCAGGATGTTACCAACCTCCAGCGATATGGGGTTATAGATGGAATTTGGCACTATAGTTCACCGACCTTCTTGGCGTACAGGTTGAAAAGATGGGCGACTATCTTCTCCTCGTCCCCACCGAAGTCGACGCCATAGGCAGCTTCGACAGCAGCGTCGAGCGCCTTATGCGCAGACATCAGCTCGGGGAAGAACGTTTCGTTCTTGGGATCGTACATGTCCGCGAGCGTCGCACCTTCTTGGGCATCCCGGGCGTCGAGCACGGCTTGGGCGCAACGCTCAACTTCTTCGCGTTGGGATTCCGTGGGCTCGGGCCAGACGAAGTTGTTGTAGTCAATACCAGCCGAGTACTGATAATCATCTTTCAGTCTTCCGGTCACGACCCTAACCCATGCATTATGAAATTGGGACTGCAACACCCCATATTGATAGAGAGTTGCATTTGGGATAAGACGAACTTTATTGCTACAAAAGACCTCAGCATCGACGAACCCCATTGGGATGTATCGCCTTCGGCTTGATGAAACCTCTGGTATCAAGATTGAATCTGTATCCGACAGGATTTCAGTTCCAAAATGGGCAGGGCACTCTGCAGCCTTAACGGTCTGACTTCTCTTGCTCTTGAGCCGATACCGGCGCACCGCTTCAACCCTTTCCCTGCATTTAGGCAGATTCTTTAGCTCATCCCAATTTGCGTTCCCAAGCCATAAACACCAACGGCTTTTGCCACGGATAAATTCTTGTGATCCAAGCCACTTGTGAAAGAATTTCTCTGCACCAGGTTCAATTTGCAAGAATTCGATTTTCTGCTCATCAGTGAAAAGGTAATTGCCGTCGTCTATAGGCTGGGAGCCTATTCCCATTTCCGGAACATCTGATAATGGCTTACTTCTGCTGTAGACAAAAACGTCCGGAGCGTCTTTAAGATACGCATTGATTCTGGCTACGGAAATCTGCTCTTCGTCAGAATCGGGCGTTGCGTGATAGAAGAGCGTCTTGGCCCCAACCTCGCGCGAGAAGCCCACGATGACGCAGAACACGTGTGCCTTGTCTGCCGCCTCGTTGTCCCAGCGGAAGGTGTTGTGCGCGAAGTCGATATGGATTCCCAGGTCGTACAGGGGTTTCCAGAGGTTGGCGACCTGCTCCCCCTGGCAGATGGAGTTGGTCGAGACCAGGGCGCAGCGCGTGCGCTTCCCTTGCGTGAACCTCGCGGCCTTCATGTACCAGGCCCCGCAATAGTCGATGTTGCCCGCGTTCTTCGCGCCATCGAAGACCTCAAGGAGTTCGGCCTTCTGCTCCTTGGACTGGTTGCGGGCCCCGAGGAAGGGCGGGTTGCCCACGAGGTACGTGAGGTCATCGGGGAACACCTCGGACCAATCGGTCTTGAGGGCGTTGCCCTCATGGAGGTTGCTGAGGCTCCTGAGCGGCAGGAAGTCGAAGTCATAACCGACGTATATCTCCTGCGTCTTTCGGAGCATCTGCTCCTCGGTGATCCAAAGGGCGGTCTTGGCGACCGAGACGGCGAAGTCGTTAATCTCGATGCCGTACAGTTGATCGAGAGATACGCGGACGGGGCTGTCCTGCGCAATGACGAGGGACGTCTGCCCCGCGTTGCCGGTCTCCTCGCTGAGCTCGTCCTCGATGATTCGGTTCTCGATGGTGCGCAGCTGCCGGTACGCCTCGGTAAGGAAGTTGCCCGAGCCGCACGCGGGGTCGCCGATGGTGATGGAGGCAACCTTGTCGTGCAGCCTCGCCAGGGCCTGCTTGCGTTTCGCCGCCGTCCTTTCGCCCTCGGCCTCGTGCAGCTCATCCCACAGCTCGTCGAGGAAGAGCGGCCTGAGGCAGCGCTCAATGTTCTCGACGCTCGTGTAGTGCATGCCCCCGGCATGGCGGGTCTCGGGGTTCAGCGTTCCCTCGAACACGCCGCCGAAGATTACGCCCGAGATCTCGCGCCAGTCGAAGTCCTGGGACGCGTCGGTGATGGCCTCGAGGATCTCCGGGGTCATCTGCGGGACGATGATGGAGGAGTCGGCGAACAGACCGCCGTTCACGTACGGGAAGGCCGCGAGGTCCTCGTCCATGTACTCGTCCCTCTGCTCTAGGGGTGTGTCGATCGTCTCAAACAATTCGACCAGTTTGCGGCGGAGCTTCGCGGGGTCCCCCTCGCAGTACCTGCCGAACGCCTGGTGCGATTGCAGGAGGTCGGCGTCCTCGGCGTAGAGCAGGAAGATGATTCGGGTGATGAGCACGTTGAGGGAGCGCTGCTCCTCTTGTGCCCGCTCGTCCTTCTCCTCAATATGGTGATACTGCTTGGCGAGGGCATCGTAGAGCCTGGAGACGTAGGCCCCGGCCTCGATGGAGAGCTGCTGCTCCTTGTGCAGACGGCTCGTCTCGTTGGAGGTCAGGAAGGACAGGAGATACAGGCTGTCCTGGAGCTCTTCGAGGGAGAACTCCTGCACGGTGTCCTCGGGCCGCTCGTTGTCGAGATCGTAGAGGCGGAAGGTCCCGAAGTTGCACGTCATTACCCAGCGGGGGCGCTCGGAGTACGGCAGGTGCCGCGCGTACCACATGGCCTGCTGGAGCGGCGTCTCCATGCCGCCGTTCCTGGGTTCGGGCTTGTCGAGGTCGATGCCCCACGACTTCTGCTCACACAGGAAGTTGTGGTCGGAGACGAACACGTCGATGCGGCGGCCTCTCACCTTCCGCTCGAAGTCGACGAAGCTGTCTATGGTGTTGGACGGGATGCCCAGGACGTTGATGAGCAGGTCGACCCAGAACTTCTGCGTGTCCTGCTGCTCGTTGTTGGAGCCCGCGGGGATGGCGGCAAGGCGCTTCTGCCACCGCTTGACGAACTCCTTTGCCTCTTTCTTGCTGGCAGGCATACCGGACCTCCTGCGTCGTCATCTCTTTCGGACAATTTTAAGGGGTAAGGGTGGCACCACGGACGGAAGGGCGAGTTTTCGACGGTCCACGGTGTCGCAGGGTCCCAGGCAAAACCCGAAGACGCCGGGGACCGTTGGAAACTCGCCCATCTCACAGCAACGTCATCCTAGGTTTTCAACGCTTTCCATGGCCGAAGGGCTTCTTATAAGCCCGTAGGCTGTGGGAAGGGTTGGAAACCGGACTTTGGGCATAGCCCTTCACAAAAAAACTTTCTACCCAAATTCTACCCAACTGACGTTAACGATGCCCTTATATAAGAAAGCAGGTCAGACGATTTATACCGTCTGACCTGCATTTACTTCTGGTGCCCCCGGGCGGATTCGAACCGTCGACACCCGCTTTAGGAGAGCGGTGCTCTATCCCCTGAGCTACGGAGGCATGTTGTACTAGTGTAGCAGATTTACACGTTGTGATGCAGCGTGTAGCCACTCTTCGAAGTTGCGGTGGAACAGCCCTCCGGAAAGTGCGTCCCACTATCCAGGCAAATTCTGGGTCAGACTTTCCCCATGGGACCTCGCTGGGAAACTGTGTCCCAGAATTTCGACTCGAAACGGGACACGGTTTCCCAAACGGGCCCGTTCCGGAAACTACATCCCGCAATCGGCACTCGAACCGGGATGCACTTTCCCGATCGAGCCTCATGGGAAACCGCGTCCCACTTTAGGGGGGCGCTCTTTAATGGCTAGTTGCCTTTGTGGAAAAGGTTCTTGATGACGGAGGGGATGCTCTTGGCGCCCTTGGCCGTCACATCGATAAAGTCGGGCGAACGAACGAGCCTGTCCTCGTCAATGTACTTACGCACCGCGCGAAGCGTTTCCTTGTCATTGCGCGTCGAAAACGTAAAGTGGCCATTCTCTTTGGTAAAGATGGCAAAACGCGTAATCTTCTTGGTGCCGCGCAAAACCTCGGCGGCAATATAGTCGACCTCGTCCCACGGGATTTGGATATAATCCTCGGGATTACGCTCGTTATAGTACTCAAACGCCTTATTGCCCACCATCACGTTACCGTGACTGGTAAGCCCCATCAGGCAGGTTGCCGGCGTTGCCAGATCGACCGTGCTGTTCTGAGATTGCGCCATACGCGCCTCGCCCTCCAATAAAAACAATCGGACCGCATCCAGTGTACCCACCGGGTGCGGTCCGTTTCAATGGCTCAAAAGCCCTTGCCTAGCAACTCTCGGTCTTAAGCCGAAGCGTGCTTACATGAAGCCGCAGACGCGACCGATGATGCCGACGGCGAAGAGAGCCAGGATGATGACGATCGGGCTGACCTTCTTCTTGAGGAGCTTGCAGACCAGCAGGGTCAGGCACACGGCGGCAAGGCCGGGGATGAGCTGATCGAGGTTGGCCTGAAGCGTGGTGACCTTCACCGGGTCGAGTGCGTTGGCACCGACAGAGCTGTACATCGTCAATGCCTGCTTGATGCCCTCAGAACCGGCGGGCAGGTTGGCCCAGTCGATATAGGCGCCAGCGGACTGCGTGACCTTGGAGACGACCGGGGTGAAGGAGATGGACACCCAGCGCTCGACCAGGGCGCCGATGATGAACATACCCAGGATGGAAGCACCCTCGGTGACCTTGCCCATCAGACCGCCGGAGAGGTCCTTGGCGATGGAGGAGCCGACCTTGTAGCCAAACTCCTGCGTGTACCACAGGAAGGCGTAACGGATGATGTTCCACGCGAAGAAGAACAGCAGCGGACCGGCGATGCTGCCGGACAGGGCCAGGGAAGCGCCCAGTGCGCCCAGAATCGGGCGAAGGGTGAACCAGAAGGCGGGGTCGCCGACGCCGGCGAGCGGGCCCATCATACCGACCTTGACGCCCTGAATGGCGACATCGTCAATCGGAGCACCGTTGGCGCGCTCCTCCTCGAGGGCGAGGGTAACGCCAATGACGGGGGCGGAAACATAGGGGTGGGTGTTATAGAACTCCAGGTGGCGCTTAAGAGCGGCAATCTGGTCATCCTTGCTGGTGTAGAGCTTCTTGATCGCAGGGATCATTGCGAAGCACCAGCCGCCGTTCTGCATACGCTCGTAGTTCCACGAGCCCTGAAGGAACTGATGACGGAAGCAAACCTTCTTACGGTCAGCCTTGGTGAGCTGAATCTTGTTCTCTGCCATATGTATCACTCCCCTCCTACTCGTAATCGTTCAGAATGTCGCCGAGCGGGTCACCGGAGCCACCGCCCATGCCGCCACCCTGCTTGGCCAGATCCTTAAGGCCAAGGTAGATGAGGGCAAGGGAGATGCCGATGAGGCCAAGGGCGATCAGCGTGAGCTGAGGGATGGCAGCAAGGACAAAGCCGAGGATGAAGAACGGCCAGGTCTCCTTGGTGGCCATCATGTTGATGACCATGGCGTAACCGACGGAAGCGACCATGCCGCCGCCGACAGCCATGCCGCCGGACAGCCAATCGGGCATAGCGTTAAGCGCGTTGGTAACAGCCTCGGCCGGGATGATGCACAGAAGTACTGCCGGGATGGCGATACGAACACCCTGCATGAGGATGCCGGCGTACTGCCAACGCTCGATGCCGGCGAAGTCGCCCTTCTCGGCGCAGGCGTCCATGCCGTGAACCATAGCGGTAGCCAGGGTACGGCAGATCATGGTCAGGAACAGACCAGCGACCGACAGCGGGACGGCGACGGCGATGGCGGCGGTAACGGCCTTGGCCGAATCGGTGGCGCCACCGTTGAGGGCGAGCACCATGATGATCGAAGAAGCGACCGAGGCCAGAGCGGCGTCAGGCGCGACGGCGGCGCCGACGTTAGCCCAGCCAAGGGCCATCATCTGGAGCGAACCGCCCAGGAGGATGCCCTCCTGAAGGTGACCGGTTACGAGACCGATAAGCGTGCATGCCACGAGCGGCTGATGGAACTGGAACTCATCCAGAATGCCTTCCATACCGGCAAGCAACGCGACAATCGCAACAAGCAGAATAGTGATTGCAGACATGTATCGGACCCTCCTTTACTGTGCTTGAGCGGCCAGTTCGGCCTTAGCTTTCTTCAACATGGCGTCGAGATCCTCGGAGGAATCCGAAGGAACCTTGCGGACCTCGAACTTGACGCCCTTGGCCTTGAGAGCCTCGATGGTCTTGACATCGTCATCGCCCATAGCGACAGCGTTAGTGACGACGACCTTGCCCTTGGAGTGGGCCATGGAACCGATGTTGGCTTCCTTGATGTCGACGCCGGCCTCGATGGCCCTGAGCAGATCCTGCGGGTTCTCGAACAGCAGCATCGCCTTGGTGTCGCCAAAGCGCGTGTCCTTGACGACCTCGGCCATCTTCTTGATAGGCACGACGTTGGCGTGGACTCCCGGAGGGGCAGCCTGCTCGATCATGGTCTTGCGGAGCTCGTCGTGAGCAACGCCGTCGGAGACCACGATGATGCGGTTGGGGTTGATCTGCTTGGTCCACGTGGTGGCCACCTGACCATGCAGCAGGCGCGTGTCGATACGGACGTGGGCGATCTTGATGTGCCCGTCGCCGATCACCGTTCCCGGAGGAATGGCACCCGCAGGAGCAGCGGCGGCCGCAGCCGGCTTCTTCTCCTCGGGCTCCAGAGACTCGGGCTTGACGCGCACGCCGGCCTTAGCCTCAGTCACGAGATGTTTTGCGATCGCATGTGCAGTGTTCTTTGCGTCAAAGCGCTGCGAATATGCCTCGATGAGCATAGGCAGGTTGACACCGGTGACGATAGCCCAGGAATCGTGGCCCTCGATGAGCCCGCTGATCTGGTTGAACGGCGTGCCGCCCCACAGATCAACGAGGAAGAGCACCTGCTCCTGGTCCTCGAAGGAAGCGATTGCCTCCTCGACCTTGGCACGGAAGTCGTCGGGGCCCATGCTCGGCTCGAGCGAGACCACGGCAACAGACGGCTGATCGCCAAAGACCATCGAGCCCGTCTGCTTGATTCCAGCCGCCAAGTCACCATGGCTAGCAAGAACAATACTTACCATCACATAACCTCCTTTTTGTCTACGTAATTCCTACACGACAGTTATGGAGTATAGCTGCAAATACAGCAGAATTGTTTGAAAAACTGCAAAAGGTAGCATTATTTGTTTAAACCTTGATTCTCATTTTCATTGCAACAGCCTCAGGACTCAGCGCAACGCGTTGCGC
>CAUGNZ010000050.1 GCA_959601045.1 uncultured Collinsella sp.
GTATATGGGTGCGCGATTGGCGTCATCAATTCAGAAGATATCAGTGCGGAATGTTTTGGGAGGTAGCCCAAACAGCCCCGGCGGGGGTCCTGTGTAGTCACCCTTTAGGCGGAACTCTCCTGATGGACTGGACGCACGGGATACTATCTTGGCAACTACCGTTTATCGCGTATAGCTACCGTTTGCGGAATAAGTAACACTCATTTATAAACCGTGTAAAATCTCAGTTAAGCACGGAGTTTTCCAGGGAGACGCTGTCCTTTGTTATGTGCAAAGGGCGGCGTCTCTTTGGCGCTTGGGGGCCGTTGCACGGTAGGACGGCGGACGTGCGTCACATATTAAAAAGCCAACGTCGAGATGGGTCGTGATAAGAATGGGCAAGTACGTAATCGTGGTTGAATCTGGTTCGGATGTGACGCCAGAGCTCTGCGAACGCTACGGTATCGTGCGCGTGCCTATGCATGTCACGATTGGTGACGAGACCGTCGAGGACGGCTCGATCGATCCGCTCGAGATTTATTCGCGATGCAACGAGTTTGGCGTTATGCCCAAGACCAGCGGCTGCGCGCCTGCGGATTTTGCTCACGTGTACGACCGCATTCACGCCGAGCAGCCCGACGCGACCATTTTGCATCTCGCATATTCCGAAGTTACGACCTGCTCGCATCAGTCCTCCAAGATTGCAGCTAAGGGCCGCGACTACGTCTACTCCATGGACACACGCTTTGTCTCGGTAGGCCGGTCGCTCGTCGCCGTCGAGACCGCCAAATACATCGAGGCTCACCCCGATGCCACTGTCGACGAGATCTTTGCATTTACGAACTCCGTTATGGACCGCGTGCTGTTGGGCTTTGTCCCTACCGACCTTGCCTTCCTTAAGGCGGGCGGTCGTCTGTCAAACGTTGCGTTCCTTGGCGCTCACCTGCTCAAGATTAAGCCCTGCATTGAGGTGACGGGCGGCAAGTTCGTGGCGACTAAGAAGCTCCGCGGCTCTATGCTCAAATGTGCCCGTGCCTTTATTGACCACATGGTTGCCAAGGGCGAGATTGACTACTCGCACATTGGTCTGGCGTATTCTGTGGGCCTTTCCCAGGAGCTGCGTGACGACATGGAAGTCTATGCGCACGACCTGGGCTTTAAGGACATTACCTGGACTCAGGTCGGCGGCGTCATCTCGAGCCATTGCGGCCCGACCGCCTTCGGTGCGGTACTCACGCTCAAGGCGTAAGGCCTGGCATCTATCGATTTCTATTGCCACGGCGGCGGGCGGGTTGCGATAACCCTCCCGCCGCTTTTGCGTGGAGTCAAATAGGACGACCTAATTGACCTCTAAACCGTTTCGCCATCATATGTATGGGCTAGAATGGCTCTGGCATTTATGTAACTAAAACCAATGAGAGGCAAGGTAGCGGGAATGGCTGAGATGACGCTCGAGGGTGTGGACGCTCGTCCCGAGGACTCCGCATTTGCCCTAGGCCGCGTGCATTCAATCGAGACGATGGGAACGGTCGACGGTCCCGGCATCCGCTTTGTAGTGTTTGTCCAGGGCTGTCCCATGCGCTGCGCGTATTGCCACAATCCCGATACCTGGTCTGTTCACGGCGGCACCATGGTGACCGTCGAGCATCTTATGGACGAGTTCCAGAGTAACCATGAGTTTTACCGCAGCGGCGGAATTACGGTTTCGGGTGGCGAGCCGCTCCTGCAGCCCGACTTTTTGGCTGGCCTGTTCCACGCAATGCACAACAACCCCGACGGTCGCGTGCATACCTGTCTTGACAGCTGCGGATATGCGTTTGATCCCAACCACCCCGAGAAGTTCGATGCTGTCCTCAACGAGACCGACATGGTGCTGCTCGACATTAAGCACGCCGATCCGGTTGAGCATAAAAAGCTGACCGGTTGCGATCCTGCACGTATTCTGGCGTTTGGCGATGAGCTGGCGCGTCGCAGGATCAAGGTCGTTATCCGTCACGTAGTAGTACCGGGCATTACCGACACGGTGGAGGAGTGCGAGGCACTCGGTCGCCTGATTGCCCCGTGGCACAACGTGGTGGGCTTGGAGATGTTGCCGTATCACACGATGGGTGTCGTCAAGTATGAGCAGCTGGGGATTCCCTATAAGCTTGAGGGCGTGCCCCAGATGGATACCGCGCGCATGCCCGAGCTGCGTAATGCCGTTATGACCGGCATGAAAAAGCGCCGTGCGGAGCTCAAAAACGCCATCGGCTAGCAAGTCATTTTTGCCCCTATATGATACCCGAGCTGTACTGGCCTAACGGCTTGGTGCTGACACGGTTGAGTCAAAATGCTGGTACCATACCGTGGATAAGCAGTTTTCACAGGTTTGGGGGATGGTATGCCTACCATCGCAATCATCGGTGCGCTCGAAAAAGAGGTCGCGCAGATTAAAGAAGAACTGAACGGCGCTCGTGTGTCGCAAGAGGCGGGCTTGACCGTTGTCAGCGGTGAGCTCGACGGTCTGACGGTGGTCGCCACGACCGCTGGCATGGGTACCGTGAACGCCGCTGGCGCAACGCAGCATCTCATCAGCAAATATGCCCCGCAGGCCGTTGTGTTTTCGGGCATTGCGGGTGGCCTAAACCCTAAGCTTCATATTAACGACGTGGTTATAGGCAAGTGCCTGCGCTATCTCGATACCGACACGGCGCTCATTGCCGAGTCTGCACCGGGGCTTGAGGAATTTGCCTCGACACCGGCTTTGGTTGATATTGCAGCTGCCGTGCTTGTCGAGCACGGGTTTGTGGACGCATCGCTGGATGTAGCGGCTGCGGAGAAGGACCCCAAGCAGTTCCTGTGTGGCACTATCGCCACGGGTGACCGCTTTGTTACGGGTGACGCCATGCGTAACGCTGCGATTGAGGCCACGCATGCCGATTGCGTCGAGATGGAGGGCGCGGCAATTGCGCACATCGCGGCCAAGAACGGTGTCGATTGTCTGGTGCTGCGTGCTATCAGCGATAATTGTGACGAGGCATATGACGCGTTTTGCGAGCGAGAGTTCGATCTGGATGAGTACGCCCGCACCGCGAGCGGCATGACGCTCGATATCGTCCGCCGCATCGCCGCTGCGTAATCGTGCATTCATATTGTAAGAACCTACGACCAAGGAGTATCCATGGCCGATTCCATTAACTATCAGCTTGCCAAGTTCGTCGCCAGCTACGGCAAGGTTTCGCAGATTCCCGAGTCCACCTGTCCCGAGGTAAGCTTTGTTGGTCGCTCCAACGTGGGCAAGTCGTCGATCATGAACAAGCTCTTCGGCCGCAAGAACCTGGTCAAGGTTTCGAGCACGCCGGGCAAGACGAGCAATATCAATTTCTTCGAGGCCGACGACGTGCACTTTGTCGACCTGCCGGGTTACGGTTTCGCCCGTCGTTCCAAAGCTGAGCGCGATCGCTGGGCCGAGCTTATCGGCGACTTCTTCGACTCCGAGCGCAGCTTTAACCTGGTTGTGTCGCTGGTGGACATTCGCCACGATCCCAGTAAGCTCGACCATGACATGATCGACTACCTGCAGGGCAACGAGTTCAACTTTATCGTCTGCCTCACCAAGGCCGACAAACTCAGCCGCACCCAGCAGGCCCGCCAGGCAGCAGCCATCAAAAAGCAGCTCAACGTCCCGGCCGAGAACGTAATCATCACAAGCTCCCAGACCGGCACCGGCATCGACGAACTCAAAAAGCGCATCGCCGATGCCTGCCTCTAATAAGTGCTCCAGCCTAGCAAGTGCCCCTATCAATAAAAAGCCATTATTTCAGCCCGGCGCCCCTTCAAAGCGTGGGTCCCTGTAGACATCGCTAGCCACGTTGCCATAGGGCCACCCAGGGGCATCCCCTTAAAAACATTCCGCAGCACGAGGCCCGCTTATCCGCAGCTCCGAAGGAGCAGGATAAGCGGGCCTCAAGTGCGAGGACATTTTTAAGGGGATGCCCCTGGGTGGCCCGGACAGACCGATCGGCGATGTCTACAGGTACTCGATTTGAGCGCCCTCGGTGTCGCACGTCAGAATATGCGTCTCACACTTGGGGAACTGCTCGCGCAGCTTGACCTGCAGGAACTTTGCCACGATGGTGTCGTCGGTTACGGCCATGAGGGTCGAGCCCGAACCACTGATCCAGATGGTCTTGGCGCCGCCGTTAAGGCAGGTGTCGCGCACGGCGTTGTAGTCGGGGATGAGACGGCGACGATAGGGTTCTTGGATGCGGTCGTCATTGGCGGCGGCAATCAGGTCAAGGTCGCCGGTCTCCAGGCCGCGCGTCATGCCGGCGATGCGGCCCATTTGCCATACGGCGGTGGAGAGCGGAATCTCCTGCGGCACGACCTTGCGCGCCTCGCTCGTATGTACCTCGTAGGGCGGAATCACGGTGATAAAACGCAAGCGATCGCTTACCTCGTAGCGCAGGCACTGGGGGAGCGAATCGGTCGGCGTAAAGGAGCAGACGGCGCCGCCCAGGATGGCGGGGGCGACGTTGTCGGGATGGCCCTCGACCTCGGTGGCGATGCGGACGAGCTCGGCGCGGTCGACGGTGTGGCCCGTCAGCGCAGCGGCAGCCATGATGCCGGCGACGACGCAGGTGGAGCTGGAACCCAGGCCGCGAGCGACGGGTACATCGGTCTGAATGTCGATAGCGACGGGAAAGGCCGGCTCGCCCCAGGCGGCCAGAGCATCGACAAAGCTCACATAGACCAGGTTGTTCTCGTTTTGGAACTCCTCGGGGCAGCCCGTGATGGTGAGCTTGTCGGCGCGCTCGAAGGTGAAGTGCGAGTAGAGGCTGACGGCCATGCCGAGGGTGTCGTAGCCAATGCCTAGGTTGGCGCTGGTTGCTGGGACGGTGATTTTGATCATGTGGGTCCTCCTGGGCGGGTCTGGCCGTTTAGTTCGCTGCTCGGGCAGTCCTGGCTCGCTCGGAAAGCACATTAAGTGCTTTCCGGCTCGTGCGGAACTCGCGACGAACTAAACGGCCAGACCCGCATGTCAGTTCGTCATCATCCCGGTGGGTTTCTGATAAAAGAAGGTGCGCCGGCTTTCGCCGGCGCTTAATAAGGGGTTTAGTTGGTGCTCATTCGTTTTGCTGCAGACTCTACGTAGCTGGTCATCTCATCGACGTCGCAGACGTCTTCGAAGCGGACGGGTTTGGATTCGAGTTCGGCGAGCTGAGTCGGGGCGACCGTGTTGGTGGCCTGCTCGAGCACACGCATAGCCTCAAAATCGTCCTCGGGCACGTCGAGGCCCAGGGCATCGCAGCAGGCGCGCGGGAACTTGTAGGGGCTGGCGGTCGAAAGCAGCACGCGGGCCTTGGCGCCCTCGGCGGGAGCGACCTGCTCAAAGACGTGATAGCCGCAGGCGGTGTGCGGGTCGATCACGTAGTCGTTCGCATCCCAACAGCTCTTGATGGCGGCGCGAACCTCGTTCTCGCTGGCCCAGCCGCAGCCAAAGACGCCCTGAATCTTGGCCAGCAGCTCGGCGGGCACCTCGTAGCGGCCGGTCTGGGCAAGCTGCTCCATAAGGCCGGCAACGAGCTCGCAGTCGCCGTCGGACAGGAAGTACAGCATGCGCTCCAGGTTGGAGCTGATGAGAATGTCCATCGACGGCGAGATGGTCGTAAAGAACGGACGGTTGCGGTCGTAGACGCCGGTGGTCAGGAAGTCGGCCAGTACGTTGTTCTTGTCGCTCGCGACGATGAGCTTGGCGACGGGCAGACCCATGCGCTTGGCATAGTAGCCGGCCAGGATATCGCCAAAGTTGCCGGTCGGTACGCAGAACTCAACGGCGTCGCCTGCCTCGATGGCGCCGGCGCGCAGCAGCTGTGCATAGGCGGCAAAGTAGTAGACGACCTGTGGCACCAGGCGGCCGACGTTGATGGAGTTGGCGCTCGAAAGCACCGTGCCGGCGGCCTCCAGGCGCTTGGCAAGCTCTTTATCGGCAAAGATGCGCTTGACGGCACTCTGGGCGTCGTCAAAGTTGCCGCGGATGCCGCAGACGGCGACGTTATCGCCCTCCTGTGTGGACATCTGCAGATTCTGCACGCGGCTGACCTTGCCCTCGGGATAAAAGACGGTAATACCCGTGCCCGGGGCGTCGGCAAAGCCGGCGAGTGCTGCCTTGCCCGTGTCGCCCGACGTGGCGGTGACGATCATGATGCGCACGGCGCCGCCGTCCTTGGCGGAAGTGCGGGCCATGAGGCGGGGGAGCATCTGCAGGGCGACGTCCTTAAAGGCGCTCGTGGGGCCGCCAAAGAGCTCCATCACATAGGTTTGCGGGGCGTCGACGCCCGGTGCGGCATCGAGTTTGACGAGCGGCGTGACCTCTTCGCTCGCAAACGTGCCGCGGTATGCTTCGTCGACACACGCCGAAATTTCTTCGGCCGTGTAATCATTCAGTAACATTCCCAACACATCTTGAGCGATTTCAAAGTACGATTTATCTGCAAGCGAGCTGATATCGACCTGCTGGGTGCCGAGCTCGTCCGAGACAAACAAACCCCCGTCGGGAGCGATGCCGGTACGGATTGCCACCTTACTTGAGCACGATAAAGTGCGTCCTCGTGTACTATGATAAGTTCCCATATAACACTGCTCCTCGGATGCCTTGGTCCCAATCGGTGAAACCATGGTATCAGAGCGCGCAAAATAGGTTCGCAGAGGCTTTTTAGAAAGGTAACCTCCAGCCCATGATTAAGATTGCCAAGTTTGGCGGCTCGTCGGTCGCCGACGCCGAACACTTTAAGAAGATCAAGGCCATCGTCGATGCCGACCCTGCCCGCCGTTTTGTGGTGGTTTCTGCCTGCGGTCGCCGTTTTAAGGGCGACACCAAGGTGACCGACCTGCTCTACCTGGTCAACGCGCACGTTAAGTACCACGTGTCGTGCGAGGAACTGCTCGAGGACATTGGCCAGCGCTACTTTGATATCGCTGACGAGTTGGAGCTCACCTATCCCATCCGCGAAGAGTTTGCGGCCTTTGCCGAGCGTGCTCGCTCCGGTGGCTACTCCACTGAGGAGCTTGTGAGCCGCGGCGAGTACTTCACCGCTCGCCTGATGGCCGAGTACCTGGGCCTGCCGTTCCTGGATGCCGCGACGGTTGTGGCGTTCCATCACGACGGTACGCTCAGCATGAACCGCACCTCCGAGCTGGTGCAGGAGTACGGCCAGCAGGGTGGCTTTGTCATGCCCGGTTTCTACGGCGCGACGCGTGAGGGCCAGATCAAACTGCTCGACCGCGGCGGCGGCGATATTTCCGGCTCGATTCTGGCCAAGTGCCTAGGCGCCGATCTGTACGAGAACTGGACCGACGTTTCGGGCTTCTATTCTGCCGATCCGCGTATTGTGCCCGAGGCGCAGCCCATCGCCCGCGTTACCTACGAGGAGCTGCGTGAGCTTTCGTACATGGGCGCAAGCGTCCTGCACGAGGAGGCCGTGTTCCCTGTGCGTGAGGCGGGTATTCCGCTGGTCATCAAGAACACCAATGCGCCGCAGGACCCCGGCACCATCATTAGCGAGACGGCTGATGAAGGCGAGGCAGAGCCCATCATTACCGGTGTGACCGGCAAGCGCGGTTTTGTCGCTATCAACGTGGCCCGCGACCGCACCAAGCCCCGCGTTGGCTTTATGCGCCGTGCGCTTTCGGTCTTCGAGCGCTATGACGTTTCCGTCGAGCACATGCCCACCGGTGTCGACCGCTTTGGCGCCGTGGTGCAGGAGCAGGATGTGCACGATTCGCTGTACTCGCTCGTGGGCGACATTCAGCAGGAGGTCGAGCCGCTCGAGATCGAGGTTGTCGAGGGCCTGGCGCTTATCGCGACCGTTGGCCGCAACCTGCGCGGTCGTGCCGGCATCTCGGGCCACCTGTTTGGCATGCTTGGCCAGGCTGGCGTGAGCGTGCGCATGATTTCGCAGAGCTGTGACGAGATCAACATCATCATCGGTGTCGAGGAGAAGGACTTTGACCTGGCGATCCAGACCATTTACCGTGCCTTCTCCGACGAGAACGGCATTGTGAAGGTCTCTGACCTGGAGGCTCCTGCGCCGGTCGATCCCGCCCTGGCCGCGCTCCGCAAGTAGCTGCCGTCCCGGTGCATTTTTGGGACAAGTGCCAAAAATCTACTGCCGGGCGTTTCGTTTCGGTTTCGTTTCGACGGGGCGGGTTTTGTATCCGCCCCGTTCTTGTATAAACTGGGCAAGAATATCCGGCCTGCTTGGCGTGCGGGCGATAGCCACAACCTTTAAAGGGGGAAGCATGAAACAGTACACGGTTGCTATTTTGGGCGCGACGGGAGCCGTGGGCACCCAGATGCTCGAGTGCCTCAACGAGCAGGAGTTTCCGGTCGGTAAGCTCAAGCTGCTGGCGAGCGCGCGCTCTGCGGGCAAGACCGTTGAGTTCCGCGGCGAGCAGGTTGTGATCGAAGAGGCTTGCCCCGAGGCCTTTGAGGGCTGCGACATCGTACTCGGCGCTGCCGGCGACGATATCGCCAAGGAGCTGCTGCCCGAGGCCGTCAAGCGCGGCGCCGTTGTGGTCGACAACAGCCACGCCTTCCGCATGGATCCCGAGGTGCCGCTGGTCGTGCCCGAGATCAATGCCGACGATATCAAGTGGCATCACGGCCTTATCGCCAATCCCAACTGCGCGACCATCATCGGCCTGGTTCCCACGTGGCCGCTGCATCAGCTCGCCGGCGTGAAGCGCATGATCGTGTCCACGTATCAGGCAGCTTCGGGCGCCGGTGCCCCCGGTATGGCCGAGCTCGAGGCTCAGCTGGCCGCCCTGGGCCGCGGCGAGGAGATTCCCGAGCCGCGCGCGTTTGCCGCCCAGCTGGCGAGCAACCTGATTCCGCAGATCGGCGGCGTCAAGGAGGAAGGCTTTACTTCCGAGGAAATGAAGCTGCAAAACGAGGGCCGCAAGATTATGCACCTGCCCGAGCTGCGCGTGAACTGCACCTGCGTGCGCGTGCCCGTGCTGCGTTCGCACTCCGAGAGCATTACGCTCGAGTTTGAGCGCGACATTACGGTTGAGGAGACCCGTGCTGCGCTGGCTGCCGCTCCGGGAGTGAAGCTGGTTGACGACATGAGCGCCGAGGATGCGCACGATCGCTTCCCCATGCCGATGGATACGTCCGACCAGGACCTGATCTGGGTCGGCCGCGTGCGTCGCGACATCTCGAACCCCGAGGCTGCGCGCGGTATCACCTTCTGGTGCTGCGGCGACCAAATCCGTAAGGGCGCGGCAACCAACGCCGTCCAGATCGCTAAGCTGCTCTGCGAGTAGCGGTTGACCTGTCCGGCGGGGGCCGGGCTTAGTTTTCAGAACGTCCTCGACCATGTGTGGCGCCTTGTCCTGCTCCTTCGGAGCTGCGGACAAGGCGCCACACTGGTCTGCGGAGTGTTCTGAAAACTAAGC
Source organism: uncultured Collinsella sp. (assembly GCA_959601045.1). Classification (GTDB taxonomy): domain Bacteria; phylum Actinomycetota; class Coriobacteriia; order Coriobacteriales; family Coriobacteriaceae; genus Collinsella. Next base: position 9,418 of record CAUGNZ010000050.1, read on the forward strand.
CCGGCCCCCGCCTGCGGTGACGCTGCTGCGAGCGGTCTGCGATGGGGCCGTTGTTGGTTGGGGCCGCTGGGCTGATGTGGGGGTGCGTGGCTGTTGCGGGCCCTGGTCCCGGCGGCGGCCTCGGCGCTTCGCGCCTGCCGCCTTTGGGGACTGTGGGGCGCGGCCGGCAGCTGCGGCGCGTTCGCGCCTGCTGCCTGGGGTGACTTTGGGGTCGTGCGGCAGCTGCGGCGCTTCGCGCTTGCTGCTTTAGGTGACTTTGGGGTTGGTGCGAATCGAAGGTGAATGGTTTCCCGCGAAGTGAACGACCTATTTTGGACCCTTGAAGCATTGGCATATTTTGGCCGCCATTTCCTGCGGTTTTATCGCATGAATCCTGCTGTTTTGCAATCAAAAAATGCGGATGCTTCGGCACCCTAGTTTTACTCGTTCACTTCTCGGAAAACCATTCACCTTCGTTTTTGCCGGACATCGTTTTGGGCGTTGCGACTTGGTATCAGCCGATATTGAGAGGGAGAACGCCCCCCCTGGACAATCGAGTCTGTCCGAACGTATCTGCGGGGTTGTCTGCACAATTCGCGGTATTATGTTGCGGAGTTTTGAAAGGAGCCGCTGGTGGTCACGACGACATTTG
>CAUGNZ010000051.1 GCA_959601045.1 uncultured Collinsella sp.
GCTGACATCTACCTTGTCGCCAGCCGCGAAGACGTCGACTTTGACGAGGTCGCCATCACCCGTCGTATGTATCGCTCGGGCGAAAGCGAGTACCTCATCAACTCGAGTCCGTGCCGCCTGATGGACATTCAGGACATCCTGCACGATTCGGGCTTGGGCAAGGATACGCATTCCATCATCAGCCAGGGCAAGCTCGACGCCATTTTGCAGAGCCGCCCCGAGGAGCGCCGCGCCCTCATCGAGGAGGCCGCCGGCATTTCCAAGCACAAACGCCGCAAGGAGCGTGCGCTCAAAAAGATTAAGTCGATGGACGAGCACCTGACGCGTGCCCGCGACATCAATAAGGAAATCGCCCGTCAGCTGCGACCTCTGGAGCGTCAGGTCGATCGTGCGCGCAAGTACAAAGAGCTGTCCTCGCGCGCGAACGAGCTTACGCAGATGCTAGCCGTCGACGAGCTGCGTTCGCTGCAGTCGCAGTGGAACGACTTGGAGAGCCGCTCCAAGGAAGGTGCCGCCGAGCTGGAGCTTGCGCAGTACCGCTTGGGCGAAAAGGAACGCGAGCTCGAGAAGCTCCAGGTCATGCTCGAGGAAAAGGGCCTGTTTGTGGGCGATCTGGGCGAGCAGCGCCGCCATATGCAAGACGTGGTCGGCCGCATTAACTCCGATATGCGCCTGCTCGAGGAAAAGGGCCACAACATGGTGTCGCGCCTGTCCGACATGCGCGGCCAGATCTCGAGCTCCGAGCATCAGCGTCGTCGCGTGGTAGAGGAGCTCGAGGACGCGCGTGCGCAGCTTGAGGAAGTGACCGGCGCGCACATGCAGGCCCAGGAGGACGTTGACGCCGCTGGTCCTGCCGCCGCTCAGCTCCACGAGCGGCGCGTGGCGCTCGACAATCAGATTTCGCAGCTTGCGCGTGAGCAACGCGATGTGCAGCGTGTGGCCGATAGCGCGGCGCTCGAACTCGCCAAGGTGAAGGACTCGCTGAGCAACGCCGAGGTCGAGGACAACATGTACGCCTCACGCCTGGAGCAGATCGACGAGCAGCTCGAGGAAGTCACGGCCTCACTCGAGAGCCGTCGCGACCGCGCCGAGGAGCTCGACAGTGCACTTGATCAGGCCCGTCAAGCCCAGATTGATGCTCGCGAGGCTACCGAGGTCGCCCGTGCAGCCCTTAAGGACCTGCGTGCCCGCGAGAGCGAGGCGCGCAACAAACTGTCCGAGGTGCGCTCGGAGCTTGCCAGCCAAAAGAAGCTCGATGCCCGCATGGCTGACAGCTCGCCGCTGGTGAGCCGTCTGATGGGTGCGCTGGGCGACGATGTCTCGGGTCGTCTGGGCGACGTGCTCGAGGCCCCGCGTGAGCTTGAGGGCCTGGTTGAGCAATTGCTCGCCGGCGATATCGATGCGCTGCTGTTCGACGATGCGTCCGCGCTTGAGCGTGCCGGTCGTGCCGCTCTGGACCAGAAGAAGGCCTCGGGCGAGGCGCTGCTGGTCGCGCGCGGTGTGAGCGCCTCTGCTGCCGCTAAGGGCGCTGCCGGTTCCCGCCTGGTCGATCGCCTGTCCGTACGCGCCGGCTATGGCCCGGTTGTCGAGGCCCTTCTCGGCGGCTATTACGTTGTCGACGACTTGGCGGCTGCGCTGGCCGCGCCTGTCGTTGACGGCGTGACTTACGTGACCCCCGATGGCGCCCGCGTCGCCTGCGGCGGCCTGGTGCGTGTGGGGCTCGACGCCGGCGAGGCTTCGGGTGCTTTGGAGCGCAAGCGTCGCATCCGTGAGCTCGAGGGCCTGGAACCCGATCTGGCTGCTGTGTTTGAGCATGTGTCGGATCAGGTCGTCGAGGCCAATGCGGCCGTCGAAGAGGCGCGTGCCGCTGAGGGCGATGCCGCCGGCGAGATCGCCCGTCTTGAGGGCGAGCGCCGCTCGCTGCTCTCCGAGATTGGCCGCCTGGAGCAAAGCGCCAACAACGCCGAGGTCGAGCGCGTGCGCATCTCCAAGCGCCGCGAGCAGGCCGCCGAGGCCGTTCGCGCTGCGCGCCCGCGCGTGGACGAGCTCACCCGCTCGCGTGACGAGGCCCGAGCGCAGGCAAGCGATCTTGGCCTTCAGATTGCCGAAGCCAACGACGAACTCGATCGCGTTCGCCGTGACGATTCCGAGGCCGCCGGCAAGCTCGCCGATGCCAAGGTCCGCCTGGCCCAGACGAGCGAGCGCCTTCGTTCTCTGAAAGGCCGAGTACCCGATCTGGAGCATCGCCTGGAGGGCATCGACCGCCGTATCCGCGGAACACGCCAGGCCTCGCGCTCACTCGAGCTGCTGCGCCTGCGCGTCGATCCCATGCACGAGCGCTATTCGGCCCTGCTGGAGCGCGCGTCGGATTGGGCAGCGCGTCTGCGTGACCAGGCCTCTCTGGAGGAGGCGGACTCCGCTTCGCTCAAGAAGACCATCGAGGATGCCAAGGCAGAGGTTGCCCGCGCTAAGGAGAAGGTCGATACCGCCACCGCCACGCAAAACGAGTTTAAGGTCGCGCGTGGCAAGCTCGAGGTGCAGGTAGAGGCCGCCATTAAGGCCATTACCGCCGATGGCAACACGGTACTCGAGGAAGCGCTTATGCTTCCTGCGCCCACGGACCGCGATGCCGCCGAGCGCGAGCTCAACCAGCTTGTGCGCCAGATCAACAACCTTGGTCCCGTGAACCAAGTTGCCATGGAGGAGTACGAGCAGCTCAAGCGCCGCGCTGACTACATCGAGGAGCAGCTGGCCGATCTGGAGAGCGCGCGTAAGGCGCTCACCAAGATCACGGTGGCTATTGATCGCAAGATGCGCAAGGCGTTCCTTGTGACGTTTGAGAAGGTCGACGCGAACTTCCGCGAGATCTTCGCTATGCTGTTCCCGGGTGGCCAGGCTCATCTGGAGATGACCGATCCCGAGCATCCGGCCGAGACGGGTATCGAGGTCGTGGCGCAGCCGCGCGGCAAGCGCATCACCAAGATGATGCTCATGTCGGGTGGCGAGAAGAGCCTGACGGCGCTCGCCCTGCTCTTTGCCGTGTATCGCACGCGCACGGTGCCGTTCTATGTGCTGGACGAGGTCGAGGCCGCGCTCGACGACGCCAACCTGTCCAAGCTCATCGGCGCGCTCGACGTGTTGCGTTCCGATACGCAGCTCTTGGTCATTTCGCATCAGCGCCGTACTATGGAGGACGCTGACGTTCTCTATGGCGTCTCGATGCAAGCCGACGGCGTCAGCCGCGTCGTCTCGCAAAAACTCGATCGCGAAACCGGAAAGGTCGTGAATGCATAATGGGATTCTTTGACGCTCTCTCGCGCGGACTTGAGCGCAGCCGCGAGGCCCTCAACGAGGTCTTCTACTTTGGCGGCGAGGTCGACGAGGACTTTTGGGAGGACCTTGAGGACACCCTCGTTATGGGTGACATGGGTGCCGAGGTCGCCATTCAGGTCTCCGATGACCTGCGCGACGCCGCGGCCAAGAAGAACCTCAAGACCGCCCCGCAGCTTCGCCGCGCCCTGGCCGAGCAGCTCGAGGGCCATTTTGTGCCTGTTGAGCGCGATCCGTTTTCCGATACGCCGAGCTGTGTGCTGTTTGTCGGTATTAACGGTGCCGGCAAGACCACCACGGTCGGCAAGATTGCAAGCGCTATGGCCGCCCGCGGCAAGAACGTGGTGATCGGTTCGGCCGACACCTTCCGCGCCGCCGCCATCGAGCAGCTCGATGTGTGGGGCCAGCGTGCCGGCGTACCGGTTATCAAGCGTGACCGCGGCTCCGATCCGGCGAGCGTGTGCTATGACGTGCTCGACGAGGCCGATAAGCGCGGCAGCGACCTCGTGCTCATCGATACCGCCGGCCGTCTGCACACGAGCCCCGAGCTCATGCGCGAGCTTGCCAAGGTGGTCAACGTGACGCGTAAGCGCGCCGCCAATATGGCCGCCGGCCCCATGCCCGTCTCGGTCGTGCTTGTGATCGATGCCGCCACTGGTCAGAACGGTCTGAACCAGGCGCTCGAGTTTAACGAGGCGCTGGGCCTGGACGGTATTATCATGACTAAGCTCGACGGTACGGCTAAGGGCGGTATCGCCATGGCCGTGGCCGAGAAGCTCAAGCTCCCGATCCTGCGCATCGGCGTGGGCGAGCAGGTCGATGACCTGCAGGAGTTTAACGTCAAAGATTTCTGCCACGCCCTGGTGGGCGAGTCCAACTAAGGAGTGACTAGTGTTTGATTCTCTGAGCGATCGCCTCAACGACACATTTGACCGCCTGCGCGGCAAGGGTAAGCTGACCGAGGCCGATATTACTTCGGCCATGCGCGACATTCGCATGGCGCTGCTCGAGGCCGACGTTAACTTTAAGGTCGTCAAGGAGTTCGTTGCCAAGACCAAGGAGCGCTGCATGACCGCCGAGGTCATGGAGTCGCTGTCGCCGGCGCAAAACGTCGTCAAGATCGTGCTCGACGAGCTCACCGAGATGCTCGGCTCCACCGAGAGTAAGCTCGTTTTTAGCAATCGCATTCCTAATGTCATCATGCTCGTGGGCCTGCAGGGCTCCGGTAAGACCACGGCAGCCGTAAAGCTTGCCTACCTGCTCAAGAAGCAGGGCCGCTCGCCGTTGCTCGCAGCGTGCGACGTCTACCGTCCCGCCGCTGCCGACCAGTTGGCCACGCTCGGTGGCGAGATTGGCGTACCGGTCTTCCGCGGCGACGGTGCGCACCCGGTCGACATCGCCAAGGGCGCCATCCAGGAGGCCGTCGACCACCTGCGCGACGTGGTGATCGTCGATACCGCCGGTCGTCTTCAGATCGACGAGCAGATGATGCAGGAGGCAGTCGACATCAAGAAGGCCGTCAAGCCCGACCAGGTGCTGATGGTCGTCGACGCCATGACCGGCCAGGATATCGTCAACGTCGTCTCGACCTTCGCCGAGCGCACCGACTTTGACGGCGTGATCATTTCCAAGCTCGACGGTGACGCCCGTGGCGGTGGCGCACTTTCGGTGCGCCAGGTGACCGGCAAGCCCATCAAGTTCGTGAGCATGGGCGAGAAGCCCGACTCGCTTGAGCCGTTTTACCCGGACCGCATGGCCAAGCGCATCTTGGGCATGGGCGACGTCGTCGGCATCATCGAGAAGGCCCAGGAGGCCGCCGATGCCGAGCAGCTCGAGGCCGCCGAGCGCATGCTGCGCGAGGGCTTTACCATGAACGACATGCTCGACCAGATGAAAGCCGTTAAGAAGATGGGCGGCATGAAGGGCATTCTCGGCATGCTCCCCGGTGGCCAGCGCGCGCTCAACCAGATGGGCGGCAACCTGGACGAGGGCATCTTCGACAAGAACGAGGCCATCATTATGTCGATGACCAAGGAGGAACGCCTGCGCCCCTCCATCATCAACGGCCAGCGCCGCGCCCGCATTGCCAAGGGAGCCGGCGTAACCCCCACCGAGGTCAACGGCCTTATGAAGCAGTGGGGCGAGATGAATAAGATGATGGGCCGCATGCGCACGATGGCCAATCAGGCACAGGCCGGCGGCAAAAAGGGCAAAAAGGGTAAGAAGGGCAAGAAGATGCGCATGCCCAATATCCCCGGCCTGGATGCTATGGGTCTGGGCGGCATGGGCGGCTTGGGAATGGGCGGTCCCAAGTCCGATATGGAGCTGCTGCGCCAGATGGAAGCGCAGATGCGCAATAAGAAATAGAGCTGTAATTCCAGCTTGATATGGCAAAGGCCGCTCGGAAGCTACCGGGTGGCCTTTGCTGTTGGCTTTGTTTGTTGGGTTGCGTTTTGCGTCGCGCCCCGAGCTCGCGGTGCCGTGCCGTTAGTGGCAGCCGCAGCCCTCGTGGCCCTCGTGCTCGTGATGGCCGTGGCAGCCGCAGGAATCGCCATGCTCGTGAGTGTGCTCGTGGTCGTGGCCGTGGCAGCCGCACGTGGCCTCGCCGTTCTGTGCGAGCGTGCCGGCGATAAGGGCCTCGACGCAAGCGTCGCAGCTGCCTTGGGCACCCGCGTATACCGTGATGCCGGCTTGGGCAAGCGCGTTGATAGCGCCACCGCCGATGCCGCCGCAGATGAGCGTGTCCACGCCGCCGTTGGCGAGCAGGCCCGCAAGGGCACCGTGGCCGGTGCCGCCGGTGCCCACGACCTGCTCGCTGAGCACCTTGCCGTCCTGAATGTCGTAGATCTTGAACTGCCCGCTGCGGCCAAAGTGCATAAAGATGTTGCCGTTGTCATACGTGGTTGCCACTCTCATGGTGCCGATCTCCTTTGCTGGCCATTCGGCCGTCGTTGTGGTGATGGGGGAGTACGCGATATTGCCGCCCTCGATGATGAGCGCCCGACCATTGACCAGCGCATTTGCCACCTTGCGATGCGCTCTGCTGCAAATTGCCGCCACCGTGGCGCGCGCGATACCCATCTGCTTTGCGACGGCCTCCTGATTGAGGCCTTCCAGGTCGCATAGCCGCAGGACCTCGAGTTCGTCGACCGTCATGTCGATGGCCTCTCCGCTGGCAAGGCCATCGGGGGTAAAACCGCGATATTCGGGGATGATCCCGACGCGGCGCAATTTTTCGCGTCTTCCTGCCATACACTCTCCATATCTGACATATGTCAACAATAGAATAACGACCTTGCGGATTTGCGCAAGGAATTTCTGGCATATGTCAGAAAATGAGGGCTTATGTTAGGGCTGTGGGGCCGCATGTGCCTGGGATACAATGAATCTCGCTTTTAGGCGACTGACAGGAGGGTCAATGAGCAAGGCTGATCAACAGTTTGTAACCATGTGCCGCGATATTCTGGACCATGGCACCACCACCGAGGGCCAAAAGGTCCGCCCGGTGTGGGAGGATGGCACCCCTGCCTATACCATTAAAAACTTTGGTGTCACGGCACGCTATGACCTGCGTGAGGAGTTTCCGGCGCTTACCTTGCGTCGTACGGCCCTCAAATCTGCCATGGATGAGATCCTATGGATCTATCAAAAGAAGTCCAATAACGTGCATGACCTCAACAGCCATATTTGGGACGAGTGGGCCGACGAGACTGGCTCCATCGGCAAGGCCTACGGGTATCAGATTGGGCAGAAGAGCCATTATGCCGAGGGCGACTTTGACCAGATGGATCGCGTGCTGTACGACCTTAAGAACACGCCGTACAGCCGCCGCATTATGACGAACACCTATGTGTTTAGCGACCTGTCCGAGATGCACCTGTATCCGTGTGCCTACAGCGTGACGTATAACGTGACGCAGCGTCCGCAGGATGATAAACCGACGCTCAACATGATTCTCAACCAGCGCAGCCAGGATATTTTGGCTGCGAACAACTGGAATGTGTGCCAGTACGCCATTTTGCTGATGATGGTCGCGCAGTCGGTCGATATGATCGCTGGCGAGCTGCTGCATGTGATCGCCGATGCCCACATTTACGACCGTCATGTCGATATCATCCGCGAGCTTATCGAGCGTCCGCAGTTTGCGGCTCCCAAGGTAACGCTCAACCCCGATGTGCATGATTTCTATGCGTTTACGACCGATGATCTGATTGTCGAGGGCTATGAGCACGGTCCGCAGGTCAAGAACATCCCCATTGCGGTGTAGGTGACGCGCATGACGTGCAAGCTTTCCGCTATTGTCGCCGTGTGTGACGATTGGGGCATTGGGTGCGAGGGTGACATGGTCGTGTCCAATCGCTCCGATATGCGCCATTTTGTGGCGTGCACCAAAGGTTGCCCGGTCATTATGGGACGCAAGACGCTGCTGAGTTTTCCCGGCGGGCGTCCGCTTAAGAACCGCCGCAATATCGTGCTCACGCGCGATGAGGACTTTGCTCCCGAGGGCGTCGACGTGGTGCATAGCATCGACGAAGCGCTCGCCGCGGTAGCCGATGAGACCGTTGCGTGGGTGATTGGCGGCGGCGAGGTATATCGACAGTTTTTGCCGTATTGCGTGGAGGCCGAGGTTACGCATGACCATTGCGTGCATGACGTGGATACGTATTTTCCCGATCTGGATGCCGATCCCGCGTGGGAGATTGCGCGGCGTGGCGGTGTTGCCACGATTGCCTCGGGCGAGGGCGACGAGGGTGTCGATTATGAGTTCGTAACGTATCGTCGCGTTGAGGCGTAAATCGTCCGGCGTGAACGGTATCATCGGATTGTTTGAATGCATGGGGCGGCGCTTAGCGTCGCCTCGTTTGGTATAGATGCGCTGTAAAGAAAGGTGCGGGCTGGCTGCTATGACTGATGCCGTTGAGGTGCTGCGAATCGATTCGCTCGAGGACGAGCGGCTTGATGCCTACGTGCGACTGACCGAGCGTGAGCTGCGCTGCGTGCTGGAGCCGCAGAAGGGCATTTTTATCGCCGAGAGTGCCAAGGTCATCGAACGTGCGGTTCGCGCCGGATACGAGCCGGTGAGCTTTCTTTTGGGCGAGCGCTGGCTCGACCAGATGATGCCGCTGTTTGAGCGCCTGGCGGTACGCGAGGGCGCGGGTCCGGTTCCCGTGTTCGTTGTCTCGATGGAGCTTATGGAGCGTCTGACGGGTTTTAACGTGACGCGCGGTGCGCTCGCGGCATTTCGTCGCCCGCGACAGATTCCGGTTGATGAGTTCTTGGGCGGCGTCGTCGAGGCGGCGGGGGAGCGCCCGGTGCGCGTGTGCGTGCTCGAGGGCATTGTCGACCATACCAACGTCGGTGCAATTTTCCGCTCGGCGGCTGCGCTGAACGTCGACGGTATTTTGGTGAGCCCCACTTGCTGTGACCCGCTGTACCGTCGCTCGGTCCGCGTGAGCATGGGCACGGTGTTCCAGGTGCCCTGGACACGCATTGGCAGCGAAGCGCGCGTATGGCCGCATGATGGGCTGGCGGCGCTACACGATGCCGGCTTTTCGTGTGCCGCTATGGCGTTGACGGATGATTCGGTGTCGCTGGACGATCCCGCGCTCCAGGAGATTGACCGCCTGGCAATCTTTATGGGCACCGAGGGTGCTGGCTTGGGCGCCAAGACCATTGCAGGCTGCGACCGCGCCGTGCGTATTCCGATGGCGCATGGGGTCGATTCACTCAACGTGGCTGCGGCAAGCGCTGTTGCCTTTTGGCAGCTGTGCCCGCATGTGAGCAACGAGTACCACTACCAGCCGGGGCTGTATCACTAGGCAGATAGTTAGCACCGGGCTCTGGTTCGGGGCGTTTCGGCCGACGTCGGTCGGTGCTAAGCTGGTATTGGCTTTGGTCTTAAATTGCCGTTTTGTTGTTTGACGTACGCTGGTGGGGAGGGCGTGTGGCTAAGAAATCTACGGCTATCGATGTAACGCAGGGTGTCATTTGGCAACAGCTGCTGTCGCTGTGCGTCCCTATCTTCTTTAGCTCGTTTTTTCAGCAGGCTTACACGCTTATTGGTACGTATATCGTCGGCCAGTTTGGCGGCAAGCTCGCGCTGGGTGGCATTCAAGCCACGATGGTGCTCACCGAGCTCTGCATTGGCTTTTGCGTTGGCGTTGGCGCTGGCTGCGCGGTCATTACCGGTCAGTATTTTGGTCAGCACG
>CAUGNZ010000052.1 GCA_959601045.1 uncultured Collinsella sp.
ATGGTCATGAGAGCGGTACGCTCGCGAATGCCCTGGTCTATCACTGTGGTATCGACCATCTGGGCACCGTGCAGGGCGAGGACCGCCCCGGTATCGTGCATCGTTTGGATCGCGATACCTCGGGTCTCATGCTTGCGGCCAAGGACGATGACACCCAGCGCGCGCTCCAAAATCTCATTCGCACGCGCACGCTCGACCGCCGCTACATTACGCTCGTTCACGGGCACATCGCCATGGACGAGGGCACCATCAACACCGGTATTGCCCGATCGACGCGCGACCGCGTGAAGATGGCGGTTTCGGACGATCCCTTTGCGCGCCAAGCCATCACGACCTTCAAGGTCCTTGAGCGTTTTGATTCCACGCGTTTTGACGACGGCTACACGCTCGTCGAGTGCCACCTGTTTACCGGTCGCACGCATCAGATTCGCGTGCATATGCGCCATATCAACCACGCCTGCGTGGGCGATCCGCTCTACGGTAAGTGCGATGCACGCGCCGATCAGGGCCTGACCAGGCAATTCCTTCATTCTTGGCGCGTCGCATTCGACCATCCCGTGACGGGGGATCGCATTGAGTGCCGCGACGAGCTGCCGTGGGATCTCGCTGCGGTTCTTGACGACCTGGCCCCGCGCTCGCTTGGCCGCACCGCTGCCGGCGACGAAATCGTTCCGCAGCTCGGTCTCCTCGAAGCCTAGCCAGTATTAGGTGGTTTCTTGAACTCGGTCACCCTACGGTAATATATACGTTTGTTTACGTAACGCGTTCCTGGGAGCCTGCATGCTCGCCTTTTTACAAACTAACACGCCCATCGTGATCTTCAACCAGATTGTCGTCACGCTGCTCACGGTCTGCTTTCTGTACCAGGTGGTCTTCTTTGTCATCGGCGCTCTCCGTGGCGAGGTCGCGCCTCCCAAGGCCAAAAAACTCCACCGCTATGCCTTCTTCATTGCGGCGCATAACGAGGAGGCCGTGATCGCCAACCTTGTTCGCTCTATCAAGGACCAGGATTATCCGTCCGAGCTTATCGAGGTCTTCGTGGTCGCCGATGCCTGCACCGACAACACCGCGCAGCTCGCGCGCGAGGCCGGTGCCATCGTCTATGAGCGCAATGACCTGGCCCGTAAAGGCAAGAGCTGGGTCATGGACTTTGGTTTTGACCGCATTCTTAACGAGTATCCCGATACCTTTGAGGGCTACTTTATCTTCGATGCCGACAACGTTATCTCCCGCGATTACGTCTCCAAGATGAATGACGCCTTTGACCAGGGATTCCATGTGGTCACAAGCTACCGCAACTCCAAGAACTTTGGCAGCTCGTGGATCTCGGCTGCCAACGCCACTTGGTACCTGCGCGAGGCGCGTTTCCTTAACAACGCGCGTAATATCTGCAAGACGTCCTGTGCCGTCTCGGGTTCGGGCTACCTCATCTCCGCCAGTGTTATCGAGGGTATGCACGGCTGGCAGTTCCACACGCTGACCGAGGATATTCAGTTCACCACGTTCTGCGCCATTCACGGCATTCGCATCGGTTATGCGCCGGCGGAGTTTTTTGACGAGCAACCCGTGACGTTTAAAGCGTCTTGGAAGCAGCGTATGCGCTGGACCAAGGGCTTCTACCAGGTGTTCTTTACCTACGGTAAGCATCTGGTCAAATCGACGTTTTGCTATCATCGCTTTGCCGCATATGACATGTTTATGACCATCGCTCCGGGCATGTTGCTGTCCCTGATCTCCATGCTCGCCAACGCTACCTTTCTCATCGTGGGCGGGCTTTCGCATGGCTTCTTGGCCACCGAGGTCGAGATGCAGGCTTGTGCCGCCTCGCTCATTATGACCTTCGCGATGATGTACCAGACCTTCTTTATCCTGGCGCTACTTACGACCATCTTTGAGTACAAGCACATTCATTGTGCGCAAAAGTGGCGCCTGGTGACCAACCTGTTTACCTTCCCGATCTTTATGTTCAGCTATATCCCCATCACGGTGGCAGCGCTGTTCCTAAAGGTCGACTGGGTCCCGACGCAGCACGCCGTCAACGTTACCCTCGACGAGGTCATGCAAGGCGCCAAATAACCACCATCAAAACCACCACAAAGGGGGCAGGCGCCTTTGTGGTGGTTTTTGCTTTTGAGAGGGCTGTCCCGGGAGGTGTCCTGTGGTCTATATCCCATTTTGGATCTGCGTCTTTGCCGGCGCGGCGATTGATGCCCGTGAGCGACGCTTTCCCAATGAGCTTGCCGGAGCGTGTGCGGTGGCGGCGCTTGCAGGCGTTTGGCTCGACAAGGGTGTTAACACGGCGTTTGACCACGCCGGTCTTGCGGTCATCGTCTACCTTGCCCTTGTGCTTACTGAGTCACTCTGGCGTCGTGTTCGCCACGTCCCTGGCATTGGCATGGGGGACGCCAAGGCGCTCTTCGCGCTTTGCACGCTCGACCCTATGGGCGGCATCGTGGCATTTGCCGTCGCGCTCCTGGCCCTTGCCCTCTCCTGCCTCTTCACAAAATCGCGCTCCCTGCCTTTGCTGCCGTTTTTGGTGCCGATTTTTGCCATAATCGAGGTCGTGGGCTGCACATTGTAACCGATTGCGCATCCTTCTTAAGGAGCATGCCATGGCATCTAATCAAGAAACGGCCGTCATTAAGGCGCGCATGGACCGTATTCCCTCGGCGTTATCGCCCGAACTTGTCGAGCGCATTGCCGCAGATCGTGCTTCGGGCTATGTCAACCCGTACCGTTGCGACGATGACCAGGTCATCCGTCGCGTTGATCGAGCCGCAGACGAGGGCACGCTCATGCGTCCGGCGTTTATGCGCGATACCGAAAAGATTCTTCATCTTCCGGCGTACACTCGCTATGCCGGCAAAACACAGGTCTTCAGTTTTCGCAGCAACGACGACCTGTCGCGTCGTGGCCTGCACGTGCAGCTTGTCTCGCGCATCGCACGCGATATCGGCCGCGCCCTGGGGCTCAACTGCGACCTGATCGAGGCGATTGGCCTGGGCCACGACTTGGGCCACACGCCCTTTGGCCATGCCGGTGAGCGATTTCTCAACGATATCTATCACGAGCGCACGGGTCGCTACTTTTTCCATAACGTGCAGTCGGTCCGCGTGCTCGATGCGCTGTATGGCCGCAACGTGTCGCTCCAGACGCTCGACGGCGTCCTGTGCCATAACGGCGAGTACGAACAGCGTGTTTTTGAGCTTTCGGACATGAGTTCCTTTGACCAGTTCGACCGAACTGTCGAGGATTGCATTGCCACTGGCTATAGCGCGATTGAGCACCTGCGTCCCATGACACTCGAGGGTTGCGTGGTTCGCATCTCGGATATCCTTGCCTACGTTGGGCGCGATCGCCAGGACGCCATTGCGGCGGGCCTGCTGTCGCCCGACGCTTTTGACGACGGTCGGGGCGGCGCCTATAACAGCTGGATTCTCACGCACGCTTCCATCGATATCGTTGAGCATAGCTACGGCAAACCGCGTATCGAGATGAGCGAGGACCTGTTTGAGGAGATCCGCCGGGCTAAGCGCGAGAACTACGAGAAGATCTATAGCAAGGGCGGTATCGAAGGCGACTCCGAAGCGGAACTGCGCGAGGCCTTCGAAAAGCTTTACGACCGTTGCCTGCAGGATATATACGAGGGTGACGAGTCATCCTACATCTTTAAGCACCACATTTCGCGTATTGAGCAGCAGCTTTCCTATTATGGCCGCACCTATGCTTGGCAGGACGACAAGGATCAGGCCGTCGTCGATTACATCGCAAGCATGACGGATGGTTATTTCTGCGAGCTGACGAGCAAATTGTTCCCAGGTCTAAAGTTTCCGCACCGCACCTATATTAACGAACGGTAGTTCGCATCCTTTCGGTATACTGTTGGTCAACAACGATTTTGATTGATGCACGGGATGGCTATGGACGACCTTTTTTCTGCTTCGACGCGCGAGCGCTCTTTTCAGAATGCCCCGCTTGCGGTGCGTATGCGCCCCAATTCGCTCGACGAGTATGTGGGCCAGCAAAAGGCCGTCGGTAAGGGCTCGTGGCTGCGCGCCGCGATTGAGCATGACGTGCTGTCGAGCGTGATTCTGTACGGCCCGGCTGGTACGGGCAAGACGACGCTGGCGCATATTATCGCCAACCATACCAAGAGTGAGTTTGTCGAGGTCAGCGCCGTCACGGGTACCGTGAAGGACCTTCGTCGCGTGATCGACGAGGCAAAGACGCGCCTGAATACGTATGACCGCCGTACCATCTTGTTCATCGACGAGATTCACCGTTTTTCGAAGTCGCAGCAGGATGCGCTTTTGCATGCGGTTGAGAACCGTACCGTCATTATGATTGGCGCCACGACCGAGAACCCGTACTTCGAGGTCAACTCCGCACTGTTGTCGCGTGGGCGCGTGGTAGAGCTTGATCACCTGAAGGACGAGGATATCGCCACGCTCATTGAGCGTGCGCTCGAGGCGCCGCAGGGTTTGGGCGGCAAGTTCTCGGCCGATGAGGATACGGTTAAGACTATCTGCACGCTGGCTGCGGGCGATGCACGCTCGGCTCTGACGACGCTCGAGCTGGCAAGTGAGATCGCCGTGACGCGCCCTGATACCGAGGGTACGCCTGCACCGACGGCGGGGGAGCGCTATCCCATTACCGTGGATGACGTAAAGATTGCCAATCCGCGTCGTGGCTTTACCTATGACAAAAACGGTGACATGCACTACGACATCATTAGTGCGTTTATTAAGTCCATGCGCGGCAGCGACCCCGATGCCACCATCTATTGGCTTGCGCGCATGATCGATGCGGGGGAGGACCCCAAGTTTATCGCCCGACGCATCATGATCCATGCTTCCGAAGACGTCGGTAACGCCGATCCGCAGGCCCTGCTTATAGCGCACGCTGCGTTTAAATCTGCCGAGGTCATTGGGTATCCCGAGTGTCGTATTAACCTGGCTCAGGCTGCACTCTATGTGTGCCTGGCGCCCAAGTCCAACGCGTGCGAGGCTTCGATCGATGCGGCGCTGGCCGATATCCATAGCAGTGGCTTGCGTGAGGTGCCGAGCTATCTGCGCGATCGTCATCGCCCAGGCAGCGATGAATATGGTGTGTACAAGTATCCACATGATTATCCCGAAGGCTGGGTCGATCAGCGCTATTTGCCCGAGGGGCTGGAGCGCGGCGCGTTCTGGCAGCCTGCGGGCCGCGGTTGGGAAGAGTGGCGTGTGGAGCAAAGCGAACGCGACCGTAGCGGGAATGCTCCGAAGTAACTGCTGATTATTTTGTCCCAGGATCTCACGCTTGGCATGTTCGGTCCCCTTTGGGGTACCATGAACAGCGTCTGTATTTCGATTCCTTTGGGAGGCTTGTATGAGTCCCATTCAAATCGCCCTGCTGCTGCTTGCTGTTGTCGGCGTGTGGGCCGTCGTTGAGCTTGCACTCACACTGCGTAAAACTCGCACCGTCGTTGACTCGCTCGATAAGACCGTGAGCGACCTTAACAATACGCTTGCCGAGGCACAGCCCGTGGTGGCAAAGCTCGATGGCGCTGTCGATGAGCTCACCCCCGCGCTGGCACAGGTTGAGCCGCTCCTCAAGTCGAGCAAGACTGCCGTTGATGCTCTGACGTCTAACCTCGTTGAGGTTGAGGCGGTCGTTCGCGACATCTCCGAGGTCACGGGCAGCGTGGCTGAGGCCAGCAATGCCGTATCGAGCGTAACTGATTCTGCTGCTGGCGCCGTGCAGAAGCTCTTCAATAAGGTGAAGGCTCCTGCAGCCGACGCCGATCGCAAGCTCGCCGCTGCCGCCGCCGAGGCCGAGCAGCCCACTGAGCGCGTTCTGATTGGCGACGATGATGCCGCTGCTGACGACGATGATGTTCAGAAGCCCGCTGCTAAGCCTGCTCAGTATTACACCTATACGCCTGCCGAGACCTCCGAGGAGTCCTGCGATGAGTAGCGAAGCAACCTGCCCCATTACGCTGAGCGTTGCCGGTG
The DNA here is from genome assembly GCA_959601045.1 of uncultured Collinsella sp. GTDB lineage: Bacteria > Actinomycetota > Coriobacteriia > Coriobacteriales > Coriobacteriaceae > Collinsella. Next base: position 5,997 of record CAUGNZ010000052.1, read on the forward strand.
ATCCGCGTCTCGCGCGCTTGGTGCGCATGACGGCCGCCAACGTCGGCGCCCTGTGCTCTATGTCCGTCGATCGCATCGAGGACATTCGTATGGCTGCCGAAGAAGCCTTCATCTTTGGCTGCACGGCTGTTGATTCCGACGATATCTCGATCAAATTCGATGTCGACGAATCGCATGTGGGCATGACCTTTACCTTTGGCGACCAGGCGACTGTCGATGAGGATGACCAGGCTGCCGTGTATGCCGAGCTCATTTTGGCGAGTGTGTGCGACTCCTACGAAAAGACTACAGCGCCCCTAACGCTTTCCCTCGACCTCAAGGCGGATATCTAATATGACCGAACGCTCCCGGAGTGGCAAGACCGCTTGGGACAAGGAGAAAACCCGCGAGCTGTTTCGTCGTTATAAGGAGACCGGTGATCCGGATGCTCGCGAGCAACTCGTCATGTCCCATATGAACCTGGTAAGGTTTCTTGCCAACAAATTCAAGAACCGCGGCGAGCCGCTCGATGACCTTTTGCAGGTCGGGTACTTGGGCTTGCTCAAGGCTATCGATCGCTTTGATCCCGAGCGCGGACTCGAGTTCACGACGTTTGCCACGCCCACCATCTTGGGCGAGATTAAGCGCCACTTCCGCGACAAGGGCTGGAGTGTGCGCGTGCCGCGTCGTCTGCAGGAGCTCTCTGCCAAGGTTAACCAGGCCACCGATAAGCTTACCAACGAGCTCCAGCGCTCGCCCAAGGTTGAGGAAATCGCCGATTACCTTGGCGTGACCGTCGACGAGGTGCTCGAAGCCATGGAATCGTCCTCGGCCTACACCTCGGTGCCCATCGAGGCCCCCGGTGCGTCCGATTCCGATGATGCGCCTTCGATTCTCGATCGCTATGCCGACGACGACAACGAGCTCGACTTTACCGATGACCGCCTGGTAATCGAGGAAGCCATCCGCGATTTCTCGCCGCGCGAGCGCGAGGTTATCGAGCTGCGCTTCGTTAAGGGCATGACCCAGATCGAGATTGCCAAGAAGCTTGGCATCTCGCAGGTGCAGGTCTCGCGCCTGCTGCGCCGTACCCTTAAGAAGATTCAAGATAAGATCGACCCCGACGGAGTGATGGTTCGTTCATGAGTGAGCACCCCCAACAAATCGACCGCACGCTTCGCGATACCCGTATTCTGACGCTGCGCATTTGGGGCGTCGTCGGCTGCATTGTTATCGCTGCCGTCATCTTTAACCTTATGGGCATCCTGGCGCCGGTTATCGAGTTTTTGGCAGTCGGTTCCATCATCGCTTTTGTCATGTCGCCGATCACCAACTGGCTCGAGCATCACGGCGTGAATCGCGGCATCGGTTCGCTTATCGCGCTTATTGTGGTCGTGGCGGTGCTCGTTGGTGTTGTCTGCATCCTCTCGCCTATTTTGCTCGGTCAAATCATGGAAGTCCTGAGCCGCCTGCCTGAGCAGCTTCGTGTTGCGGGTGGCGATCTCAACGAGATGCTCTCGCACGCCAAGACGCTCAACAACACGCCGCTCAAGGAGTATCTGGACGACAGTCTTTCTTCGCTGGTTGCCGTAGCATCGAAGTATGTGTCTCAGATCGCTGCCGAGCTTGGCCGCGGTGTGTTCCCGCTCATCACCAATACAGCCTCGCAGTTGTTCGTGATCTTCCTTGGTCTGGTGCTTGCGTACTGGATGGCCTGCGACTACCCTCGCATGCACCACGAGATTTGCACCATCATCGGTCAGGAGAAGGAGACCTCGTACCGCTTTATGGTCGCCATCCTTTCTCGCTCTGTCGGCGGCTACATGCGCGGTATGGTCGTGACGTCCATCTGCGGTGGTTTCCTCGCCTTTATCGGTTTTATGATCATCGGCCATCCGTATGCGGCGCTCATGGCCATCTTTACCGGCATCATGCATTTGGTTCCGGTTGTCGGTCCCTGGGTGAGCGCGGCGATCGCCACGGTGCTCGGGTTTATGTTCAGCCCTATGCTGGCGTTATGGACGCTTGTCGTGACCATGGTGGCTCAAAACGTCACCGATAATGTCATTTCGCCTAAGGTCATGCAGAGCTCGGTGCAGGTGCATCCCGTTATGAGCCCGACGGCTCTCGTTATCGGTTCGGCACTCATGGGTCCCATCGGCATGGTTATCGCCATTCCGCTGTGCGCGGCCCTCAAGGGCATTTTCGTCTACTACTTTGAGAACGAGACCGGTCGCCAGCTCGTGGCATACGATGGCGCCGTGTTTAAGGGCACGCCGTATCGCGATACCGAGGGCAACCCGGTCGCCGCCTACGACGCGCTTGGAGACGATACGTTCATCTATGAGTCCGAGCTCATCGGCAACGAGACCGCGCCCGAGGCCAAGGCCATGCCCAAGCCCGAACTCGATAATCCCTGGATTAAGCTCTCAGGCCTGCAGCCCGACGCGACGGGTTTCTTTAAGAACCCCTTTGCCAAGGACGATGACACAAGCTCTGACGACGACACCAAAACCGGCATCGACGGCTCCATGGACGATTCGGATTCCAAATAGGCCCTGTTAGCGTTTCTTGATGTTGTAAATAACAATAAACGCGATCAAAGCGATTGATAAGGGGCCAGCCACATAGAAAAAGATGGCGTCAATTGCGCTTAGGGTGTAATACGCTTTATCGCCAGATGTTACTGCGTACAATGCGTAGCCAAATCTCGGCTGGTTCACATACCAGCTCGAGTAAGCGAAGATTGCTAAAAGGGCTACCGAGGTTAGTGCATTCAGGACAAATCGTTTGCTTTTCATCGATCGCTCCTTCCGGGTGAGTCTTATATGTAATTCTACAGCAGCTTTTTTCAAGGATTGCTTAGTCCTAAATAACGTGCACTTTCGCTGGAGGGTCGCTGTTTGGCCTTGATTATCGACTTTATCCGAACACCTCCCACATTCATCCGTACATGTACGGATGAATGTGGGAATCCGATACCCTGAGGG
>CAUGNZ010000053.1 GCA_959601045.1 uncultured Collinsella sp.
ATGGCGACGAAGGGGCGCTCGGGCTCGGCGAAGATGCCGGTCAGCGTGTCGACCTCCTTCTCGAGCAGGAAGCCAGCGACGGCAGGCAGGTAAGCGGCGGGGCCCACGACGGAACCCTGGGCGCGGTGAGCGGTGCCGAAGGCATCGAGAACGAAGACGTCACCATAGGAAGCGAGCTTCTTGGCGATCTCGGGATCGTTCTTCTTCTCACGCTTATCGAAGCGGACGTTCTCGAGAACGAGAACCTTGCCCGGCTCGACGGCAGCGACAGCCTCGGCAGCCTTCTCGCCGTAGGTGTCGGCGACAAAGGCAACGTCGAGACCAGAGAGCTCGGCGAGCTTCTTGGCGACGGGCTCGAGGGACAGCTCGGGCTGGAAGCCGGTGCCATCGGGACGGCCGAGGTGGCTCATGAGGATGACGCGAGCGTTGTGCTCAACGAGATAGTTGATGGTGGGCAGGGCAGCCTTGATACGGGTGGTGTCGCCAACGACGCCATCCTTGATAGGCACGTTGAAGTCAACGCGGACGAGAACGCGCTTGCCGTCGACATCGATGTCGCGGACGGTCTTCTTGGTAAAGGCCATGTTTGCTTCTACCTTTCGTACGTGTCTGCCTCCCATTACGGCAGACGATTTCCTATAAAAAGGGCGCGACCCTAGGGTGTAAGCCCTATAAGGCCGCGCCCTTCTTTAGACGCTCAACGAGCTATTCGCTAAAAGCTAAATTAAGCAACGAACTTCTCGAAGTACTTGATGGTGCGGACCATCTGAGAGGTGTAGGAGTTCTCGTTGTCGTACCAAGAGGTGACCTGAACGAGGGTCTGGCCGTTGCCGAGGTCAGAGCACATGGTCTGAGTGGCGTCGAAGATGGAGCCGTGGGTCTCGCCGATGATGTCGGTGGAGACGATGTCGTCCTCGTTGTAACCGAAGGTCTCGGAGATGGTGGCAGCGTAGGCCTTCATAGCGGCGTTAACCTCGTCGACGGTGACCTTCTTGTCAACGACAGCGTAGAGGTTGGTGATGGAGCCGGTCGGCGTCGGGACGCGCTGGGCGGCACCGATGAGCTTACCGTTGAGCTCGGGGAGAACCAGGCCGATAGCCTTAGCAGCACCGGTGGTGTTGGGGACGATGTTGACGGCGCAGGCGCGGCTACGACGCTTGTTGCCCTTGCGCTGCGGGCCGTCGAGCGGCATCTGGTCGCCGGTCCAGGCGTGAATGGTGGTCATAATGCCGGACACGATGGGAGCGAAGTCGTTCAGACCCTTGGCCATCGGGGCGAGGCAGTTGGTGGTGCAGGAAGCGGCGGAGATGATGTTGTCCTCAGCGGTCAGCGTCTCGTGGTTGACGTTGTACACGATGGTGGGCAGATCGCTGCCAGCCGGAGCGGAGATGACGACCTTCTTGGCGCCAGCGTTGATGTGGGCCTGAGCCTTAGCCTTGCTGGTGTAGAAGCCGGTGCACTCGAGAACGACGTCGACGTCGAGGTCGCCCCAAGGCAGGTTGTTGGCGTCGGCCTCCTTGTAGATCTTGATCTCCTTGCCGTCAACGGTGATGGAATCCTCGCCAGCAACGACCTCGTGATCGCGAGCGTAGTTGCCCTGCGTGGAGTCGTACTTCAGCAGGTAAGCGAGCATATCGGGAGAGGTGAGGTCGTTGATAGCGACGATCTCGGAGCCCTCATGACCGAACATCTGACGGAAAGCCAGACGACCGATGCGACCGAAGCCGTTAATAGCAACCTTTACTGCCATTGTGTCTCCTTTCGTAAGGCCCCCGCGAGCTACAGCGCCCGCCGTTGAGGCCCACAAACTAACCACTCGCCTAATATACCTTTTTTTTGACTTGAATTTCACGAGAATGCTCGAAATTGAAAATCAAATTTACGTTAAAACGTTTTAAAGAGTAAAACAGCAGTTCAATCCCTATATAAGCAGTTTCGCTCAACTACCTGTTTGCTTCAATGAGCTTTTCAAGCCTCAAAACTCGATGGTAGAGGGCCGACTTCGACAAGGGAGGGTCAGCCATCTCCCCCAGATCGCGCAGTGACAGATCGGGATAGCGCTCGCGCAGGTCGCAAAAGACTGCTAAGGCGTCCGGAAGCGTGTCGCGTAAACCCCGCTGTTCGAGCTCATCGATCAACGCAAGCTGATGCTGGGCGGCACCCGCACTTCTGGTCTGGTTGGCGAGCTCGGCATTCACGCGACGGTTCACATCGTTCTTAACCAACTTGACCGCGCGCGCCTCCTCAATCTCGGCAACGCTGCGCTTGGCACCAATCAACTTTAAAAGATGTTCAATCTCCTCGGCGCTCTTAATGTAGACAGCAAAGGATCCGCGTCGCGCGTTAACGCGCGCATGGACCCCAATCTGCTCCAATAGATCGCAAAGTCCCCGGGCATACCGCTCGCCCTGCACCGCGATCTCCAAATGAAAGTCGCCGCGGGGATCGGCCACGAAACCGCCGGCGATGAGCGCGCCGCGGATGTAGGCAAGCCTGCAGCAGGGACGGGCAACGATGTGCCGGGGAACACCGGCGACGAGCCCTCCCCTGCGGTCGAGAATGCCCAGCAGCACCAGAGCCTTGTCCAGGTCGGGTTGATCGGGCAGGGTAATGAGATAGTTACGGACCTTATGCAAGACCGATTTACGAACGGTGAATTCCGTTTTGAGCTTAAGGATGCGATGCGTCAGCGTGATCATCGTGCGCGCGACGGCGCCCGTCTCGGTCGCGACCGTCAAACGATACCGCCCAGAGCCGGCCAGCGAAAGTATACCGCTCACACGCGTCAGGGCGGCAAGCGTCGACAAATCGCAGTATTCACATTCGGGTTCGCAGCGCGCGAGCTCGTCACGCACCTCGGCGGTAAACGACATGCAGGCCTATGCTTTCGTGTTCGCGCGCGACAGGTCGCGATGGGAAATGCTCACGTGATACTGGGCACCTTCCAAATAACGTGCCGTGGCCTCGGCGATGGCAACGCTGCGGTGTTGACCGCCCGTGCAACCGATGGCAATAGAAAGTTGCGGCTTGCCCTCCGCGATATAGCCGGGCATGACCGTATCGAGCAGCTGCGTCCAGGCCTTCCAGAACTCCTGGGTCTTAGGATGGTCCAGAACAAAGTCGGAGACTTTCTTATCGAGACCGGTCATGGTGCGCATCTCGGGATCGTAGAACGGATTAGGCAGGAAGCGAACGTCGATCATAATGTCCGCCTCGACGGGCATACCGTGCTTAAAGCCAAACGAGAACACGTGAACGTCCATGAGCTGCTGGTCGGACAACTCGGAGAACGCCATACGTAGCTTGTTGCGCAGCGCAGAGGTGCGCAGACGGCTCGTGTCGATAATCATATCGGCTCGATCGCGCACGCCCTGTAGCTGAAGGCGCTCGCGCTGAATGGCATCGGCCGTAGTCTCTCCCGGCTTGGCAATGGGATGACGGCGTCGATTTTCGCTGTAGCGACGAATCAGCACCTCGTCAGAAGCCTCCAGGAACACGATGTCGCAGCTCATCTCGCGCTCTTCGAGCGCGGCGACCGCATCGAGCAACTCGTCAAACAAGCCCTGGCTACGCAAATCGCAGGTGACGGCAAGATGCCTGCCCACGCCCGTATTGATGCCGACAAGCTCGGCAAGCTGAGCGATGAGACGCGGAGGCAGGTTATCGATGCAAAAATAGCCCATGTCCTCGAACACGTGCATGGCCTGTGTGCGGCCCGATCCGGACATTCCGGTGATGATGACGATATCGGGGATGCGCTCCGAGCGCTCCGCCGCATCCATGGCATCTCCCTTTTGCATGCGCTGCCTCCCAAAAACAAGCGCGGGACCCAGCAACCCGGATCCCGCGCGGTCAATTGCCTTTATTGAGTATACCGCCCCGAGCGGATACGAGGCCTGTCTTACGCCTCAAGCGCAGCCTTGAACCAACTTGTAATACTCGTGGGGTGCGTGATGGCGGTGCCGACGACAACGGCCCAGGCGCCAGCATCGATCGCGGCGCGAGCCTCCTCGGGCGTGTGCACGCGACCCTCACAAATGATGGGAAGGCCGGGGAATTCCTCGGTCGCCTGACGCAGGAGCGGCAGGTCGGGGCCATCGGCCATGGTGCAGTCGATGGCCGCGACACCGTGAGAGAGCGTGGTAGATACCAGGTCAAAGCCCATATCAACCGCACGGCGAATGTCCTCGATGGTGGCACAATCCGCCATCAGGAGCACACCCTCCTCGTGCAGCGGGCGGAAGGTATCCTCGACCGTCTTGCCATCGGGACGCGGACGATCGGTGGCGTCGATTGCCACGATATCGGCACCGGCAGCAACGCAGGCGCGGGCGTGACGCAGCGTCGGCGTGATGTAGACGCCCTCGTGCCCATCCTTCCACAGGCCGATAACAGGAACCTCACAGCGACCCTTAATGGCGGCAATGTCGGCAAGGCCCTGGCAACGAATGGCGGCGGCGCCGCCGAGTTCGCAAGCGCGAGACATTTGAGCCATGGTCTCGGGCGTACGAAGCGGCTCGCCCATATACGCCTGAACGCTCACGACGAGCTTACCCTTCAGGGATTGAATCAAAGGATCAACGGTCATGTGCGACTCAACCTTTCTCAAAACAGCCTTCTGAGACACCGCACCTTGACGTTCAAACCGTCGCTCGCGTACCGAAGTACGCTTCGCTCCTCTTTCACGTCAATCTGCGGCACCTCAGAAGGCGCACTTGGTAGTTATGTTTACTTCAACGACGCAAGAAGATGCTCGGCGGCACCGATGAGCGGAGCATCGCCCTCCAGAGACCCGATGAGAATCGGCGTGCCCTGGAGCGGATCGAGCGCCTGGCTGGCATAGCCCTCGTGCACCGAATCCTTCCACGTCTGCGAACGCCAATCGGGACCCTGGTGAATCACGCCGCCCGAAAGCACGATGACCTCAGGGTCCAGGATGTTAGCGAGCGAGCCCAAGCTGGCGCCCAGCGCAAAGCCGGCGTCATGGATGACCTCGGTCGCCTTTGCGTCGCCCGCACGGCACAGGTCGTTCACATCGCGACCGACCGAAGGACGGCTGGGGTCGACGCGGCCAAAACGCTCATCGTACATTCGACCAATGGAAGTGCCCGAAGCAACCGACTCCAGATGGCCGGAACGCCCGCAGGCGCAGGGAATGCCGGCGGCAGCCGAGCACTCGATGTGGCCCATATGGCCGGCAGCACCATGGAAGCCCTGCATCACGCGGCCGTTCTCGACATATGCGCCGCCGATGCCCGTACCGATGCCAAGACACAAGACGGAGAACTTACCCTTGCCGACGCCCCAGTGGGCCTCGCCCAGTGCATGAGCCTGCACGTCGCCTACAACGGCAACGGGAAGACCGAGGTCCTCGCGCAGACGCGGCCCCAACTGAACGCCGGACCAGCCGGGCATGATCTCGTTGGCATACGCGATGGCGCCCGTCTTGGGATCGACGACGCCGGCGGCACCGATACCGACGCCAAGGACCTCGACATCGGGATTCGCCTCGAGAGCAGCCTTGATGGACGCCTCGATACGCTGGAAGACGGCCTCGCCGCCCTCCTGGGCCTCGGTAGGAACCTCGGCCTCAAAAACAGGATGGGGCACGCTGCCGTCAGCCGGGTACTCCATGATGGCAGTCGCGATCTTAGTTCCGCCGATATCGACAGAGCAGACGTACTTGTTCTCCATGTCGCTCTCCTTAGGAGATAAAAAACAACTACAGGAAATGAAGGCGGTGTTATCGCCGCAACTTAGTAAAGGTTTCCCAGGTGCCCGAGGTTGGGGTGAAAGTGGTCGGGCGTTGACCTAATTGGTCAAGCCCGACCACTTGAGCCCCAAGATCGGGTGCCTGGGGAAGCTTTACAGGAGACCGTTGTCCTGAAGGACCTTCTTAATCGCCTCGACGTTCTCGCCGGTCATGGCCTTCACCGGGCGCGGCATGGTCGGGCTGTCGAAGATACCCATGAGGTTCATAGCGGTCTTGAAGGCGCCGACGCCACCGGCATAGCCCTGGACGCCCGAGGTGACGTCCCAGATGTGCGAAATCTCATTGAGGCGATCCTGCTCGGCCTTGACGGTAGCCCAGTCGCCGGCCTGAGCGGCCTTCCACTGACGCACGTAGCCCTCGGGCTCAACGTTGGCGAGACCCGGGACGGAGCCGTCGGCGCCACCAAGGTAAGCGCCATCGACAACAACCTCGTGACCGGTGAGGATGCTCATCGGATGGCCGTTCTTCTCGTTCTCCTGGACGAGGTAGCGGAACGAGATGTCATCACCCGAGGAATCCTTGACGCCAGCAAGGACGCCCTCGGCGCCGAGCTTGGCAAGGAGCTTCCAGGGGAGCTTGGTGTGGACGCAGACGGGGATGTCGTAGGCGAAGATGGGCAGGTCGAGCTCCTCATGCAGGATGCGGAAGTGCTCCTCGACCTCGGTCATACCCTGCAGGGCATAGAACGGGCAGGTGGCGACGAGCGCATCGGCGCCCAGCTCCTGAGCGACCTTGCCGTGCTCGATCATGCGCTCGGTCTCGGTATCGATGATGCCGACCAGAACAGGCACGCGGTGATCGACGATGCGCACGGCCTCGGCGATGATCTGACGGCGACGCTCGTCGGTGGAGAAGACGACCTCGCCCGAGGAGCCCAGGAAGAACAGGCCGTCGACGCCGGCGTCGATCATGCGGTTGATGCTGCGCTCAAAGGAAGCAACGTCGAGCTGGTGATCTTCGGTATCGGGAACAACGACGGGAGGGATAACGCCGGTGAATTTCTGAGTTGCCACAAGAATCTCCTTAGTTGTCTGGCGGGCAGCCCTATGCCGCCCACTCTTGTTGGCAGTGTCCAGGCCGCCTAGGCCAAAGAACACGGATAGAACGTTTGGTTAAAGAAGTCGACGACTTCGTTTTCGAACGCATTGATGCGCTCATGAGCGTATTTGGCATAGATGATATGCCTCCGGTCACACTCAAGACCGTTGAATACGGCAAACTGGCCCTTGGGATCGCTCACGGTATCCATAAGCGATGTGCCCATGAGCACCGATCCGCGCACCCGAGACGACAGCGCCTCGAGGCCGCCAGGAAGCGGATTGGCAACCGCCGTGCAGGCGAGGCCCCGCTCGTCCAGAGCAGAAACCGCCAGCGCGACTCCGCCGCCAAGACCCTCGCCCCATGCAAAGATGCGGTCGGGGTCCATGCCATCAAGATTGCGCGCCACCTTCGCCATCGCGCAACCCCAACGGACGCGCTTGACAAAAGCGGGCGAAGCAATCCCCCGCTGCAGGTCGTCCGCACCAGCGACATCGTCATCCAGCGCGAGGACGGCATACCCCATGGCGGCAAATCTCGTCATGTGATGCCAGCCGCGCACAGGCCGATCGATGTCGTGGAACATCAGGCACAGCGGCACGCGCTTAGATACTCGGACACGACCAACAGGCTCAATCAAGCGAGCGTGGACCGCATCGTCACCGAGCTCAAAGGAAACCTCCGAGTAACGAGCGCAGGGGTTAACAAAGTCAATCGCCGTAATGGCCAGGCCTTGAATCTCAAGATTCGAAGCGCATGCCTCTAAATCAGAAACATCTGCTTGGACATCGCCGTGCCAGTCCCGATATTCTGCGAGCCTTGATGAAACCGTTCCAGGAATTCCCACGAGCCCGGGGACAATCAGCTCGTCAACATTGCTCTCGCACTTAGACATGAGCCTCCCCTCCCTCACAGAAAAACGAAATGATCAGATCGTCAAAATCCTGAATCTCCTCGTGGCCAAAGCCCTCAAAGAACTCATGACGCTTATCGCAGGACAGGTTGTTGTACACCGCAAACTGCGTTGCCGGCGGACAGACGATATCGGCCGTGCCCGTGCCAAACAGCACGGGGCACTTGACCATGGGGGCAAAATTCTTGGAATCGAAGTACGCCAGCTTGGCATAGGCTTCCTCGATACGAGTCGAGTCCTCGTCAAACCAACGCGACCAATAGCGCAGACCCTCGTAGGCAATATCGTCGGCGTCCAGATCCCAAACCAGGCGGAAGTCCGACAAGAAGGGATAGAGGATGGCGGCGCGATTGATAAGCTCGCTGTTAAGTGCGCAGGTCGCAATGCCCAAACCGCCGCCCTGCGATGCGCCGTTCACAAATACGCGGGTAAGATCGATGCCCTCGAGCTCGCGAACGATACGGCACAGAATACGGATATCCTGATGTAGACGGACATAGTAGAGGTTGGCAGGGTCGCCGTCGATACCGGCGACGATATGGCCCGCGACCGTCGTGCCCTCAAATCCACCAATGTCCTCGGAGGGGCCTCCTTGGCCAGGGCAGTCGAGGGCGATGAGCGCCATGCCCATGCCCGCAAACGACGCCTGCTCGAACCAGCTACGGCTTGCACCCGGATAGCCGTGGAACTGTAGCACCAGCGGCACGGGCTCGTCCGAGACGGGCTTAAGGTACTTGGCATGCAGGCGGGCGCCGCACATGCCGGTATACCAGAGGTCAAAAAACTGGCAGGTCGCGGAATCCGCAACCGAAGCCGCCTCAATCGCGTAGTCGAGCTCGACGGCGTCGGCCTCGGCCATGCGGTCCTTCCAAAAGAGATCGAAATCCGATGGACGGGGCATAGCGCCTCGATATTCACCAAATTGCTGTTGTAGCTCCTGAGCACTTGGCATGGCTCGTGAACCCAACCTTTCGAAATCGCAACGGAGGTGCGCCCGGTAAGGGAACCGGGCGCACGGGAGGGAAAGCGAGGCTACTCGCCGAGCTTGGGATGCAGCAGCGACGGCGCAGCACCGAGCAGCATCTTGGTGTAGGGGTCCTGAGGGTGCTGGAAGA
>CAUGNZ010000054.1 GCA_959601045.1 uncultured Collinsella sp.
GGGTGGTTTAAAGCTGGCCGCTGCGCGGCCAGCAGACTAAAGTCTTGAATCCAATAATAAAAAAACCGCCCCGTATGGAGCGGTTTTACCCTTTATATATCGAGCGCCTCGGCCATCGCTGCCGTAGTGACTGCCGTGGTTCCACAGCAACTGCCCACCATTGCGGCACCGGCATGTCTCCATTCGATGCATGCGCGCGCGAAAGCCTCGGGGTTCTCGTGCCATACGGGGCCATCCTGAGTCTGGACCGGATCGCCCACGTTGGGACGCACCGTGACGGGAGTAGTCGCCGATGCAACCATCCTGGGCACTGCCGCGTTCGCAGCCGCAAGCGAACAGCAATTAACACCAACCGAGTTTGCGCCGTGTTTTTCGGCGTACAAAACGGCTGCCTCGATGTTGAGGCCATCGCCCAACAGGTCGCCTTTATCGTCAACGACAAAACTCACCAGGACAGGCATGCCGTCGGCGGCATCTCGGGCGCCGGCAAGCGTGGGCTGCAAATTACGGATAGACGTCACCGTCTCGATCAGCAGACCGTCAACACCAGCATTGAGCAAGGCGTGCGCCTGTTCGCGCGCAATGCCTCGGATTTCACGATACTCGACAGAGTCTTCGGCAAACCACTCAATACCGATCGGGCCCATCGAGCCCAGTAGCAGCTGAGGGTGCGCCTGGCGGGCATCGTCGACGGCCCCGCGATTGACCTCCGCCACGGACGGCGCAATCTGATCGTGCTTGAGGGCATAGCTTGATGCCTGAAAGGTGTTGGTAATGAGCACCTGCGCGCCGGCGGCGACATACAAGCGATGAATACGAGAAACGGTCTGCGGCTCTGCCAGATTCCAAAACGCCGGTGGAATGTCGGCGGCATCGTACTCACTCAACAGAACACTGCCCATGGGGCCCTGCGCCAACAAGGTCTCGCTCGACAAGCGGCGCGTAAGTTCCTCGGCACCAAAGCGGTTGTAATAACTCGTATCCATATATATCCCGCTATTCCTCGACGCTGATTCCCTGCTTTTCGAGATAGGCGAGCCAGCGGTTCATCGTGTCCTCGGATAGCGCATGCTCCATCATGCAGGCCTCGGAATCGGCTCGCTCAAATTCGACACCGAGCTCCTGAACCAAAAACGTGCGGATGAGGCGATGACGGTACCAGATAGCCGTACCAACCTCGCGGCCGCGATCGGTCAGGACTACCTTGCCGTAGTGCGATTGCTCGACAAGTTCGGATGCTTTGAGCGCCGAAACCGCTTTATTGACCGATGCCTTGGAGACGCCAAGGCGCTGCGCGATGTCGACCGATCGCACGCCGTTGGTTTCCCCCTCTTCGCTTTCAATGCGAACCATGCACTCCAAGTAGTCTTCGTTCGCCACCGTCAGATGTAGTTCGCGCGAGCTATTTGTCGTATCCATGATCTTCCGTCCCTTCTGCATTCATTGGCTGATTCTACCCCATCCAAGCGTCGCGGTATGCCGTGGCATACCGTGCTAGAGTTCTTGTTGCACACGACGACCAAGATTGGAGCGGTCTTTATGGAAAACACCACCACGAACCCCGATGTCCTCGAGCGCTTTTTGCGCTACGTCCAGATCAACACGCAGTCCGAGGATGCAAACTGCGACCAGGTACCCTCGAGCGCCGTTCAGTTTGACCTTGCCAACGTGCTAGCTGAAGAGCTGCGCGAGCTTGGTGCGAAAGATGCCCACGTGACCGAGCACGCCTATGTCTGCGCGCATATCCCCGCAAGTGTGGGCGCTGAGGACAAGCCCGCCCTGGGCCTGATCGCCCATCTCGACACCACCGAAGTTGCACCGGGCGCCGGCGTGAAGCCGCACATCGTGCACTACGAAGGCGGCGGCCTGGTCTGCGGCACGGTTGACGGTAAGCCCGTTGCCATGAGTACCGCCAAGCTTCCCGCCCTGAACGACCTCGCGGGTGAGGACCTGGTCTGCAGCGATGGCACCACGCTGCTGGGCGCGGACGACAAGGCAGGCGTCGCCGAGATCATGTCGCTTGTCGCGCGTATCGCTCAGGACCCTTCTCTGCCCCATCCCGCACTCGGCATTTGCTTCTGCCCTGACGAGGAGATCGGCCACGGAGCCGAGCTGTTGGATATCGATACCTTTGGCTGCAAGTACGCCTACACGGTCGACGGTGGCCCCATCGGCGAGCTGGAGTGGGAGTGCTTTAATGCCGCTGAGGCGACCGTCTGCTTTGAGGGCCAGTCCATCCACCCGGGCGACGCCAAAGGCCGTATGGTCAACGCAGGCAATCTGTTCTGCGACTTCAACGCGTTGCTCCCCTACGTGCAGCGCCCGGAGTATACGGAAGGCTACGAGGGCTTTTATCACCTTGAGGGTGTATCTGCAACCGTCGATCGCGCCACAGCGCGCTATATCGTCCGCGACCATGACGCCGCCAAGTTCCAGCAGAAACTCGACCTTATTGATGCCGCTGCCTCGATGCTCAACCAGCGTCTGGGTGAGAGGCGCGTGACGGTCGAGATTAAGCAGCAGTATCGAAATATGGCCGAGATCGTTCGTGACTATCCCGAGCTTATTGATGTTGCCAAGGAAGCCTACCTTGCCTGCAGCGTTGAGCCCCAAGTGCTGCCGATTCGCGGCGGCACCGATGGCGCGCAGCTGTCGTTCCGCGGTCTGCCCTGCCCCAACCTTTCCACCGGCGGCTATTGCTACCACGGCGTCAACGAGTTCGTCCCGGTCAGTTCGCTCGTCAAGATGACCGACGTCCTGCAGGAGCTCGTCGCCCGTTTCGCATAAGCCTGGCTGCATAAGCCCAAAAGACGAACCGCCCCGTCCTCTACAGAGAACGGGGCGGTTTTTGATACAAGGGGAGTAGTCAACATCGCAGGTTGAGCCAACGTCAGCGAGCGACGTCCAAGGCGAACAAGTTGGCATGAAAAAGGCAGGGCATTGACCTTCTGGTCATGCCCTGCCTTTTGAATGACAAATTGTCGCCTTGGGCGGCGCGCAGCGTCGAGCCGTTACGGCGTTTGGTAAAACGCCGTAACTTAGTAGTTGGCTTCGTAGCCGTTGCCGTCACCGGTGGGCTCTTCGTAGTAGTCCGAATCGCTCGAATCGCTTGAGTCATCAGAATCGTCAGAGCTGACCGATGAGGTTGCGGTACCGTTTGCGTAGTCGTCAGACGTGTTGTTGCTGAGGTCACCGATCGTAGAGCTGGAACCGTCGGAAAGACCCATGGTGTTGGGACCCTTGGGATCCTTGCCGGCATCGACGCGCTCCATCATTTCCTTGAGCTCGTCCTCGTAGACAAAGACGTAGCTCACACCATCGATCATGGTGCTGTCGTCGGCGTACGAGGGCAGGTTGGCCGAGTAGATACCGTCGACATCCATACCGCGCATGGCATTGACCGTAGCCACGATATCCTGAACGCTCATATCGGTTACGAGCATATCGGACAGCGAATTAACCAGGCCAAAGATCTTCGTGGCATCGAAGTTATTGAGAATCTGGTTGGCAAGGGCGCCAAGCACCTGACGCTGGTGGCGCATGCGCGTGTAATCGCCGTCGGCATAGGTGTAGCGGCAGCGGGCATAGGTAAGGGCGGTGGCACCGTCCATATGCTGCTGGCCAGCGGTAATCTTAATATCCAGGTGCTCGGGGTCGTCAACATCATCGGTTGCGTTAATGTCGATACCGCCAACCGAATCAATCAGCGCCTGCATACCGTCGAAGCTGACCTCGGCATAGTGGGAAATCTGAACACCGCACAGCTCGTTGACCGCCTCGACCATGGCCTCGGCGCCGCCAACGGTATGGCAGGCGTTGATCTTCATGGTCTCGCCCTTGTACTCGACCTTGGTGTCGCGCGGAACGGAAATGAGCGTCGCCTGCTTTTGCGTGGGGTCGATGCGTGCCAGGATAATCGAGTCGGCACGATACGTATCCTCGCCCGGACGGCCGTCGGTGCCAAGAAGCAGCACGTAGAACGGATCCTTTGCCTCATCGGTGTCAACCAGAACCCGACGCAGATTGTCGGTAATGACATTAGAATCGCCGAGCTTGCCCATAATGGTGGCAAACCACAGGCCGGCAGCGGTAGTGGCACTCAGCAGCACGCCAAGCACGACAATGAGCGCGACGTGGCGAATCGTGTGGCTACGACGACGTTGGCGAGCTCGCTCGGAATAACGAGCCACGTTATCGCGACTGTAGATCTTGGCCTGCGCACCAGTTGAGGGTCTTCGAGTGGTGGTATCCGCGAGGGGCTTTTTATTAAACATAGGCAACCTGTATTAGTAGATGACGGGATCGGGGACGGTAGCATGCTCGACATGCGCGCCAAGCGCCTGCAGCTTTTCGACAAAATGCTCGTAGCCGCGCTTGATGTGATGGATAGCCGAAACCTCGGTCGTCCCGTCGGCGATCAAGCCCGCTACGACGAGGGCCGCTCCGCCGCGCAGATCGGGCGAGGTAACCTGTGCACCCGAGAAGCCCTTGACGCCATGAATCATGGCATGATGGCTCTCGATACGAATGTCGGCACCCATGCGCACCAGCTCAGAGGCAAACATAAAGCGATTCTCGAAGATGTTTTCGGTAATAACGGAACTGCCGTCGGCAAGGGCGGAGAGCACCATAATCTGCGCCTGCATGTCGGTCGGGAAACCGGGGAACGGAAGCGTCTGGATGTCGACCGGCTTGATACGCTCGGCACGGTTCACATGGACGCCATCCTCGACGCGCTCGCAGTCGATACCCATGAGCTCCATCTTCTTGAGCACCATGCCCAAGTGAATGGGGCAAAAGCCCGTGACATCGACACCGCAATCGTCGGCCATCAACGCACCGGCAACGATAAAGGTACCGGCCTCGATGCGGTCGCCCACCACGCGATGGGTAACGGGATGGAGCTCTTCCACGCCTTCGATAGTCACGACGGGCGTACCGGCGCCAACAATCTTGGCGCCCATCTCGTTGAGCATGTTAGCGAGATCGACGATCTCGGGCTCGCGGGCGGCATTGTCGATAACCGTGGTGCCCTGTGCGCGCACGGAGGCCATGATGAGGTTCTCGGTCGCACCGACGCTGGCGAACTCGAGCGTGACGGTGGTACCGCGCAGACCTTGGGGCGCATTAGCGTTGATGTAACCGTGGGCGGTATCGAACTCAACGCCCAGGGCCTCAAGACCAAGAATGTGCATATCGATCTTGCGAGCACCCAGGTTGCAGCCGCCCGGCATGGCGATCTTGGCGCGATGGAAGCGGCCCAGCAGGGGTCCCATGACGGCGGTGGAAGCGCGCATCTTGGCAACGAGCTCGTAGGGGGCCTCCCATGAATCGACCTGAGAGGTATCAATCTCGAGCGTGTGCTCGTCGAGAACATCGATCGTAGCGCCCATGCCCTTGAGCACCTTGCCCATCACGTGGACATCGGAAATATCGGGCACGTTCTGCAGCGTCGTCTTGCCCGGCGCCAGAAGCGTTGCCGCCATGAGTTTGAGCGCGGAGTTCTTGGCGCCCGAGACGGACACGGAGCCTCCGATGGCGTGGCCACCCTCAACGCGGATAATATCCAAGGTCTACCCTTTCAAAAAGCATGCCCGGGGTGGCCAAGCCATCCCGGGCATGATGTGTTCGCAAATGGTCGAACGCTAAATCGTTTGACTATTGGGCAAGCTTGAGCTTACACCATGCGATTTCATTATAGAGGTAGGCGCGGCGTGCATCATCCTCCGACAAATTACCCAGCTTCTCTTCAAAACCTTGAATATCAGCTTTAAGCTTGTCGGCATCGACGGTCGCCAAATCGCAAGCGCGCTCGGCGAGAACGGTCACGACATCGTCCGCAACCTGGGCATAGCCGCCGGCCACGGCAAACGTGTGGTCGACAGTGCCCATGGCCTTATCGGAAACGCGAACGTAACCGCGGTCGATCGTGCAGATCTCGCTGGAGTGAGCAGGCAGGACGCCAAACTCGCCATCCGTGGACGGAATCGACACAAACGCAGCGTCGCCCTCATAGGCGCAGCTCACGGGGCACACGATGCGGATACGCATAACCTACTTCTCCCCCATCTTGCGGGCGCGCTCGCGCACGTCCTCAATCGTGGAAGCATAGCGGAAAGCCTGCTCGGGCAGGTCATCGGCCTTGCCGTCGACAATCTCGGCAAAAGAGCGGACGGTATCCTCGACGCGGACGTAGACACCGGGGTTGCCGGTGAACTTCTCGGCGACGTGGAAGGACTGCGAGAGGAACTGCTGAATCTTACGGGCACGGTTGACCGTAAGGCGCTGCTCCTCGGACAGCTCGTCCATACCCAGAATGGCGATGATGTCCTGAAGGTCGGAGTACTCCTGCAGGAGCTCCTGGACCTTGACGGCGACACGGTAGTGCTCCTCGCCAACGATCGAGGGATCGAGAGCGTCGGAGGAAGATGCGAGCGGGTCGATAGCCGGGAACAGGCCGAGCGACGAAATGCTACGCGAAAGAACCGTGGTGGCGTCGAGGTGCGTAAACGTCGTGGCAGGCGCCGGGTCGGTCAGGTCGTCTGCGGGGACGTAGACAGCCTGGACGGAGGTAATGGAGCCCGTCTTGGTCGAGGTAATGCGCTCCTGGAGGTCGCCCATCTCGGTTGCCAGCGTGGGCTGGTAACCAACGGCGGACGGCATACGGCCCAGCAGGGCGGAAACCTCGGAACCTGCCTGGGAGAAGCGGAAGATGTTGTCGATGAACAGCAGAACGTCCTGGCCGCGATCGCGGAAGTACTCAGCGGTGGTAAGGCCGGCCAGACCGATGCGCAGACGCGCTCCGGGCGGCTCGTTCATCTGACCATAGACCAAGCAGGTCTTGTCGATAACGCCAGACTCGCTCATCTCGAGGAACAGGTCGGTGCCCTCGCGGGTACGCTCGCCGACGCCGGTGAACACCGAGGTGCCGCCGTGCTCCTGGGCGAGGTTGTTGATGAGCTCCTGAATCAGAACGGTCTTGCCGACGCCGGCGCCGCCGAAAAGGCCCGTCTTGCCGCCACGGATGTAGGGCTCGAGCAGGTCGACGGCCTTGATGCCAGTCTCGAAGATCTCGGTCTTGGTGGTGAGCTCGTCGAAACGGGGTGCTGCATGGTGGATGGGGTAGAACTCCTCCACCTCGGGCATGGGCTTGCCGTCGACGGGCTTGCCCATAACGTTCCAAATTCGGCCCAGCGTCTTGGGGCCAACGGGCATCTTCATGGGCTCACCGGTATCGGTGGCGATGAGGCCGCGCTGCAGGCCGTCGGTCGAGGACATGGCGACCGTGCGGACGACGCCGCCCGGAAGCTGGCTCTCGACCTCGAGGATCGTGCTCAGATGACCGATCGGGGTCTCGGCCTCGACCGTGAGCGCGTTGTAGATCGGGGGCACCGCGCCGTCAAACTTGACGTCGACGACAGGGCCGATGATTCGCACGATGCGACCATCACCGGCAGTCGTCTTCTTGGTGGCTTCCTCGACCGCAAGCTTTACGGTGTTATTAGCCATTACTGTTCCTCCAATGCTGAGGCTCCGCCGACGATCTCGTTAATCTCGGTCGTGATCGAAGCCTGGCGCACGCGACTATACGTGCGGGTAAGGGTCGAGATGATCGCGGTGGCGTTTTCCGTCGCGGAGTGCATGGCCTTGCGGCGTGCACCCTGCTCGGCAGCCGCCGAATCGATCAGGGCCTGGTAGATGACCGTCAGGATATAAGACGGCACAAGCTTGCCGAGAACATGCTCGGGAGAGGGCACGAACTCGAACGTGGACGAGATGCGCTTAGGGGCGTCGGTCTCGTTCTTACGCGGACCGTGGGCCATAGCGATCATCTCGGGGTCGAGCGGCAACAGATGCTCGACGCGAAGCTCCTGATCCACGCGGTTCTTGGCGTGGTGGTAGACAAGCTCGACACGGTCAAGCTCACCGGCACGATACGCATCGCAGATATGAGAGGAGATCATGCGGGCCTGATTGAAATCGGGCTCAGAGGAGTTGCCCTCAAAGTGCATGACAACGTTTGCGCGGTCACGGAAATACGTGGCCGGCTTACGCCCGCACGCGATGATCTCGCACTCGATGCCGTCGTTCGCCCAAGAAGCGGCGAGCTTTTCGGCCGTTCGCTCCACCGTCGTATTGAAACCGCCGGCAAGGCCGCGGTCCGAGGCAATAACGACAATCAGGCCATGCTTGACGCTCTCATGCTTCTGCAGCATGGGATCGGTGCCCGAACAGGAGGCGTCGCCGGCGACCGTCAACATGACGTCGGTCAGCGCCTCCTTATAGGGCTCGGCCTGCTTGGAGCGATCGAGGGCACGACGGATCTTGGCCGTAGAGACCATCTCCATCGTGCGCGTGATCTGCTTGGTCGTGGTAACCGAGGAGATTCGCTTCTTAATGTCGCGAAGGTTGGCCATAGGGCTTAGTTCTCCTCTGATCCAGAAACATCCGAATGGTGCTTGGCCATGAACTGCTGCTTGAAGTCGCCGATGACGCGCAAGAGCTCAGCCTTGGTGTCATCATCGATCTTCTTGGCGCGAACCTTGTCGAG
>CAUGNZ010000055.1 GCA_959601045.1 uncultured Collinsella sp.
TTTCCTTGAGAACTTTGTTGCCGCTGCGCTTGGCCGCAGCACCGTTGTCGAGGATTTCTCTGCCACGTTTGATTCCGCTGGCTCTGCCCGCGACGCGGCCCTTGGTCGTGTTGAGATCGAGGCCAACGACGACTGGGAGGGCTCGGAGTTCCGCTACTGCAACGAGTTCCTCTTTAAGGCCGACGCTCCTTTTGACGAGGACGAGTGCCTCAAGTTCCTGGGCTCCATGGGTGACTGTGAGTTGCTCGTGGGCGCCTACCCCGACTACAAGATCCACGTGCACTCCAACACCCCCAACCTGGTGCTCGAGCACATGCTGCAGCTCGGTCAGATCTACGAGGTCTTTATCCACAACATGGAGATGGAGGCCCACGACCGTACCGCCAAGATTCATGAGGACCAGGAGAAGGCTGCCGAGCCCGCCAAGGCGCTGGGCTTTGTCGCCGTTGCCGCCGGTTCGGGCGAGGCCGACATCCTCAAGTCCCTCGGCGTCGACGTGATCGTGTCGGGTGGTCAGACCATGAACCCCTCGACTGCAGACCTGCTGGGCGCCGTCGACCAGGTCAACGCGACCTCGGTTATCATCCTGCCCAACAACGGTAACATCCGCATGGCTGCCGAGGCCGCCGCCTCTGCCTGCACCGACAAGAAGGTCGCCGTCGTTCCCACCAAGACCGTTCCGCAGGCCTTCTCCGCGCTGTTCGCGGTCCTGCCCGATTCCGATCTCGAGGACGCCGTCGCCGCTATGGTCGACGCCATCAGCGAGGTCCGCGATGGCGAGGTCACCCGCGCCGTGCGCGACTCCAGCGCCTCGGACGGCTCCCCGATTCACTCCGGTGACGTCATGGGTATCATTGCCGGTTCCATCGATGTGGTCGGCTCCGATGTGAAACAGGTCACGCTCGATTGTATCAACCGTATGCAGGAGGAAGAGGAGGGCGACGCGCTGACGATTCTGGCCGGCGAGGAGCTGTCCGATGAAGCCTTCCAGGAGATCGTCGACGCTATCGAGGAGGCTCAGCCCGACCTGGAGATCGACGCCCATCGTGGCGAGCAGCCGCTCTATCCCGTGATCTTCTCGATCGAGTAGGCATCTGCCCATGTCTGAGCTCTGCTCCGTGCCGCGCGTCTCGGATCGCTTTGCCCAGAGCAATGCGCTCGACGAGGATATCGCGCGACTCAAATATGTTTCGGGTAAACGTGAGGAGGCCCTTCGCCGTCTGGGAATTCGGACGGTGGGGGACCTCCTTCTCCATATCCCTCATCGATACCTCGACTTTACGCGCTCCTGGTCCATCGAGATGGCGCCCATCGGTACCGTGTGCACCATCATCGCCACGGTCGACCGTATCGTTCAAAAGAAGCCGCGTCCGCGCATGCAGGTGACCGAGGTCTCACTCGTTGACGAGACGGGCGTGCTGCAGGTCGCCTTTTTCCGTCAGCCTTGGATTGCCCAGCAGCTTAAGCAGGGCGACCGCCTGGCCGTGATGGGCAAGGTCGAGTTTGCCTACGGTTTTAAGCAGATGGCCTCGCCGCACTTTGAAAAGCTCGATGACGGGCGTGCTGCGGGCACCATTTTGCCGGTCCATTATGTGAGTGACGGCGTGAGCCAGGCATGGATGCGCCGCATCGTAAGTGGCGCGCTCGAGGTCGTCGGCAATCCCTTCGACCCGATTCCCGCACGCTTGCGCGTTAAGCGTCGCCTGATGAGCAATGCTCGTGCGCTTCGATCAATTCACTTTCCCTCGAGCATGGCTGAGCGCGATATCGCGCGCGCACGGCTTGCCTACGAGGAGTGCCTTTACCTGCAGCTGGCGCTGCGCCTGCGCAACGACGGCAGCCTGGTCGATGTGGTGCCCTACGCCCACGCCGCGGGCGAGCACCTGGCCGCGCTCAAGCAAGCCCTGCCATTTTCGCTGAGCGACGAGCAGGAGGCCGCGTTCCAAGATATCCTGCGCGATATGTGCGATGGCGGGCGCGTGATGAACCGCCTGCTGCTGGGCGATGTCGGTACCGGTAAGACCGCCGTTGCCGCCTGCGCGCTGGCTGTGGCTGCCGATAGCGGCACGCAGGCCTGCGTTATGGCGCCCACGGGCGTGCTGGCGCGTCAATATGCCGATAAGACCGGCCCCTTGCTCTCGCAGGCTGGCATGACCTGGGCGCTCCTGACGGGCGCCACGCCAGCGGCCGAGCGCGAGCGGATCCATGCCCAGCTGGAATCGGGCGAGCTCGATGTCCTCTTTGGCACCCACGCGGTGCTTTCGGATAACGTGGCGTTCAAGCATCTGTCGCTCGTGGTCATCGATGAGCAGCACCGGTTTGGCGTCGGCCAACGCAACGCCCTGCGTGCGAAGGGCCCTGGTGCCGATCTGCTCGTTATGACGGCAACGCCCATCCCACGTACGCTGGCACTTTCGGTCTACGGCGATCTGGACACGAGCATCATCCGCCATCGGCCCGTCCCTGGCGCTGGCGTGACGACACGCGTGCTTACCGAGTCGAGCCGCGACCTTGCCTATGGCGCCATCCGCGAGGCGCATGAAAAGGGTCAGCAGGCCTACGTGATTTGCCCGCTCGTGGAGCCGAGCGACTCGGCCGATGAGCTGGAGGACGTGCCCGGTATCGCCCGCGACGGCGAGGGCCGCGTGACGGTCCCCGTGCCGCTGCACGATACGGCGACCGAGCTCGATCGCCTGCGTCTGGCGTTGCCGGGTCTTGCCATCGAGCGCCTTCACGGCCGCATGCCAGCGGGGGAGAAGGACCAGGTTATCGATGCCTTCAAGCGCGGCGAGATTGACGTGCTCGTCTCGACTACGGTGGTCGAGGTGGGCGTCGACGTGCCCAACGCCACCGTCATGGTCATCGAGAACGGTGAGCGCTTTGGCTTGGCGGCCCTGCACCAGCTGCGCGGCCGCGTGGGCCGCGGCAGCGTGTCGGGCACCTGCCTGGTCATGACGCACTCCAAGGGCAATGGCGGCGCCTCGGCGGCACAAGACCGCCTCCAGTCGCTCGAAAAGACCTCGGACGGCTTTACGCTCGCCCAGATGGACCTGCGTCTGCGCCACGAGGGCGAGATTCTGGGTTATCGTCAACACGGCGGCATTACCTTGCGCTTTGTGGACCTGGACGCCGACGAGGATCTTATCGAATGGGCCCATTTGGACGCGGTCGAGCTCTTGCGGTATGCTTGCAACCTTGACTCCGTGGCGACGCGCCCCTTGCGCGACGCGGTCGCCATGCGTTATCGACATATCTTTAAGGAGGTCAGCGGAGGATGAGAATCATCGGCGGCGAATGGCGCGGTCGTAAGATCGAGGAGCCCCGTGGTCGCGATGTCACCCGCCCCACGACCGATCGCGTGCGCGAGGCATGCGCATCTATGGTCATGTCGGCATTCGACTTCGATTTGGACGAGGTTCGTGTGCTGGACGCCTTTGGCGGCTCCGGTGCCTTAGGGTTAGAGATGCTCTCTCGTGGGGCCCGCTCGCTCACGACGTTTGAGATCGATCGCAACGCCGCGCGGCTCATTACCAAGAATATCGAGTCGCTCTGCCGCGACCGTGCGCGTTGGCGCGTGGTCACGGGCGACATGCTGGCGAGTGCCTCGCGCGGTCGTGTACCGGGCGGGCCCTTTGATCTGGTCCTGCTCGACCCGCCCTATGCTTTTGGCGCCGAGCCGGTCGAGGAACTGCTGCAGAATCTGGCCCAGCAGGGTCTGCTTGCACCTGGCGCTTATGCCCTGTTTGAGCATGCTGCCGCCGATGCGGGCGCGCATCCGGCAGACTTTGAGACTGTACGTGAGAAGCGCTACGGCATTACCTCGGTCGACCTGCTTCGTTGGGCCGGCGATGACGATGGTGAGGGCGATAGCGCCGGCGCAGATGCCGAGAACAACGATGCCACGACGTTTCAGGAGGACGTCCATGAATGACACCATCAACCGCGTGATCGTCCCGGGCACCTTCGATCCCATCACGTTTGGCCATATCGATGTGATCCGCCGCGCCCGTCGTATCTTTCCCAGCGTGATCGTCGCTGTTGCCGAGTCGCAGGGTAAAAACGGCGTGGGCACCACGTTTATGCTCGATGAGCGCGTGGCGCTGGCCCGCGAGGCGCTCGGCGATATCGACGGCGTCGAGGTCCTGCCCTTTACCGGCCTCTTGGTCGACTTCGCACGTGAGCAGGGGGCGGGTGCCGTGGTCAAGGGCCTGCGCGCCATGACCGACTTTGAGTATGAGCTGCAGCAGGCCGACCTTAACTATCGCCTGGATAGCGAGCTGGATTCCATTTTTGTCATGAGTGCGCCGCAGTACGGCTATATCTCGAGCTCGGTCGTTCGCCAGATTGCCTCGCTCGGTAGCGATGTATCGACGTTTGTCCCGCCCAACGTGGTCGAAGCGCTCAAACATCGCTTTTCGTGACGTTTCTTATTGCCTGGTGGCATGTGGTAAACTAGCACGATGATATGTTACCTATGAAAGGAGACCGGATGCCGGGCGAGAATTTTCCTGGCGATAGGATCGTCAGCTTGGTCGATGAGCTCGAAGGGCTGATCGAGGAAGCCAAGCCGCCTTTCGGCAAGAACGCTCAGTTCAAGGTCATCGACGCCGACGTGTTCTTCAACATCCTCGACGAGATCCGCATGAGCTATCCCGAGGAGTGGCAGAAGTCCCGCCGTATCCTTAAGGAACGCGAGGAGCTTATGGCTTCCGCTGCCGCTCAGGCCGATTCCATCATCGCCGACGCTCAGCAGCAGGCCCTCACCATTGCCGGTGAGCAGGAGATCGTCCGCTTAGCGCAGCAGCAGGCCGACGACATCCGTGATCGTGCCCAGCAGTACGAGCGCGAGACGCGTTATGCTGCCGAGGACTACGCAGAGCAGGTCTTTACGCACCTGGAGGAGAACCTTAAGAGCCTGACCGGCACCGTTACCCGTTGCCGTCAGCAGCTTAACGAGGGTGCCGCCCAACAGAATGGTCAGTGGTAATGGCTGAGTTCCCGAGCGTTACCGTCGATCTTTCCGAACAGCTCGAGTTTCCTGGAGATTCGTATCCGCTGACCGGCAAGGTCGATGTTGCCACCTACACGGTGGGCGAGAAGGAGTACCAGCTACAGGACGGCATCGACTACGACGTTGTCTTTACCAATGCCGGTACCGGTGTCTTGCTCACGGGCATGGTCCGCGCGCACGCCACCGGCGAGTGCGACCGTTGCCTGGAGCCTGCCTCGTTTGATATCGCCGGCGAGATCGAGGAGTTCTACCTCTTCGAGGAGCCCGAGGATCCCGAGGCCTACGAGGACGGCTACGAGCTCCTGGGTGAGGACCGCATCGTCGATCTGGGTGAGCCCATCAACGACGCGGTCGTCATGGACACGCCGTTTGTCGTTCTGTGCAAGCCCGATTGCCGCGGCCTGTGCCCCACTTGCGGTTGCAATCTCAACGTCGAGCAATGCGATTGCGCCGCCCAGGCAGAGGCAGAATGGGCCGCTGCCACGGAAAATCCATTTGCAGCATTGAAGAATCTCAAGCTCGATGAGTAAAACTGTGGTAATATCGCTACTTGCGCGTAATCGCCACACTGGATAGTTCATAAGGAAGGTCACTATGCCCGTACCTAAACAAAAGCAGGGTCGTATCCGCACTCACACCCGTCGTTCCGCCAACATGAAGATCTCGGCTGCGGCTCAGTCCACGTGCCCCCGTTGCGGCGCTGTCAGGCTTCCGCACCACGTGTGCCCCAGCTGCGGTTTCTACAAGGACCGCGAGGTTATCGTTACCGAGTAACGGTATACTCTGGATGCGATGCCGTTCCAAATGGAACCACAATGGCCGGCTCAATGAGTCGGCCATTTTTGTATAAGGAGTATGTATATGAGTAACGTTCGCGTTTGTGTAGACGTTGTGGGCGGAGACGAGAAACCTCAGGTTGTTCTCGATGGTATCGAGGCTGCACTTGCCGCCGATTCCGATATCGAGGTCTTGGCAGCTGGCCCCGCTGAAATCGTTAATCCCTTTGCTGCTTCCCATGCACGTGTTGAGGCCCTTGAGGCACCCGACGTTATCGCCATGGATGACGATCCTATTCGCGCCGTGATGACCAAGCGCAAGTCCTCGATCGTGCTTGCCTGCCGCGCCATCAAAAAGGGCAACGCGGACGCGTTCTTCTCCGCCGGCTCCACCGGCGCCATGACCGCCGCTGCTACCGCATACGTGACGCCGTTTAGGTATCAGGCCGAAGGCAAGAAGCAGCCGGTGCGCCCCTGTCTGACCAATGCGTTGCCCAATCGCGCCGGCGGTCTGACGGTGCTGTGCGATATGGGCGCCAACCCCGATGTCGAGGTCGATGACATGGTGCGTTTTGCCCAGATGGGTAGCGCCTATGCCCGCGTCGTCCTGGGCATCGAACATCCTCGCGTGGGCCTGCTTGGTAACGGCACCGAGGACGAGAAGGGTTCTATCTTTACCAAGGCCTGCTTCCCTGCTATGAAGGCCGCAGTTCCGGGCTTTGTGGGCAACTGCGAAGGCACCGACCTCACCTCGGGCAATTTCGATGTCGTTGTTGCCGACGGCATGTCGGGCAATATCGCTCTCAAGGCTACCGAGGGCGCTGCCAAGTTTTTGCTGCAGGAGCTCAAGGGCGCCTTTATGGCCTCGCTCGGCACCAAGATCGCCGCGCTGCTCATCAAAAAGCAGATGCGCGAGATTAAGGCCAAGCTCTCTGGTGATGCCAAGGGCGGCGCGATTCTTTTGGGCCTGCGTGGCGTGGTCCTGATCGGCCATGGCGCCACCTCGGTCGAGGCTGTTAAAAACGGTACGCTTGCGGCGGCCGAAGCCGTGCGCGCGGGGCTGGTCGAGAACGTCGCCAACTCCATGGACGGCATCGTTTTGTAAGAGCGAGTTAGAGCGCTGTTATGTGCCTCGCGGCCTGCTTCGTGGGGTAGAATCAGAACCGTGTCTTGGTACCGCCCGGGCGGTACCATTCTTTTGGTATTCATGCACTATGAGAGGAAGCGCTATGGACCGCTCCGAAATCTTCGACAAGATCGCCGAGGTCGCTGCTGACGTTCTGGGCGTCGATGTTGCCGAAATTAGCGATGAGACCACCTTTGACGATCTCGATGCCAACTCGCTCGAGCGCCTGCAGCTGGTTACGGCTATCGAGGACGAGTTCAACCTCGAGATCGATGACGAGACTCTGCTCTCGCTCAACTCTGTCGCCGACGCCGTCGACGCGATCGAACACGCCAGGGAGGCCTAGGTCTTGGCTTTGTCTGAACGACTTACGCGTGCCCAGGAAATCCTGGGCCACGAGTTCAATAATAAGGTGCTGCTGCGCGCGGCGCTTACGCATCCCTCGGCAGTCGAGGGCCAGCCGGTTTCTGCCAGCTATGAGCGCCTTGAGTTCTTGGGCGATTCCATTTTGGGCGCCGTCGTCGCCCGTTCGCTCTTTGAGTCCTATCCGGAGTTTGACGAGGGCAAGCTCACGCGCCTGAAGGTGTCGCTTGTCTCGGGCGCCACGCTGTCCGAGGTTTCTCACGAGTTGGGCATCGACGACATCATCATCTTTGGTGCCTCCGAGACCGGTACCGGTGCGCGCGGCCTGCATTCGGCGCTCGAGAACGTCTACGAGTCGCTCGTGGGCGCGCTGTACCTGGACGCCGGCTGGGATGCCGCAGCGGAGTTTATCCACCGTACGCTTAAGCCGCATTTGGCTTCCGAGCGTGCCGAGCACCCCGCGAACCCCAAATCGTTCTTGCAGGAGTGCGTGCAAGCCGACGGCCACGAACCCCCGGCGTATAAGCTCGTTGGCTCCGAGGGCCCGGCGCATGCGCCCACCTTTACCGCCGTGGTGTTGATCGATGGTATTCGCCAGGGTCGCGGCTCCGGCTCCTCAAAGAAGGAAGCCGAGGGAGCCGCTGCACTCGAGGCACTTGACCGCATGGGCTACACCACCAACGGCGTGATTCTCAACAAGAAGCCTGTTTAAGCGAGGAACCGTGTATCTCAAGTCCCTCACGCTCAAAGGGTTCAAGTCGTTTGCCGACCGCGCCCATATGACGTTTGAGCCGGGCCTGACCGTCATCGTCGGTCCCAACGGCTCGGGAAAATCGAACATCTCTGACTCGATTCTGTGGGTCCTGGGCGAGCAGAGCGCCAAGCAGCTGCGCGGCCAGGCCATGGAGGATGTCAT
>CAUGNZ010000056.1 GCA_959601045.1 uncultured Collinsella sp.
GGCCAGCCCGTGGGAGGCCAGGGCGCCGCTGACCGGTGGACGGCACCGAGCCGTCATCGAGATTGAAAAAGGGGGAGGCCTCGCGGCCTCCCCCTTTTTTTGTATCTCGGGCAATTTGTCTCACATAGTAGCTGTGTTTTATAACCCTCGTTTGTCGCATCTTCTGTGAACGGGCTACAATAACTTAGTCTGTGCGATATGGAGGTGAACATGGCTGAAGCTGGTATCGGCGTTGATATCGTCGAGATTTCCCGCATGAAATCAATTCTTGAAAAGACGCCGTCGTTTGCTCGGCGTGTGTTTACCGAAGAAGAGCGTGCGTATTGTGATGCATCGTCGCGTCCCGCTGCTCACTATGCCAGCCGCTTTGCTTCGCGCGAGGCGGTACTTAAAGCTCTCGGCACGGGTTTTAGTCAAGGCGTGGGTCGCAAGGATGTTTCGGTAAAGCGTGATAAACTCGGCAAACCGAAGGCTCTGCTTTCTGGTCGTGCTCTCGAAATCGCCCAGGATTTGGGTGTTGTCGAGGTCGCTCTTTCTATTACCCTTACGGGTGACTTGGCTGTCGCTAATGCCATTGCAATCACCGAGGATGCTCGACCTAAGCCTAAGGAAGAAAAGGTGAGCAACAAGAAACGCGTTGCGCAGACATTTAAAGAGGCTCGCTCTGTTTTAGATGAGCTTGAGCAGCTGCAGAATTCAGCATTGACGGAGCACTTGGGCGATGCTTCGCAAGATACGCTAGGAGCATAGATGAAACCGGTTTTGAGTACCGAAGAAGTCGTTCGTCTCGAGGATATCATCGAACGCGAAGGGACTTCGAAGGCCGAGCTTATGGAGCTAGCGGGTGAGTTTGCCGCCAACGAGGTCTTGAAGCTCAATCCCGATCGGGTTCTCGTTCTGGTCGGTTTTGGTAATAATGGCGGCGACGGTTGGGTTGCCGCCGATATCTTGAGCCACAAGGGTGTGGACGTGGATATCGTTTCTCCGGTTGAGCCGGATGAGATTCCTGCTGCTCTGGCACGTCATGTTGCTCGTCGAACTGCCGGTCGCGATGTGCACGTTTGCGTCGGTCCCTCGCGTGACGAACTCGAGGTTTTGATCGATAAGGCGGATGTTGTTGTCGATGCCATTTTTGGTACCGGTTTCCACGGGAATCTGCGTGCGCCGTTCTCCATTTGGATTCCTACGGTCAATGAATGCGCCGATTGTGTCTTATCCATTGATGTCCCCTCGGGCCTGAATGCCGAGACGGGCGTTGTTGATGATGATTGCATTCGCGCCGAGCGCACCGTGACGATGATTGCTCCTAAGATTGGTTTGTATAGCGCCGATGGCCCCGAGTATGCCGGCGACTTGGTATGCGGGGGTCTGTACGATCGCCTTGACGAGGTGATCGACGACGTGGATCATGCTGCCGAGATCGTTGAGCCCGGTGACCTTGTTGACTATTTTGCACCGCTGCCGAGCAATATCGATAAGTATTCTCGTGGCTCGGTGCTCATCGTTGCTGGTTCGGCACAGTATCCCGGTGCCGCTATTATGGCCGCTAAGTCCGCGGCACGTGCCGGTGCTGGATATGTCGCCGTCGCAACGCCCGATGCCTGCGCTAATCTCATTCGCATGGCGCTTCCGTCTATTCCAGTCTTCGCCATTCCCTCCGATTCCCGTGGCTCCTTTGGCGCCGCAGCGCGCATGACGGTATGCGAGATTGCTAAGAAGTACAGCTGCGTTTTGTGCGGACCGGGCATGACGACATCCGCCGGCGCTATGCAGGTGGTTTCTGGCCTACTTGAGCTCGACGTTCCGCTTATCCTGGACGCCGATGCGCTCAACTGTCTCTCTAAGATTGCGATTGACGGTATCGACAGTAATCCCGAGATGTATCGCCGTGAGCAACCGCTGGTCATGACGCCGCACTATCGTGAGCTTTCACGTTTGGTTGCCGGTGACGAGGTCAACGATTTGGGGACGGCAATCGCTGCCGCACAGAAGGTTGTCTGGGCTGCGGGCTCCGATAACCTTGTCGTCATCGCCAAGGGGCCAACGACGGCTATTTGCGGTGTTGAGCGCGTGCTCCTGCCGCTGTCGGGCCCGGCATCGTTGGCGACTGCCGGTTCCGGCGATGTTCTCGCTGGCATCCTTGCCGGCACGCTGGCAACTATGCGTGACGATATGGATCGCTGGGAGCTGCTGTACTCGTACGCCGTCGCACTTCACAGCTACGCCGGTTTTGCTGCGGCGACGGAGTATGGTGAGAAGAGCGTTATCGCGACCGATCTTATCGACTTGATCGGTCCTGCCATGGAGCTGGCGGCAAAGGATGCGCTCGAAGATCTGGGAATCATGGACGAAGGGTCGGATGACTAATCATGAATAAAGCCGATTTGACGCGCTGGTCCTGGGTCGAGATCGACCGCGGGGCGCTCCGTCGCAACACGAGAGCCTATAAGAACTTATTGAATCCGCGTCAGCGCCTGTGCTGCGTGGTCAAGGCCGATGCTTATGGTCATGGAGCTGTTGAGTGTGCCAAGATCATGTATTCGGCCGGTGCCGACATGTTTGCCGTGGCGACGGTCAACGAGGGCGTTGGGCTCCGTCAGGGCGGGATTACTAAGCCCATCCTGATTCTAAGCGAGCCGCCTATCGAGGCTATTCCGACGTTGCTCGAGTTTGATATCATGCCCTCGGTCTATACGTCTGACTTTGCTCTTGCGTATGGCGAATGTGCCGTCGCGGCGGGCAAGGTGGGCAAGTATCATCTCGCCATCGAGACGGGCATGAACCGCATTGGCGTACATTACACGCAGGTGCTCGACTTTGTCCGCGGTATTAATTTCCATCGCGGTATTCAGTGCGACGGCGTATTTACGCACTTCGCCACGGCCGATGAACCTTCGGGTTGGGACTACAAGCTGCAGTGCCAGCGTTTTACCGAGGCCGTTCAGGCCATTAAGGACGCAGGTTTTGAATGCGGTATCGTGCATTGTGCCAATACGCCGTCCTCGATGCTCGATTCTTCAATGCACTTTGACATGATTCGTGCCGGCATCGGTTTGTATGGTCTGCAGCCATGTGAGCTGAGTGGTCGCGTGATGCAGCTTGATCCCGTCATGAGCGTCCACGCGCGTGTGACGCGCGTGGCGCATCCTGCGATGGGCGAGGGCGTGGGCTACGGCTTTACCTACCGCGTACCGCGCACGCGCGTTCAGATCTGCACCCTTCCGATCGGTTATGCCGATGGCCTTTCGCGTACGCTTTCCAATCGTATGGACGTGCTGTATCGCGGCGAGCGTGTGCGTCAGGTGGGCAATATCTGCATGGACCAGTTTATGGTCGCCATTCAGTCCAACCCGGCGCATGAGATTCCCGAGGCCGAGTATGGTGACGAGATGATCATTGTCGGCCGCGATGGAGATGCCGAGATTACCATGGACGAGATGGCGCGCCTACGCGGCACGATTAACTACGAGGTCGCTTGCGGCTTTGGTATGCGTCTCGACAAAGTCTACGTGTAGGAGTCGCTATGGGCGTCATGCACATCCCCGGCCATAGCCATCAGGCGCCGCGTGAGGTCGCACTCGAGGAGATCGAGGCCGTTCTGGGCGATTGTCACCTTTGCCAGCTTTACCAGTCGCGCCATAACATCGTGTTTGGCGTGGGAAACCCCCACGCTCGCGTGATGTTTATTGGCGAGGCGCCGGGCCGCAATGAGGATTTGCAGGGCGAGCCCTTTGTGGGGGCGGCAGGCGAGGACCTCAACGGCATTTTGTCGCTGGCGGGGCTCAAACGCGAAGACGTCTACATTGCCAACGTGCTTAAGTGCCGCCCGCCGGGAAACCGCAATCCGCGTCCCGAGGAAGTGCTGGCTTGCTCGCCGTTTTTGCGTGAGCAGATTCGAAGCATCTGGCCCGATATTATTGTGACGCTCGGCAACCCCGCGACGCACTTTGTGCTTAAGACCGAGATTGGCATTACTAAGCTGCGCGGCAGGTTCCACCAGATGGGGCATTTTGTAGTAATGCCCACGTTCCATCCGGCAGCAGCGCTACGCAATCCGGCGTGGCAGGAGCTACTGGAGGAAGACTTTAAGATGCTGGGCGACTATCTGGAGCGACATCCCGCACCAGAGGACGCCTCGGAATAATAAGGAGCATATATGTCCCTGGAGCGCCTGGGGGTAGGTACTTACAAAACGACTTGCGCTGCCGATACGGAGTACTTTGGCGAGCTAATTGCACCGTGCCTTGAGGACGGCGATGTGCTCATCCTGACCGGTGGCCTGGGAGTGGGCAAAACTCACTTTACCAAGGGCGTCTCGCGCGGGCTGGGCGATGGGCATATGGTTACGAGCCCTACGTTTGCGCTCATGGCCGTCCACGATCAAGGTCGTATTCCGCTGTTTCACTTTGATCTATACCGCCTGGAGCATGCCTACGAGCTCGAGGATACGGGCATTTTCGATGTGCTGGGCTATGAGGGTGCTTGCCTGCTGGAATGGGGCGAACAATTCCAAGACGAGCTGACGGATGAGTATCTTTCGGTGACGCTCAAGCGTGATGAGGGCGACAGTGATGTGCGAACGATAACGCTCGAGGCGCACGGTGACCGCGCAATGGAGCTTTCCCATTTGATTGATAAGGCTGTACAAGATGAGCTTGCATAACGACAACGCGCTGGTGGTGGCGCTCGATACCTCGACCGACATGCTTGCCTGCGCGGCAAGCTGGATTGATGGGCAGACGGGCGAGACGAAGCTCGTGAGTGGCGACCACATGTGTCGCCGTCACGCCAACGTTGAGCTCGTGAATACCGTTGATGGCATGCTGGCTCAAGCCGGTCTGGATCGCAGCGATGTTGGTTGCTACGTGGTCGGCCGCGGCCCGGGGTCGTTTACGGGTGTGCGCATCGGCATCTCCACTGCCAAGGGCCTCGCGCGCGGTGCCAATGCTCCGCTGCTGGGCGTGTCGACGCTCGACGCTTGCGCTTGGACGGCGTGGAAGGCTGGCGTGCGCGGCAAGCTTGGTATCTTGGCCGATGCTATGCGCGGTGAGGTATATCCGGCGCTGTATATGCTGGTCGATGAGGGCCCCGAGCGTCAATTTGAGCGCGAACACGTGGTCAAGGCCGCCGTGGCGCTCGATGAGTGGCGCCGAGCAGCGGACTGGGACCAGGTTCAGCTGACCGGTGACGGTCTCGTGCGCTATGGCAAGCTGCTGGGTGAGGACGAGACCGCCCGCTGCGTGGAGCGCGACCTGTGGTGGCCTTCGGGCGAGGGCTTGCTGCTCGCGCACGCTGCGGGTGACGGCGACCCGGCTCGCGTCCTGCCGATTTACACGCGCCTTTCGGATGCCGAGGAAAACGAGCGCAAGCGTCTTGGTCTTGCTGAGAGTGCACAGAGCGAAATTACGGGCGTTGCCGATGAGCTCGCCGGTCGTCATCTGCAGTTCCGTCCTATGGGCGCGGCGGATGCCGAGGGCGCGAGCGCGCTAGAGGCTGCCTGCTTTGAAGGTGCCGGACACGAGGCGTGGACGCCGGGCATGTTCCTGTCCGAACTGGGCGAGGACGTCGCTGCGCCGCGTAGTTGGTGGGTGGCACACGACGACGGCAAGCTGCTGGGCCTTGCCGGCGGTATGGTCGTGGACGGTGATGTGCAGATTCTGGATGTCGCCGTCGACCCGGCACATCGCCGTGAGGGCATTGCCCGCAAGCTGCTGTCGCATGTGAGCTATGATGCCCAGATGCTCGGCTGCACCACGGCTTCGCTCGAGGTCGAGGACGACAACAAGGGAGCGATCGCGCTTTATAACGCTCTGGGCTTTACCGAGGCAGGATGGCGCCGCGGCTATTATGGTGCCGGCAAGGATGCCATCGTCATGACGGCTCCGCTGCCCCTGGTGCTTCCGGTCGACAATGCCTCGCCCGAGCCGACGGCGGCAGAGCAGCGCGTATGGCCGCTGCCTGCGCCTAGGCGCTCCGAGGGGGAGCGTGCCGAAATTGAGCGCCGCCGCCTAGTGCTTGCCATCGAGAGTTCCTGCGACGAGACGGCGGTGGCGATTATCGATGCGGATGGCAATATGCTGGCCAACCAGGTGTCGACGCAGATCGATTTCCATGCCCGTTTTGGCGGCGTGGTGCCCGAGATCGCCTCGCGCAAACACGTTGAGGTGATTGTGAGTGTCGTGGATGCGGCGCTCGAGGATGCCGCAGCATCGCTTGGTCTTGAGGGTGGAGCCATCGCGCCGAGCGAACTCGCCGCTGTTGGCGTGACGCAGGGTCCGGGCCTGGTGGGTGCTCTGGTAGTGGGCGTCGCCTTCGCCAAGGGCTTTGCGTATGCTGCCGGCAAACCGCTGGTGTGCGTCAATCATCTGGAGGGCCACCTGTTTGCCAACCTGTTGGCGCAGCCCGACCTCAAGCCCCCGTTTATCTTTACGCTCGTTTCGGGCGGGCACACCATGCTCGTGCACGTAAAGGCATGGGGCGACTATGAAGTGCTTGGCGAGACGCTCGACGACGCCGTGGGCGAAGCCTTCGACAAGGTGGCAAAGGCACTGGGTCTTGGCTATCCCGGAGGCCCTATCATCTCCAAGCTTGCCGAGACGGGCAACCCCAAGGCGATCGATTTCCCCCGTGCGCTTAACAGCAGGGGGGACTATCGCTTCTCGCTTTCGGGCCTCAAGACGGCGGTGACGCTCTACATCGAGCAGGAGACCAAGGCCGGGCGCACGATTCACCTGCCCGACCTAGCGGCCTCGTTTGAGGCAGCCGTCTTTGACGTTCAGTACAAGAAGGCCAAAAACGCCCTGCATGCCACCGGATGCAAGGAATACTGCATCGGCGGTGGTGTCTCGGCTAATCCGCATCTGCGCGAGATGATGATCAAGAAGCTCGGGCGTCAGGGGATCCGCGTAACGGTGCCACCGCTTTCGGCGTGCACCGACAACGCCGCCATGATCGCAGAGGTTGCCCGCCGTAAATTCGACCGAGGAGAAATCTCGCCGTTCGACGTCGACGCCGATCCAAACATGACGCTGTAGCTGGTACGGCGCGGTCCCCGGACGGAGGGGCCGGATATAAGGTTTCCTGCTCTACAGTCCTGCGCAAGACGAAGGCCACATTAAGTGGCCTTCTTTGCGT
>CAUGNZ010000057.1 GCA_959601045.1 uncultured Collinsella sp.
GCTCAATCAACGTACGGAATCGCATGCGATCCGCAACCGATTGGAAACCCGCCCCTCAAAATGATACGAAAGACGATGGATGTCAATAAATCTTAGAGAAGTTCCTTACGAGAAGCCAGATACGCCTGGGCATGGCGCTCGAGAACCTCGTCCTCGGCATTTGTCAGACGGATGGCGCCAAGCGCCGCGGGCAACGGCAGCATGCTACGGTTCGAGCGCGCAAACTGCTGCTTGCGGAACTCCTCGATAAACGCGGTGGGCTCCAAGTCGAAGGCAAGCTCCTCGATGCCAAAGTCCTCCAGGCAGTCATCGACCTCAAAGACGTAATCGATATCAAAGCCGCAGGCATCATGTGCTAGGCGCGCCTCAAAGCGCATGCCCTCGGACAACAGCTGGTAGGCAGGGACCTGCGAAGCGGCATCGCCCAAGCAGGCGCGCAGGGTACGCTCCCCCGTCTTGCCAAAATCGAGCGCATGGCGGGCGCTCGGGTTCGTGGCCATCAGTACGTCCTTGCGGGCAGTCTGAGACCATTGGACGGCATTGACGAGCGCGACCTCCTCACCAGCGAGAATCTCGGGGACGGTCTCAGTAAACTGATTCCAGCGCGACTTGCTGCTCGAAAGCATGGTGCCAACAAGTACCGCATAGCCGAGCTTGAGGTCCTCGGGATCCGCCTCGCGAACAAGGTCGAGATCGCACACGACCAAGCCCGGTTCGGGACGGAACGAGATGGCGGGAAGCGCATTCGCCGACGAGGCGACGAGCGGCTTCATGGTCGTCGCGACCGTGAGCATGGCGTCAAGCGTCGTCGGCAGCAAGGCGCACTCGGTGCGACCGCACCACTGATTGGCACACCAGCTAACGACCGAGCAGGTCGCCGTGTCGCCGACGGCGACAACGAGATCGTCACAGGTAATGCCGTTAGCCGACAGGGCGCCAAAGACGGTATCGGCATCGGCCAGCGTAGCGCCGGCAGGCGAAACCTCGAGGACAAGCAGCGACACGGCAAAGCCGACGTCGACCAGCGCATGCTCAACGACCTCGCCAAAACGCTCTGACGTGGCGGTGTTCCAAACGACCATCGCACGCTTAGGCTTGCCCACGGCCGAGGCAAACATACGCGACAGCTCATCGAACGCGCCCAATCCGACACGGACATCGACGCTACGGTTTTGGAAATTGATCAGTTGACGGCGAATCATAGCAGTCCACGCTCCAAAAGCATCTCGGCACAAAGGTAGGAAACGTCCTCGAAGGACTTGTTGCGAATATTAAGGGTAATATCGGCGGCCTGGCGATACAGCGGACGGCGATGCTCAAACAGGCGCGCGGCATGCTCGGGCGAGCGGAAATCGGGCCGGGTATCGGAGCGGCGAATCTGGCGCAACGAGTCCTCGAAGTCGCCCTCGAGGTACACGCACGTACCCATTTCGTGCATCAGTTCAATGTTCACCGGCGTCTCGACGATGCCGCCCCCGCACGAAACCAACAGGCTGCGCTCACTTTGGAGCGAACGGAGTGCCGAGGTCTCAAGCTCGCGAAAACGATCCTCGCCCTCGGTCTCAAATATCTCGGTCACCGACTTGCCACATCGACGCACAACCAAACGATCGGTATCGATAAAACGCCGCTTGAACATAGTGCCGACGTTGCGCGCGAGCGTCGATTTGCCCGCGCCCAAAAAGCCGATAAAGAAGATATGGTCGCAGCCGTGTTTGATGTGCTGAGACATGGCGAAACCTATTCCTCGCAGGGAAGGTCGCGCAGGGCCCGGCGCTCAAAGATACGGAAGATCTGCGTGTACCACAGGTCCTGGGTTGCCTGCGGTTTGACCAGAATAGTGTCAACGCCGGCAAAGTTACCGCTCCACACGTCCGTGTACAGCTGATCGCCGATCAGCACAGCCTCGTCTGCCGTGGCGCCAAGGCGCTTAAGACCCGCCTTCAAGGCAAACGGGGCGGGCTTCATGGCGTGGCTGATGGCCTCGAGTCCCAGCTCGCGTGCAGAGCTCATGACCTGATCGCGATGCCAGTTGTTGGACACCATGCACAGCTTAAAGCCTTTGGCGCGGGCGGTATCGAGCCAAGCGGAAACCGCGGCGGGAACCTGCTCGGTGTCGCGCGGAACCAGAGTGTTATCGCGATCGAGCAGAATGGCGCGTTTGCCGTCGGCCCACAGGGTATCAAGGTCGATGCGATCGACCGAGGCAACGTATCGTTTGGGGCTAAAAATCCTCATGCTAATTCCAAGACAGTTGATGCTCTTCGTAGGTTTGCGAGAAGTACTCCTCGTCCTGCGTAATGTAGAAATACAGGTCATCGGAGTCGGTTGGCTCAAGCGTGGCCTTGAGTGCCTCGAGCGACGGAGAGCAGATGGGCGTGGGTGGCAGGCCCTCGTGCTTATAGGTGTTATACGGGCTATCGCTCTGCAGGTCGTCGGCGGTAACCTCGCCACCGGTGACATACATCATGGTCGCATCGCTGTTGAGATAGCGCAGACCGTCGAGCTTGCCGGCAAGGCGGTTGTAGAAGACCGAGGCCACGTGTGCACGTTGATCGGCGTTGAGGCCCTCGCGCTCAACGATAGAGGCCAAGTTGACGATGTCGTAGTCGGACATCTCCACACCGTAGCGCTCCTTGATCTTGGCTTCGCAGCTCGCAAAGTCAAGCGACTTGTACTCGGTCTTAAACTGATCGAGCATGGCGCGAATCACGTCATCGGCCGTCGGCGAATCACCCAACGAATAGGTCTTGGGGAACAAGAAACCCTCGAGCGAGTCGTTGGCCGCGCCCTTAAGGAAGCTATAGTCGTCCACGTAGTTGGAGGCCTTGGCCTGGTTGAGGAAGTCTTCCTTAGAGATGCTGTCGTAGGCCTGGGCCACGCGGTCGGCGACTTGATCGACTGTCAGACCCTCAGGGATAGTCAGCGCATTGGAGCCCGCGTTGGGGCCTTCCATGAGCTGCTGAACAACCTTGGTCGCATCCATGAGTGTGGTGAACGAGTAGGTGCCAGGCTTAAGCGACATATCGGCGTTAAGCTTTTTCACCGCCGCGTAGTAATCCTTGGGATTTTCGACGATATGGTTCTCGGAGAGAATCGAGGCGATCGTATCGCCCGAAGCACCGTCGGGAATGGTCACCGTAACTTGCTGGCCAGCAGCGACTTTCGCATCCTCGCCGGCAAAGAAGCCCTTGACGGCCGGCACAACAAAGAAAACGATCGCGACAAGCGCAAGCACGGCGATGACGCCACCGATAATCATAGGCACCGGAGAGCTTTTCTTTTGGACGCCACGGCGGGCATGCGTGTTATAGCTCGAGCGCGTGGCCGGAGCAACGCCGTGCGAGCCATGAGCATGATGTGCGTGGGGGCGTGATTGCCGGGCCTGCCCCTGCGTGCGCTGGGCAGGAGCCTGCTGCTTAAAACGAGCGCCGCCAGCGGGCTGCGCGGGACGAGCTGCGGGCTGTTGAGCGGCACGCTGAGCAGGTTGAGCCGAACGCTGCGTCGGCTGCGCCGGGCGCTGGCCAGGCTGAGCAGGGCGCGGCGCAGGCTGCCGTGTACGATTCTGCTGGCGCGGATCGGAAGCGCTAGGCATGCGAAACCTCCTCGTTTTTACGATCGAGCCATGTCTGCAAGAACAGGCTGGCGGCGATCATGTCAATCTTGCCCCTCATCTGCTTTTCGTTGAGTCCCTGCTCTCGCAGGATTCGCTTGGCCTCCTGCGAGGACAGACGCTCGTCCTCAAACTCCAGCGGAAGTTCGAGCTCGTCGGCAATCTTTTGGGCCACTGCGGCGACGCGCTCGGCCTGGGGGCCGGGCTCACCTGCCATGGTCAAGGGACGTCCACTTACCAGGATATCGGGCTCATAGTCCTCGACCAGGTAGCGAAACGTCTTTGCCATACCAGTGACCTCGGCAGCCGGAAGCACCTTGACAGGCATCGCCATCTTGCCATCACGGCTCGAGACGGCAATGCCAATCCTGGTCTCCCCTATGTCCAGTGCGAGCGCGACCACAGCGACTACTTAGGTTCTTAGGCGCCGAGCGCGGTCTTGGCGGCCGCGAGGGCATCGGCGATACCGGCAGCATTCTTGCCACCGGCCTGGGCCATGTTGGGACGACCGCCACCGCGACCATCGACCAGGCCCGCGATCTGCTTGATCACGTTGCCGGCGTGGAAACCGGCCTTCACGGCGTCATCGGAGCCGGCGGCGAGCAGGGCCGGGGTGCCCTTCTCGGTAACGCTGGCAACGACGCAGGCGACGGGGCCGGCAACCTTCTGGTGCACGGTATCCCACACATTGCGCAGGTCAGCAGCCTCAAGACCCTGAAGCTCAGCGACGACGAGCTTGTAGCCGTTCAGCTCGACAGCGCCCTCGATGGCGCCAGAGATAGCGTCGGAGGAGCCACCGGTGAGTGCCTTCTTGAGCTTGTTGGACGTCTCGCGCAGCTCGGCCTGCAGGTTCTCCACGCGGGCGGGAACCTCGTCAACACGGCACTTGAGCGCAGCGGCAGCGGCGTCAACGAGCGCCAGGCGGTCGGCCATGTAGTCGAGAGCGCCCTTGGAGGTCACGGCCTCGATACGGCGGACGTTGGAGCCCGTAGAGGACTCGGAAATGATCTTGAACAGGCCGATCTCGGCAGTATTGGCGGCATGCGTACCGCCGCAGAGCTCACGGGAGAACGGCTGATCCTCGGCGCCCACGGAGACGACGCGGACGACGTCGCCGTACTTCTCGCCAAAGAGGGCGACAGCACCGGCGGCCTTGGCCTCGTCGATGCCCATGACGCGGGTCACGACCGGTTTGGAAGCGAAGATCTGCTGGTTGACCAGGTCCTCGACAGCCTTGAGCTGCTCGGAGGACAGGGCCTCGAAGTGCGTGAAGTCAAAGCGCAGGTGCTCGGGCGTCACCAACGAGCCAGCCTGGGAGACATGCTCGCCCAGGACCTGCTTAAGCGCGGCGTCGAGCAGGTGCGTGGCAGTGTGGTTGCGGCGCAGGAAGCCACGGCGCTCGGCGTCGAGCGCGGCTGTCACGGTAGCACCGACGGTCAGTGTGCCCTCGGCAACGTGCGCGACGTGAGCATACAGGCCATTGTGGTTCTTGGTGTCGACAACAGTCAGCGCAACGCCCTCAGCGGAAAGCTCACCGGCATCGCCCTGCTGGCCACCCATCTCGGCGTAGAACGGGGTGCGGTCGAGCACGACCTCGACGTCCTCACCGACGGAAGCAGACTCGACGGACTCGCCGTTGCGAACGATGGCGACAACCTTGGCACCCTCGATCACATCGTTGTCATAGCCGTCGAACTCGGTCGCGGCAACCTTGTCGGAAAGCTCGACCCACACGTCGTTGAAGCTGCCCCAAGCATCGCCCTTGACGTTGGCGCGAGCGCGGGCCTTCTGGTCCTCCATGCAAGCGGTGAAGCCGTCCATATCGACGTCGTGGCCAGCGACGCCGGCAATCTCGACGGTCAGGTCAATGGGGAAACCAAAGGTGTCATGCAGCTTAAAGGCGACGTCGCCCGGAAGGACAGCACCCTCGGCAAGCGCGGCCAGAGCCTCATCCAGGTAGACGCGGCCGTTGTCGAGCGTCGTGGAGAAACGCTCCTCCTCGGAAGCGACGATACCCTTAACGAGCGCGACGTTCTTGAGCAGCTCGGGATAGGCCTCGCCCATCTGGGCGTTGACCTCGTCAATGAACTTGGTCAGGAAGGCGCCCTCGATGCCCAGCAGGCGACCGTGGAACACGGCGCGGCGGAGCAGGCGGCGAAGGACGTACTCGCGACCCTCGTTACCGGGGAGAATGCCGTCCGAGATCATAAAGTCGACGGCACGAGAGTGATCTGCGATGATGCGCAGGGAGCGGCTAGCACCGGAGTAATCGTCGGCGTCATAGGTCTTGCCGCTGATCTTCTCGCCCAGCTTGATGAGGTGCTGCATCAGATCGCCGTCGTAGTTAGCGGTCTTGTGCTGCATGATGGCGGCCATGCGCTCCAGACCCATGCCCGTATCGAGGTTGCGGTGCGGCAGCTCCGGCATGGAGCCATCCTCCTGGCGGTCGTACTGGGTAAAGACGAGATTCCAGAACTCCAGGAAGCGGTCGCAGTCGCAGCCGGGCTTGCAGTCGGGGCTGCCGCAGCCGACCTCCTCGCCCATGTCAAAGTAGATCTCGGAGCACGGACCGCAGGGGCCGGTGGGG
This sequence comes from uncultured Collinsella sp., assembly GCA_959601045.1. Taxonomy (GTDB): domain Bacteria; phylum Actinomycetota; class Coriobacteriia; order Coriobacteriales; family Coriobacteriaceae; genus Collinsella. The sequence goes on from CAUGNZ010000057.1 coordinate 6,201, forward strand.
CCAGCGGCCCAGAAGTTGTCGTCCTCGCCCAGGCGGGAGATGTGATCCTCGGCAACGCCCAGGGAGCGCCATACGTCATGGGTCTCGTCGTCCTCGGTAAAGACGGTGAAGTACAGGCGATCGAGCGGCAGCCTGAACTCCTTGGTAATGAGCTCAAAGGCCCAAGCGCAGGCCTGCTGCTTGGAGACGCCACCAAAGGAGAAGTCGCCGAGCATCTCAAAGAAGGACAGGTGACGGCCGTCCTCGCCGATGCAATCGATGTCGTTGGTGCGGACGCACTTCTGGCAGGAGATTGCGCCGATCTCCTTCATGGTCTTCTTGCCCTGGTAATACTCCTTAAACTGGTTCATGCCGGCGTTGGCAAGCAGCAGCGAAGGATCGTCGGGGACGAGGGACGAAGAAGGATAGAGCTTAAGACCGCGCTCCTCAAAGAAGTTGAGGAACTTAGAGCGAATCTCGGCCGTAGTCATTGACGGGTAGTCAGCACTCATAGAGGGAATCTCCTCGGTTTCACATCGAAACAGTTCAAACGTAACGATATTACCATCCCACCGCGCCTGTGCAAAAAAGAGGGCCGCCAAACAGCGACCGGTTGATTTCCGATCTCAGCCGAACACATTGAGCAAATAGGCCGTTCCCGCAGCTAGCCGAACGCCCCCGCGGCCCCTCCCGGGGCCCGGGGGCGGCATTTTCCCAGTTGAAGGAACGGTGGAGATGTG
>CAUGNZ010000058.1 GCA_959601045.1 uncultured Collinsella sp.
CGCGAGCTCGCCTTGGCCATTGAGCGGCGGTGCCACCGTCTGTCGCTGCCGACCCTGCGTCCCGCCGTCAACGCGACAGGCGTTGTGATTCACACCAATCTGGGCCGTGCTCCGCTCGCTCCCGCAGCGGTGCAGGCGGTGACCGACGTCGCCCGCAGCTACAGCACGCTCGAGTACGACGTCGCGACCTGTGCTCGCGGGGGCCGCAAGGAGCATGCCGCGCGCCTGCTGCGCACACTCACGGGGGCGCAGGACGCCTTGGTTGTCAACAATAACGCCGCGGCGGTGCTGTTGGTGCTTGCCGCGCATGCATGCGGCAAAGAGGTAATCGTGAGCCGCGGCGAGCTTGTCGAGGTGGGAGGCAGTTTCCGTATCCCCGACATCATGGCGGCTTCGGGTGCCAAGCTTGTCGAGGTGGGCTCCACCAACCGCACGCATCTGGACGATTATCAAAGCGCCATTACGCCCAACACGGCGATGATCCTGAAAGTTCATCCTTCCAACTACCGTATCGAGGGCTTCCACGAGGAGGTTTCCGCGGCGGAGCTTTCTGCACTGGCGCACGAGCACGGGCTTTTGCTTTACGAGGACCAAGGCTCGGGCGCTTTGCTGGCAGACGGGGTGCTTGCCGATGCGGGGGAGAAGCCCACGTCCGCTTCGCTTTGCGCTGGCGTCGACGTTGTCTCGTGTTCGGGCGACAAGTTGCTTGGTGCTTCGCAGGCGGGCATTATCCTCGGCAGTACCCAGGTTATCGCTGCCTGCGCCTCTCATCCGCTTATGCGCGCGCTTCGCCCCGGCAAGCTCACGCTCGCGGCGCTCGAGGCTACCCTGCGTCTGTATGTGACCGGTCCCGATACAGCGCATCGGGAGATCCCGGTGCTCAACATGCTTTCCGGCGCGCCGGCTCCGCTCGAGCGTCAGGCCAAGCGCCTGCATGACCGCATGCTGCGCAAGCTTCGTGACTCTCAGTGCGAGGAGGCGGTGGAGCTGCAGGTTGTCGAAGGCGCTTCTGCCCCGGGCGGTGGCTCGCTGCCGACCGTCGAGCTCCCAACCTTTTGCGTTGCCGTCTGCCCCGTCGATGGGCGCCTGTCCGTCGATGGCCTGAAGCGCGCTATGGTTCAGGAGCCCGATACGCCGGTTGTGACGCGCGTACAGCACGACCAGGTGCTGTTTGACGTTCGCACGCTTGTGCACGATACCGACCTTGATTTGTGTGCGTCTGCGTTGGCCGACGCCGTGCGGGCGGGTTTGCGCCGATGACTGCGCGCGAGCTTGTCGAATGTCCCGTTGTCGTTGGAACGGCGGGGCACGTCGACCACGGAAAGTCAGCCCTTATCGAGGCGCTGACCGGAAAAAATCCCGACCGTCTGGAGGTCGAGCGGCGCCGCGGTATGACCACGGAGCTCGGTTTTGGCGAGCTGGTGCTGCCGAGCGGCAAGCTTGTCGGCCTGGTCGATGTACCCGGTCATGCGCACTACCTACGCGCCATGGTGCAGGGTGCTACCGGCGTGGATGTTGCGTTGCTGGTGGTTTCTGCCGTTGAGGGCGTGATGCCGCAGACCCGCGAGCATGTTCGCGTACTGGAGCTGTTGGGTGTGACGCACATGGTCGTTGCGCTTACGATGCGCGATCTGGCCGATGACGAGACGGCGGAGCTCGCCGAGCTCGACTTGATGGATTTCCTCGGCGATACCGTCTTTGCCAATGCGCCCGTGGTGCCCGTTTCCTCTCGCACGGGTGCGGGTATCGAGGACGTTCGCCTTGCCCTCGATACCGCTATCGACTCTTTCCTGGCCGATGCCGCATCCCGCCCGGTGCGCCCCTGTCTGGCCCCGCGCCTGCCCATCGACCGCTGCTTCACCATCAAGGGATCCGGGACGGTCGTCACGGGCACGCTTCACGATGCCCCCGTGGCGGTGGGCGATGAGCTCGTTTCGAGTCCCGCGGGCGTGCGCTGCCGCGTTCGCGCGATTCAGGTGCATGGCGATACTCCTCGGGCGTTGCCCGGACAGCGCGTGGCGCTCAACATCGTGGGCGACGGCGCGGGCGACCTTCCGCGCGGCGAGGTCCTCTGCGGGTCTGGTGCCGAGGGCTCGACGCTCAGGCTTATCGCGCGCTTCACCTATCTGGGGCGCGAGGGCGCCAAGCCCGTGCCCTTCGAGTCCGGCACGCGCGTCCACGTGATGGTGGGCACGGCAGAGGTCCTCGGCCGTATCATGCTCATGGAGGGCGCGGGGCCGATTGCCCCGGGCGAGACGCGTACCGTGCAAATCCGCCTGAAGGAGCGCCTTCCCGTGCGCTCGGGCGACGGTCTCATCGTGCTTGCGTTCTCCCCGGTGGTACTTATCGGCGGCGGTTGCGTTCTTCTTTCGCGGTGCCGCCGCTCGCGCGACCTCTCCGCGGAAGAGGTCTCGCTGCTCAGGGCTCTGGATGCCGGCGACCGCGCCGCCGCCATTGCCGCATGGCTGGGGCTGCAGCGCCTGCCCGTGCCGGCGGCCATTGCCGCCCGTGCGCTCGACCTTTCCGGTGTCGAAGTCGCGAGGCTCCTGCACGCCGCGGTGGCGTCGGGCGATGCGGTCGCCCTCCATCCGGAGCGCTCGACCGAGGAGCTCTATGCCGCCCCCGCTGTGCTCGATGCCGCCCTTGCCGCCCTCGCCGACACGCTTGTCGCCATGCATAAGGCCGCGCCCAAGCAAACGGGCTTCACCCCGGGCGAGGTTGCGCATGTCGCCTGGCCGAAAGCGGGCGAAGACGTCGCGTCTGCGCTCATCCTCGAGGGCTGTGCGCGCGGCATCTGCGCCCAGGAGGGGTCTGAGGTCTACGACCCACATTCCGCCGCTGCGGCGATACGTGTGGTGCGCGAGGCAGGCCGGCGCATCGCGGCCCTGCTGGACGAGGCGGGCCTCGATGCACCGACGCTTCCCGAGGTGGGGCAGCAGTTGCAACTCGATCGCGACACCATGACGCGTGCCCTGCGCGAGCTTTCGCTCAACCGCTCGATCGTTAAGGTCGAGCGCGACGTTGCCTTGTCCGCCGCCGCCGAGGCTCAGGCGCGCGAGGTCGTTGCGGCGGCTATCGAGGCTGCCGGCGGCGCTGTCACCACGAGTGTGCTGCGCGAGGCCCTGGGCGTGTCGCGCAAGCGAGCCATTAGCATCTTGGAACACCTGGATGCGGTGCGTTTTACGACGCTCGACAAAGGAGCCGGCGGCCTAAGATCGCTTCGTTAGGGGCTGCCGTATCGCTGTTCGCCACGACGCCCTGCTAGTTTGGTAAAATACCGCCACGTTTGGGAGCGGATGGGCTCCGGTGGGCCCCGCGGTCCTCAAAACCGTTGTGAGGCGTGCAAAACGTCTTGGATGTGTTCGATTCACATACGTTCCCGCCAACGCATCTCGCCAAAACCACCACATTGGGGACAGGCACCTTTGTGGTGGTTTCGAAACGTGTGGGAAACAGCTTCGAAACACGCGATTTGCTCGTCAGGCGGTCAAAAAGCTATCTACCTGCATCGTAATCAAAATGAAACATCCGCTCGTTGCCTTATTCGTAACTTTGTAGCAACAGTGCGATATTATCCATACTCGATAAAGCTCACGGCGCATGGGGCGCCGCGAACGACACCTTTCTTTTCCATCAATTGGAGGAAGCATGAGCTACACGCAGAAAGTTCTCGACGAGCTCAAGGCCCGCTATCCCGAGCAGCCTGAGTTCATCCAGGCCGCGACCGAGATCCTCGGCACCATCCAGCCGGCGCTCGACGCCCACCCCGAGTACGAGGAGGCCGCCCTACTGGAGCGCCTTGTCGAGCCCGAGCGCATCGTCATGTTCCGTGTTCCCTGGGTCGACGACCAGGGCAAGGTCCAGGTCAACCGCGGTTACCGCGTCGAGTTCAACTCTGCCATTGGACCCTACAAGGGCGGCCTGCGCTTTAACCCGACGGTCACCCTGGGCATGCTCAAGTTCCTGGGCCTGGAGCAGATCCTCAAGAACAGCCTGACCACCCTTCCCATGGGCGGCGGCAAGGGCGGTTCCGACTTTGACCCCAAGGGCAAGTCCAACAACGAGATCATGCACTTCTGCCAGTCCTTCATGACCGAGCTCTATCGCCACATCGGCCCCAACACCGACGTTCCCGCCGGCGACCTGGGCGTTGGCGGCCGCGAGGTTGCCTACATGTTCGGTCAGTACAAGCGCCTGACCAACGAGTGGACCGGCGTCCTCACCGGCAAGGGCCTCTCCTTTGGCGGCTCGCTCGCCCGCACCGAGGCCACTGGCTACGGCCTGGTCTACTTTGTGGACGAGTACCTCAAGAGCCGCGGCGACTCCTTCGAGGGCAAGAACGTCGTCGTTCACGGCTCCGGTAACGTTGCCATCTACGCCGTCCAGAAGGTTTCCCAGCTCGGCGGCAAGGTGCTGGCCTGCTCCGATACCCACGGCTGGGTCGAGGATCCCGACGGCATCGACTACTCCGTGCTCGAGCACGTCTACAACCAGAAGCGCTCTGGCCACGACAAGGGCGTCACGCTCGCCATGTACGTTGACGAGAAGCCCGGTGCCGTGTGGCACGAGGGCGACGGCCGCGGCGTTTGGCAGCTGCCCTGCGACATCGCGCTGCCCTGCGCTCGCGAGAACACGCTGCTGCTCGAGGACGCCCAGGCGCTCGTCGCCAACGGCTGCAAGGTGGTCGGCGAGGGCGCAAACATGCCCACGACCATCGAGGCCACGAACTACTTCCAGGAGAACGGCGTCGCCTTTATGCCCGGCAAGGCTGCCAACGCCGGCGGCGTGCTCGTGTCCGGCCTGGAGATGAGCCAGAACGCCGAGCACCTGTCCTGGACCTTCGAGGAGGTCGACGGCAAGCTCGAGCAGCTCATGCGCGGCATGTTCCACAACGTGGACGACACCGCCAAGGAGTATGGCCAGGAGGGCAACTTTGTCATGGGCGCCAACATCGCCGGCTTCCTGAAGGTCGCCGACGCCATGCTCGCCCAGGGCGTCTGCTAATCCTTTGCTCGACATAGCTCCGCACAGCACCAGCTGATGATCTTAAGGCTCCCGACCATATTGGCCGGGAGCCTTTTTCTATGGTGGTGAGGGTCGTGCGCCCTCGTTTGGTACACTTAGAGGTACTGGACAAGTAAAGAGATGGGGGAGAACGTGCTCAAGTTCGGTACCTACGTCCGTGTTGGAAACGCGGCCGAAGCCTATGAGCTCTTACAGAAGAACCGCAACAACAAGATTGTGGGCGGCGGCATCTGGATGCGCCTGGGTTCGCGTCGCGTGGCGACGGCGATTGACCTTTCGGCCTGTGGACTCGATCAGATCGAGGAGACCGAGACCGAGTTTCGCATCGGTGCCATGTGCACCCTGCGCCAGCTTGAGCGCCATGCCGAGCTCAACGCGCTCGTCAACAACGTATTTGAGTTTGCCGTCCACGACATCGTGGGCGTGCAGCTGCGCAACACCGCCACGGTGGGCGGCAGCATCTACGGCCGCTTCGGTTTCTCGGACGTGCTCTCGGCCTTTTTGGCGCTCGACTCGTACGTTGAGCTGACGGGTGCCGGCCGCGTGCCGCTCGCTGAGTTCGTGGATATGGGCTATGTGCGCGACGTGATCGAGCACGTCGTGGTCGTCAAGCACGATTACCGTGCGAGTTACGAGGCCGTGCGCAAGGCCGCGACCGACTTCCCCTCGCTGAACGTCACTGCCGCCTGGTGGGACAACAGCTGGCATGTCACCGTGGGTGCCCGCCCGCTGCGCGCGACCCTGCTGCGGGGCGAGGCATGCGGCCTGGTGAACGAGCAGCCTTCCGAGGACGAGCTGCGTGCCCTGGCGGCGTCCGTACGCGCGCTGGGCTACGGCACCAACCTGTGGGGCTCGGCCGACTACCGCCGCCGCATCTCGGCCCCGCTCGCCGTCCAGGCCGTGCGCCGCGCCGCTGGCATCGAGCTTTCGGCCGCGCTTGCCCGCGAGCTCGAGACCGTTCAGGTCCCCAAGTTTGCCACGGACGAGTATTCCTGCCGCCGCGTGCCCGGCGTCGATTCTAGCGAGGTGCGCTAATGGCTGCCAAACTCATCGATCTTTCCTTTACGCTCAACGGTCGCAAGGTCAAGGTTCAGATTTCCCCCGATACCATGCTCTTTGCGCTGCTGCGCGAACAGGGTTGCGCGTCGGTGCGCTGCGCCTGCGAGACCACCAACTGCGGCCTGTGCACGGTGTGGCTCGACGACGATCCGGTGCTGAGCTGCTCGGTTCCCGCCGCGCGCGTCGAGGGCCGCTCCGTCACCACGC
>CAUGNZ010000059.1 GCA_959601045.1 uncultured Collinsella sp.
AAGGTGAAGAAGAAGACCAAGCGCGGCAAGTCCAAGAGCAAGAAGAAGCTTGAGCAGGCGCGTCGCGACGGCAAGCGCAACGGCGACGATTACGGCGATGTGGCCGGTCGTTCCAACCGCGGTCGCGACGAGCGTCGTGGCGACGGCGAGCGCCCGAGTCGTCCCAAGCGCGGCGGCAAGACCCGCGTGCGCGAGGGTGTTCAGGCTCGCGTGGACGAGGCTGTGGAGAGCGTGGCCCGCGAGGTGGCTGCCGAGGAGCGCGGCGGTGCTGCTGTCGTCGAGCAGGCCCCGCGCGGCAACCGTGCCGAGCGCCGTGCCAAACAGTTCCAGGGCGAGGCTCATCGCCGTCGCCGCGAGGACGAGGACCGTGGTGGTCGTCGTCGTGTTGAGCGCGAAGACGAGGGCCGTGGTTCGCGCGGCGGCAAGCGCGGCTCGGGCGACCGTCGTCGTTCCGGTCGTGATGACGAGCGCAGTGGCCGAGACGAGCGTCGCGGCGGCGAGGGCGCTCGTGGTAACGGCGGCCGCGGCGGTGCTGGTCGTTCTAACGAGTCGCGCGATCGTCGTGACCCGCGTGCCAGCCGCGATCGTCGCGATGACTGGCGCAACTACGACGATACCCGCGAAGAGCGTCGCGGCGGCTACCGTGGTGGTCGCGGCGGCAACCAGGCCGGTTCCCGTGGCGGTCGTGCCGGCGGTCGCGATAACCGTGGCAGCTATGGCAATAGTCGTGGTGGCAAGCGCGGTAGCAGCTCCCGTCGCCCCGGTGACGGCGGCGGCAAGCGCAAATAACGCACGCATCGCCCGCTAGAGCGAGGTGAACCAAGGGCCCCGAGCAACTACGCTCGGGGCCCTTTTTGTTTGCCGTATCCGATCGCTAGTTCAAATGTGATTTCCTCGGGAATGCATCTAGAGGATGCCGTGGGCCTGTTTCCTACCATGCGGCAATGGGTCCCATGGGGTGCGCCGTGCATTTTTTGGAGTATTCTGCAGTTCGAGTTGTCTGCATATGATTTGACGTCGCCAACGGTGGCCTTCGGATATCCCTAGCGAGCGTTCTGAGTCAGATTTCGTCGTTTTCCGGAGCAGGGGCGCGTCATTCTCGCCATGTCGGGACTTAAAAGGATGCGGCGCCCTACAGTTTTGCCCATCCGCGGCGGTGCTGGCGCGGTCACGTTGCAGAATACTCCGTTTTTTGCACGGGCCAGGATGGGGTACCTCAGGAGAACGCGGCGGTATCCCGTAAATATATACAATCTGTACCGTAATTTATACAAAACGAAGAGGCAGACAGCGTAGGGTGGGTGCATTGGGGTGCCTGGCGCACCGAAACGGGGAGCTCTCCCCATGCGCCGTATACTCTGTCTGAATGTGAAAACGGCTTGACGCGTTGCCAGGCGTAGGGAGAGGGTGCCTCGATGAGCGTATTCGAAATTGTGTTTAGTCCGACGGGTGGAACGCGGAAGGTGTCTGGCCTTGTGGCCGGGGCGCTGGACAATAATACCGTTACCGTCGATCTGACCGATAGCGGGCTAGATCTCAGCGCTGTCTCGATGACTGAGGACGACGTGGCCGTAATCTCTGTGCCGGCGTATGCCGGTAGAATTCCGGCTGTGGTGGCTGACCGGTTGGGCATGGTGCGCGGCAACGGGGCTCGGGCTGTTTTGGTTTGTGTATACGGAAACCGCGCGTTTGAGGACACGCTCGTAGAGCTGGAGGACGTTGCGAAGCATGCGGGATTCCGGGTAATCGCGGCAGTTGCAGCCATTGCAGAACATTCCATTGCGCGACAGTTTGCTGCCGGTCGTCCGGATGTGCAGGATGCGGCGCAGCTCGCAGAGTTTGCGCAGCAAATTCAGCAAAAGCTGTTGGCTGAGGATACATCCGAGCCCTCTATTCCCGGCAATCGTCCTTACAAACAAGCCAGAGGTCACCGCATGGCACCTGAGGCAACAGAGGATTGCGTCTCCTGCGGTGCATGCGCCGCGGCGTGCCCCGTTTGTGCTATCGACAAGGGTGACCCCAAACGAGCAGCTGGCGAGGCGTGCATCTCCTGCATGCGCTGCATTGCCGTATGCCCGCGAGGCGCTCGTAAGCTTGATCCCAACAAGCTATCCGCTGTTTCCCAGATGCTGAGCAAGGTTTGCGTCGTGCGGAAGGAATGCGAGCTCTTTGTCTAGCGCATACGAAATTGGTGCAATGGGGCCAGGTTAATCTGCACCAACCTGGTGCAAACAAACCTGTCCCCAATGCACCAGAGTGAGGAGTGTCCCCGAGTGCCGGCAGAAAAGGAACGTCCCCAAGTGCTGCCTAAATACCGTTTATCGAAGAAAAAATACCGCTCACCGGTCATAATGACTATTCTGGCTTTGGGCTTGTCTAAAATAACTCCCGTAAAAAGAAATGCGGAAGGTTACCGAGTCCCTCGGACGTGGGCCTAACCAAAGTCTTTGAACGAGTGTGTCTCTATGGATGCATTCGCTTGATTTTGGTTGGGCTATATTTATGAAGGGACATGCCACCATGGGTTTCTTTTCTCGCCTGATGGGCGGTTCGGATGAGCAGAAGACTGCAGCTTCCGAGTTCGAAATCCTCGCTCCCGTTTCCGGCGAGCTTGTTCATCTAGAAAATACCAATGACCCCGCTTTTAGCAGCCGTGCCGTGGGCGATGGCGTTGCCGTGGTTCCCCAAGAGGGAACGGTGTGCGCTCCTGTTTCCGGCACCGTCGCGGCGTTGTTTCCGACTGAGCACGCGCTGGGCATCATGTCCGACGACAGCTCTGCTCAGGTGATGCTGCATATCGGAATCGACACTGTTAAACTTGAGGGCAAGGGCTTCCATGCGCTTGTTGCCCAGGGTGACCATGTCGACGCGGGCCAGCCCCTCGTCGAGGTCGATTTCGACGCGGTCCGCGCCGCCGGCTTCGATCCCACGGTCTTCGTTATCGTGTGCGAGCGTTCGGAGAACTCGACTCTTCGTGAGCACGCTTCCGGCCCTGTTGCTGTTAAAGAGCCTGTCGTCTGGCTTTCCGAGTAAATTCTTGTGGTGGGTACCGTGGTTATCAAGCGAGTTTTCAACAACAACGTCGCAATGGTCACTTCGGACGATGGCTCCGAGCTCATTGTCATCGGTCGAGGCCTCTGCTTTGGCCGTCATGCCGGCGACGCTATCGATGAAGCATCGGTCGAAAAGACCTATGCGCTGCAGGAGGGCACTTCTCAGGATTCGCGTACGATTGACCGCTTGGCACATCTTTTGGAGTCCATCCCCACCGTCAACCTCGTGATTGCCGAGGACATTGTTCAGATGCTCCGTCGAGAGCTCAATGTTGATATCAACGACAAGATTCTCATTGCTCTCGCAGACCATATCAGTCTTGCTTTGGAGCGCGAGCGTAAGGGCGTCCCCTGCGAGAATCCGTTGCTGCTCGAGATCCAGCAGTTCTATCGCAAGGAGTATGCGCTTGCGGGCCGTGCGCTGCAGATTATCAAGGAGTATATGGGCATCCAGATGAGCGAAGAAGAGCAGGGTTTTATTACGCTGCATATCGTCAACGCCACCATGCCGCAGCGCTCTGACCGTCTGATTGTTTCGGTCCAGCTTGTTCGCGACGTGCTCGCGATTGTTTCCGAGCACTATGCCACGACCCTTGACGTCACCTCGTTGCCGTACGAGCGTTTCGTTCGCCATCTGCAGTTTTTTGCGCAGCGGGCGCTCGATCCCGCGGCGGGGCAGGTCAATGGCGACGCGCTGTTCCGTATCGATGAAACGGCGTATCCGAGGGCGTTCTCGTGTGCGGAGTCAATTGCCGACCACTTAGCGTCTACCTATAACGTTGTCGTTACCGATGCCGAGAAGAGTTATCTCGCATATCACATTGTTAACCTGCTTGGAGAACCTGGTCTCTAGGCATAACGTGCCCACACATCGATTGATATAAGGCAAGGCTCACGGTCTTGTCCAGGGCACATCTGTCTTAATTTGCGGAAAAGGAAGGGGAGTACCGCTATGACCGCAAAAAAGAAGTTCAATTTCAAAGCGCCGTTGGAGGTGTTCGCGAAGTCAATCGTTCAGCCGATGATGTATCTCTCGGTTGCCGGCATTCTGCTCATCGTGGGCATTATTCTGACCAACAAGACCATCTGCGCCGTGATCCCTGTGCTGGGCTCCGGTCCGTTCCAGCTTGTGGGCGCCGTTGTCTATCAGTCGCTGATGTTTATCATCAACAACCTCTCGATTCTGTTCTGCGTGGGCATCGCCGGCGCCATGGCAAAGAAGAACAAGGGCCATGCTTCGCTGATCGCCCTGATGTCGTTCTTCCTGTTCCTGCAGGCTAACAACATCGTGCTCAACGCCACCGGCTCTCTTGCCGAAGCGAGCGGCATGCTCGGCCTTACCGGAACCGGCCAGAGCACCGTTATGGGCATTCAGGTGCTCGATACCGGCGTGTTTGGCGGCATCATTCTTGGTTGCATCACCGGTGCCGTGTTCAACAAGTACTCGAACAAGCAGTTCCCCATTGCCCTTTCGATGTTCTCGGGCGTTCGTTTTCCGTTCCTGATCATGATCATCATTTCCTGGATCATGGGTGCTGGCTTCTGCATCGTTTGGCCTCCGGTTCAGGGTGCCATCTCCTCCGTTGCCGGCATCATTAAGGAGTCGGGCAACATCGGTCTGTTTATCTACGGCATGCTCAACAAGCTGCTCGTTCCTACCGGTCTGCATCACCTCATCTACACCCCGTTCCAGTTCTCCGATGTGGGCGGCACCCTGACGCTGGGCGATCAGGTTATCGCCGGCGCCTATCCCATCCGTGTCGCCGAGATGGCAATGACGGGCCAGCCCTTCTCCGATAGCACCTACTTCAACAGCTACACCTTCAACAACCTGTGGCCCTACATCGGTATCGGTCTCGCCTTTATCTTCACCGCTTACAAGGGGAACAAGGATAAGACCAAGGCCGTTATCATCCCGCTGATCATCACCGCCGTGCTCTCCTGTGTCACCGAGCCCATGGACTTCCTCTTTGTCTTTGCCGCTCCCGTGCTCTTTGTCGTTCACTCGGTTCTTTCCGGTATCTTCCTGGTCCTGCTCAAGGTCCTCTCCGTGCCCGCTTCGACTGCAGGCGGCATCATCAACATCGTGGTCTCCAACCTGGTCCTCGGTGTCGATAAGACCAACTGGCCGGTTATGCTGGTGCTTGGAGTCGTCAACGCCGCTCTGTACTTCTTCCTCTTCACCTTCCTTATTAAGAAGCTCAACCTCCACACGCCTGGTCGCGAGGAAGAGTCCGAGCTCGCCGAGTCCGTTGCCGAGGGCGAGGCCGCCGCGTCTGTCGCGGTGAAGCAGGGCGCTGTTGCCGCGGCTCCCGCAGAGGGCGTCGATGCAGGCATCGCCGACCTGGTCGCAGGTCTTGGTGGCAAGGACAACATCGAGGAGCTCGAGAACTGCTTTACGCGTCTCCGCGTGAACGTTAAGAACCCGGACCTCATCAATGAGGACCTCATCAACCACGTGCCCAACAGCGGCATCAACCGCAACGGCAATAATATCCAGATCATCTTTGGCATGAAGGTCGCCGAGATGCGTGACAAGGTCGAAAACGCAATTGAGAAGGAGCAGTAAACAATGATCATTACTCTGTGTGGTGGCGGATCCACCTTTACCCCCGGCATCGTCAAATCCATCGCCCTGCGCAAGGACGAGCTCGACGTTGACGAGATTCGTCTGTACGACATCAACGAGGAGCGCCAGCGCAAGATCGGCGTGCTCGTGGACTGGATTTTGCACGAGGACCTCGGCCTGGACATCAAGCTCATGGTGACCACCGACAAGGAGACTGCCTTTACGGACGCGAGCTTCGTGTTTGCCCAGATGCGCGTGGGCGGCTATGCCATGCGCGAGCAG
>CAUGNZ010000060.1 GCA_959601045.1 uncultured Collinsella sp.
ACCAACCACGCCCACGACTAGGAGCCGTCTATGATTCCCGGATCGAACAAGGACCATCCGTCCTTCTTAAAGTCGTTCTCCTACGCCATGGAGGGCTTCGTCACCGCCGTCAAGACCGAGCGCAATATTAAGGTCATGCTCGTTGCGGGCGTGTGCACCGTCATTGCCGGCTGCATCGTGGGGCTCGACATTGCCGAGTGGGCCACGATTATCATCTGTTGTGGCCTGGTGATTCACGGCGAGCTATGCAACACCGCCATGGAGGCGATTGTCGATCTGGCGACCCAGGAGCTCCATCCGCTGGCAAAGCGCGCGAAGGATATCGCCGCCGCCTCCGTATACGTTCTTTCCATCACCGCCGCGATTGTGGGCTTGCTGGTATTTGCCCACGCGCTCGGCTTTATCTAGAAAGGGATTTTCATGTCCGACACTATGCAGCCTATCGATGAAATTTTGGACGACGAGGTCCTGGATGCGGCGGATGCCGAAGCGGCCGAAGCATACGAGGAAGTCGAGGAATTCGATCCGTTTGAGGGCATGAGCGACGAGGAGCTCGACGCCCTGTGCGACGAGGACGATAGCCTCGCGGGCTTTGGCGACGTTGAACCCGGTTTTCGCAGCGGCTTCGTAGCCCTGGTCGGACGCCCCAACGCCGGCAAGTCCACGCTGCTCAACGCCTGCTATGGCAAAAAGGTCGCCATCACCTCGCCGGTGGCACAGACGACCCGCCGTCGCATGCGCGCCGTCGTCAACCGTCCCGGCTACCAGCTGGTCTTTGTCGATACCCCGGGTATTCATAAGCCCAAGGACGGCCTGGGGTCCGAGCTCAACAAGAGCGCACTGTTCGAGTTGAACGATGTCGACGTCGTCGCGTTTTTGATTGATGCCACCAAGCCCATCGGCAGGGGAGACGCCTGGGTTGCCGAGCGTGTCAGATGCGCTCGTTGCAAGAAGGTCCTGGTGCTCACCAAGGCCGATGAGGCCGACCCCGCACAGGTCATGGAGCAGCTTAAGGCTGCCCACGAGCTTATGGAATATGACGACGAGATTGTGACGTCGTCGGTTAAGAACTTCAACGTCGATGCCTTTATAGAGACCGTTGCGCACTTTTTGCCTGAGGGTCCGCGTTGGTTCCCCGAGGACATGGGTACTGACGCTTCCGATGAGACGCTCGTTGCCGAGTTTGTGCGCGAGAAGGTCTTGCGCCGCACCCGTGATGAGATTCCGCACTCCGTTGGCGTGATCTGCGATGCGCTCGAGCAGACCAAGAAGGTGCTGCGCGTGCACGCCACCATTTACGTCGAGCGCGAGGGCCAAAAGGGCATCATCATCGGCAAGGGCGGCGAGATGATCAAGCATATCGGTATCGACGCCCGACGCGATCTTGAACGCATTTTTGGCACGCAGGTCTTTTTGGAGCTGGACGTGAAGGTCAAGGCCGGCTGGCGTGACGACGAGGCCCAGATTCGCCGCTTTGGCTACAACGCCGAGGACTAAGGACGCGCGGCGCGCATGGCAGGCTCCCGGACATATCGCACCAAGGTGCTCGTCCTCGACAAGACGAAGCTCAAAGAGACCGACCTGATCTTGACGATGCTTGACGAGCGGGGGCGGCAGGTTCGTGCCGTGGCAAAGGGCGCCCGCAAACCCGGCGGACGCCTGGCTGCGCGCTGCGAGCTGTTCTGTACGGTCGATATGCTGCTCGCACATGGACGGTCACTCGACGTGGTTTCCCAGGCCGAGCTTATGGAGGCGCCGCTCGGCGCTGCGCCCGATTACGAGACGACCTGCGCCGCAAGCGCGATCGCCGAGGTTGCGCGCGTGTGCTCGTTCGAGGACGCCGAGGACCCGTTTACCTTTGCCATCACGCAGCGAGCGCTTGCCCTGGTGGGCAGCGGGCTTGACACGGCGCATATGGACCTACTTGTGGCGGCATATGTCTTTAAGCTGCTGTCGCACGTTGGCTATCGACCCGATTTTTCGGCCTGCGTGCTGTGCGGAGACCCCATGCTGTCGTATTTTTCACCCCAGGCGGGCGGTCTCATGTGCGGGTCGTGCGCGTCGAGCGTTCCAGGTGCCGAACTGGTGTCGACCGGTGAGACCGCATGGCTGCGCGCCCTCATGTCCATGACCTTCGATGCGCTCATGGCCGAGCGAATCGACCCGCATACGGCGGCATTCCTGCTCGGGCTTTCGCATGTGTGGGCTGCGACGCACACCGATCAACGCCTCCGTGCGATGGAATTCATGTTGGGTCGGTGATGATGCGCAGGCGCGGGCTGCTTGTGGTATCATGCCGACCTGTTGGTACCTCGACCTTGGTTGCTCGCTCCACCGGCGGCTTCCCAGTCCGAGGCGAATCGAGTCGCCCGCGGGCGACGTAAAACGAAAGGTGAAACAATGACTGTTTCCAAAGAGCGCAAGGCGGAGCTGACTGCCCAGTTCGGTAACACCCCGGTCGACACCGGCAACCCCAAGGTTCAGGTCGCCATCCTGTCCGAGCGCATCAAGGAGCTGACCGAGCACATGAAGTCCCACCAGAAGGACTTCCACACCCGTCGTGGCCTGCTCATGCTCGTCGGCCGTCGTCGTCGTCTTCTCTCCTACATCAAGAAGAACGACATCGTCGAGTACCGTGAGCTCATCAAGGCTCTGGGCATCCGCGACAACATCCAGTAGGATTTGTACATGCTAAGAGCGTCCTGCGCAGCGGGGCGCTCTTTTTGTGTAAGGGCGCGAACAATCACGCTCTGAAGCGTGGCGGGGGCAGGGGGCCCGCGTCACATGAGAAGCCCGCAGGCAAGGGGTCTGCGGGGTAAAGGAGAACAATGACACTCGTATCCAAGACCTTTGAGCTGTACGGCAAGACCTACACCTTTGAGTCGGGCGAGCTTGCCAAGCAGGCCACCGGCGCCTGCCTGGTCAAGCAGGGTGACACCACGATGCTCGACACCGTGGTCGTCTCCAAGGAGCGTAAGAACTACGACTTCTTCCCGCTGACCGTCGACTTCAACGAGAAGATGTACGCCGCCGGCCGCATCCCGGGTGGCTACCTCAAGCGTGAGGGCCGTCCCAGTGAGAAGGCTACGCTCACCGCGCGCATGATCGACCGTCCGATTCGCCCGAGCTTCCCGGATGGCTTCCGCAACGAGGTGCACATCGTCGCCACCTCGCTCGTCGCCGACCAGGTCAACCCCTTCGACGTCATCAACGTCATGGGTGCTTCTCTGGCCATGACGCTCGGCGGCGTGCCCTTCGAGGGTCCGCTTGCCTGCGTGCGCATCGGCCGTAACGTGGAGACCGGCGAGTTTATCGTCAACCCCACCTACGAGGAGCGCGAGAACTCCGATCTGGACCTGGAGCTGGGCGGCTCTGCCGACTTCATCTCGATGGTCGAGGCCGGCGCCGAGGAGATCTCCGAGGACGACATGCTCGCCGCCATGAAGTTTGGCCAGGAGGCCCTTGCTGCTTTCTGCCAGGCTCAGGACGAGTTCGTTGCCGAGTGGGAGCAGGTCAACGGCCCCATCGTCAAGAAGGAGTACCCGCTCGACCAGCCCGTCGAGGAGGTCCAGGAGCGCATCTTCGCCCACTACGACGAGATGGCAGCCGCCCTTCGCGACGCCGACAAGCTCTCCCGTATCGGCAAGGTCGAGGCTCTGAAGGAGTCCATCCGTGCCGAGTTTACCGAGGAGGAGCAGGCCGCTTGGGAGCGCGAGATCCCCGTGGCGCTCAAGAAGCTCGAGAAGAAGGCCATGCGCACCATGGTCGTCGAGACCGGTGAGCGCGTCGACGGCCGTGCCGCCGACGAGATCCGTCCCATCATGGTGAAGGACAACTACCTGCCGCTCGTTCACGGCTCCGGCCTGTTCCAGCGTGGCCAGACCCAGGTGCTCTCCGTCCTGTCGCTCGGCATGCTCAACGAGGGCCAGCGTCTGGATACCATCGAGCCCACCGAGGGCAAGCGCTACATGCACCACTACAACTTCCCGCCTTTCTGCACCGGCGAGACCGGCCGCATGGGCAGCCCCAAGCGCCGCGAGATCGGCCATGGCAATCTGGCCGAGCGCGCTCTGCTTCCGGTGCTTCCCGACGAGAACGAGTTCCCCTACGCCATCCGCGTCGTCTCCGAGGTCATGGAGTCCAACGGCTCCTCTTCGATGGCTTCGACCTGCGGCTCCACGCTCGCCCTTATGGACGGCGGCGTGCCCATTAAGCGCCCGGTCTCCGGTATCGCCATGGGCCTGATCCAGGAGGAGGGCAAGACCGTGGTCCTGTCCGACATCCAGGGTCTCGAGGACTTCCTGGGCGACATGGACTTTAAGGTCACCGGCACCACCGAGGGCATCACCGCCCTGCAGATGGACAACAAGGCCACCGGCCTCACCTTCGACATCCTGGCCCGCGCTCTGCAGCAGGCCAAGGAGGGTCGCGCCTTCATCCTGCAGAAGATGCTCGATGTGATCCCCGAGCCGCGCCACACCACGCGCAGCACCGCTCCGCGCATCGTCTCCATCCAGGTTCCGACCGACAAGATCCGCGACGTCATCGGTTCCGGCGGTAAGGTCATCCGCGGTATCCAGGATGAGACCGGCGCTTCGGTCGACATCCAGGAGGACGGCACCGTCTTTGTCGGCGGCACCGGCGAGTCCGTGGACCAGGCTGTCGAGCGCATCAAGCTCATCATCAAGGTTCCCGAGCCGGGCGAGGAGTACACCGGTCGCGTGGTCTCCATCCAGCCCTTCGGCGCCTTCGTCAACCTGCTGCCCGGTAAGGACGGCCTGCTGCACATCTCTCGCGTCGCCAAGGGCCGCGTGGAGAAGGTCGAGGACGTCCTCAACGTGGGCGACGAGGTCAAGGTCGTCGTCATCGAGGTCGACGATCGCGGCAAGATCTCGCTCGATCGTCTGGACAAGCCCGAGGCCCCTGCTCGTGCCGAGGGTGCCTCCGAAGGCGACGGCGAGCACTTCCAGCGCCGTGAGCGTCCGCGTCGCGAGCGCTCCGAGCGCAGCGACCGTCCGCGCCGTCCCGGCGACAACGGAGGCCGCAAGCCCCGCCGTCACCACGACGCCGAGTAACAGCTACACATAAGCAGTTCAACAAGGGCGACTCCGGACAGGGGTCGCCCTTTTGCTATTCCCGGTGGGGTCCGCGGATAAAGTTTCCTGCTCTACAGTCCTGCTCACGACGGAGGCCACATTAAGTGGCCTCCTG
>CAUGNZ010000061.1 GCA_959601045.1 uncultured Collinsella sp.
ACAAAAAACGTACCCGAACCCTTTCTCGTAAAGAATCGGGTTCGAGTACGAACTGAATGCTGGAGCAATAAAAAACCACCAGAAAGGTGCCTGTCCCCTTTGTGGTGGTTTTGGGCCAGTCCTAGAGCGTGTGGCCGTAGGTGTTGGCAGCCTTGATGGCGGTGGCGAACTTTTCGTCGGTGAAGGGCTCGGGGTTTCCCTGCTTCCACTCGTTGGTGGCGTGCGCATACTCGCACAGGGCGGGGATATCGGACTCGGAAAGCCCGACCTGCTCAAGCGTCACGGGCAGCCCCATCTCCTTGTTAAAGGCTGCGTAGCGCTCAAGGTTCTTGGTATCGCCCGTATAGGCAAACAGCACCAGCACGCCCAGGCTCACGACCTCGCCATGCAGGTAGGTGCCCTCGCGCGGAATGCTGCAGGTGGCGTTGTAGAACGCATGCGCCACGCTCGAGTTGTAGTAGTAATCGTTTTGGTTGGTCAGGTTGGAGACGTAGCCCGTGTTGACCACGATATCGAGCGCGATCTGCTTGACGGCTTCGGTCGACAGGTTCTGGCGAACGTCCTCAAGACCCTGCACGCCATAGGTAAACAGCGGCTCGGAGCAGGTGTGTGCGAGCGCCAGGCCAAGACCTGCGGTGTGCTCCAGGTTGCCGGCGCTCGTGGCGTACTCGACCTCGGGCTGTTTGGACAGGGCATCGCCCACGCCCGCCCAGAAGTACTCCGCCGGAGCCTCGGCGATGATCTTGGGGTTGATGAAGATGTGCGCGGGGCGGTTGGGGTACGAATAGCCCTCGAGCGAGCCGTCGTCGTTGTAGACAACGGCAATGGCGGTCGCGGCCGAGCAGTTGGAGCAGATCGTCGGTACCGTAAAGACGATCTTCTTGAGCTCGATGGCCGCCGTCTTGACGGTGTCGAGCGCTTTGCCGCCGCCGCATGCGATGAGCACATCGGCCTCTCGGCAGGCGGGGGAGTTAACAAGCTTGGCGATATTGGCACGCGTGCTGTTGGTGCCGTAGACGCGTGTCTCCAGAATCTCGATGTCGGTGCCCTCCAGTGCCGCTTCGATACTGGGAAGCGCCGCGGCCAGTGCTCGTTTACCGCCGATAATCGCGACCTTGGCCGCTCCGTACTCGTCCAGCGCGCCGGGCAGCTCGTCAAAGCAGTCCTCGCCGACGGTGTAGTCGCTCATTCCAATCGTGCGCATAGCAGCCTTCTTTCGTTAGATAAAGTACTTTCAGGTATTTTGCTCCAAGTGAGTGCTTGCGACCGCGAGAAATTACTAAAGTATGAAACCGATGTTGAGGGTTTTTCGCCGGCGTTGACCGTGCTACCATACAGCGCATAAGCGTTGATGGGGACGAGTAGTCGGCCGTCCGTGTGCTACAGAGAACGGGGAGCGCTGAGAACCCGTGCATGCGACCGATGAAAATCACCCCGGAGCTGCGGTCCCAACGGACGCGCCGTACAGGCACGTCTTAGTAGACATCGCCGAGATGGTCGTCGATACAGGCCAGCCGAGTAACGGATGCGAGCGCGCTGTAATGCGGGTGAGGGCATCTAAGCTGGGTGGTTAAGCGAAGAGCTTTTGCGGGCAGACGGCCCGTTTTGTGGCGCTTCGTCCCAGCTTGCAGGGACGGGCGCTTTTTTTGGTGCCCAGAGGGCGTGCGCGCCCATGACAAGAAAGGGGTACCGTGGCAAACGAGTACAAGCAGACGATGAATCTGCCCAAGACCGGTTTTCCCATGCGTGCCGGTCTTTCCAAGTCCGAGCCCAAGCGACTCAAGGACTGGCAGGACAACAAGGTCTACGAGCAGGTTCTGAAGAAGAACGAGGGTCACAAGAAGTTCGTGCTGCACGACGGCCCTCCGTACGCCAACGGTCCGATCCACATCGGCCACGCCATGAACAAGATTTCCAAGGACATGATCAACCGCTACTGGATGATGCAGGGCTATGAGGTTCCCTACGTCCCCGGTTGGGACTGCCACGGCCAG
Organism: uncultured Collinsella sp.; assembly: GCA_959601045.1. Classification (GTDB taxonomy): domain Bacteria; phylum Actinomycetota; class Coriobacteriia; order Coriobacteriales; family Coriobacteriaceae; genus Collinsella. Next base: position 1,995 of record CAUGNZ010000061.1, read on the forward strand.
CCGATCGAGCACAAGGTCGAGGAGAAGCTTGGCACCGAGAAGTTCAACCAGACCCCCACGGCCAAGATTCGTGAGCTCTGCAACGAGTTCGCTGTCGAGAACATCGAGCTGCAGAAGGCCGGTTTCCGTCGCTTGGGCGTGCTCGGCGACTGGGACAACCCCTACCTGACGCTCTATCACCAGCATGACGCTGCCGACATCGAGGTCTTTAAGGCCATGTTCGACAAGGGCATGATCTATCGCGGCCACAAGCCGGTTCACTGGTGCAAGCACTGCCACACCGCACTCGCCGAGGCCGAGATCGAGTACTCCGACGAGACGAGTCCCTCTATCTTCGTCCGCTTTGAGATGACCTCCAAGCCCGCCGGCCTCGAGAACTTCGACGGCCCGGTCGACTTCATCATCTGGACGACCACGCCGTGGACCATCCCCTCCGACCAGGCCGTTTCCCTTAAGCCCGGCGCCGCCTATGTCGCCGTTGAGCACGATGGCCGTGCCGAGGTCATGCTCGAGGACCTGGCTCCCAAGTGCTGCGATGAGTTTGGCTGGGAGTACACCCCGGTTTTGGTCGACGGCAAGCCCTATGTGGTTCCCGCTGAGACTTTCCACCACATCCACTACAAGCAGCCGATCTTTGACGGCGTTGAGGGCGTGGCGCTGCTGGCCGATTACGTCGGCGTCGATGACGGTACCGGTATCGTCCACAACTCGCCCGGCCACGGCGTCGACGACTACTTTGCCTGCCTCAAGGAGGGCATCACCGACATCTGCATGCCGGTTGACGACGACGGTAAGTTCTACACCGGCGAGGAGTTTGGTACCGGTGGCCCCTTCAGCGGTATGGATACCGATGAGGCCAACCCTCACATTATCGAGTTCCTGCGCGAGCGCGGCACCCTGGTCCTCGAGAAAAAGATCACGCACAGCTATCCGCACTGCTGGCGCTGCAAGCACCCGGTGCTCTTCCGTGCTACCGACCAGTGGTTCGTCTCGATGGACAAGACCGGCTTGCGCGAGCAGGCTGGCAAAGAGGTCCGCGAGAATGTCAAGTGGTATCCGGCCCACGCCGCCAACCGCATTGGCGCCATGGTCGAGCAGCGTCCCGACTGGTGCATCAGCCGTCAGCGCAACTGGGGTGTGCCTATCCCCAGCTACACCTGCGCCGACTGCGGCGAGAAGGTCATGAACGACGCCACGCTCGACGCCGTCATCAAACTCTTCCATGAGAAGGGCTCCGACGCCTGGTTCACCGACGCTCCTGAGAGCTATCTGGGCGAGGCCTGCGTCTGCCCCAAGTGCGTTGGCCATCACCTCAAGGCTGATAAGGACATCCTTGACGTGTGGTGGGACTCCGGCGTGTCTTGGAAGGCCGTCTGCGAGTACCGTCCCGAGCTGGAGTACCCGGCGGACGTCTACCTCGAGGGCTCTGACCAGCACCGCGGTTGGTTCCAGAGCTCACTGCTCACCTCGGTGGGCGCCAACGGCCACGCTCCGTACAAGGCGGTCGTCTCGCAGGGCTTCACCCTCGACGGCCAGGGCCGTAAGATGTCTAAGTCACTCGGCAACGTCATCGACCCCAACAAGGTCTGTGACGAGATGGGTGCCGACATCATCCGTCTGTGGGTCGCCTCCGTCGATACCAGCTCCGACGTCTCCATCGACCACGAGATTCTCGCTCGTACGTCCGATGCCTACCGTCGTTTCCGCAACACGCTGCGCTTCCTGCTCTCCGAGCTCGAGGGTCAGTTTGTGCCCGAGACCGACGGCGTCGCCTTTGCCGACCTGCTGCCGCTCGACAAGCTCATGGTTGCTCGCCTGACCCAGGTCCAGGCCGAGGTTGACGACGCCTACGCCAGCTACGAGTTCCCGCGCGCCTACCGTGCGCTTTACGACTTTGTGGTTACCGAGCTCTCCAACGTGTATCTCGACGCCCTGAAGGACCGTCTGTACTGTGAGAAGCCCGGTTCGCTCGAGCGTCGCAGCGCCCAGACCGTGCTGGCCGAGCTCTTCTCGATGCTCATGCGCGACCTGCAGCCGATCTTGTCCTACACGGTCGACGAGGCCATGGCCTATGCGCCCGCCGGCTGCGTCGATCACCAGAAGTACGCCGCGCTGCTCGATTGGTACAAGTCGCCCATCACGGTCGACGAGGCCAACGAGTTTGAGGGCGTGCTCGAGGCTTCACTCGAGCTCCGCAGCGTCGTGACCAAGGCCCTTGAGGATGCCCGCTCCGCCGGCACCTTCACCAAGAGCCAGCAGGTCCGCGTCAAGGCGGTCGTTCCCGCCGAAATGTATGCGCTGCTGACCGGCGACAAGGCCGTCGACCTGGCCGAGTTCTACATCGTCTCCGATGTTGAGCTTACCCAGGGCGAGGAGCTTTCTGTTGCCATCGATGCTGCCGAGGGCGAGTGCTGCGACCGTTGTTGGAACTACCGCACCACCGTCGGCGAGTACAACGGCCACGCTCACATTTGCAAGAGGTGTGCGGACGCCTTGTAGCTACGCGGTTTTACCAAACCGCGTAACCGGTTGACGCTGCAAACCCGCCAGAGCGGCAATCTGCCTTTCAACTTCGGCGGCATGACCAAAAGGTCAATGCCGCCTCGTTTCAAGGCACCTTGCTCGCTCTGGCGGGTTTTCGCTGTCGGTAATGAATCATCGGCTATTTCGTTGCTGGTCAATATAAGATATTGCTTTGCGTTAAACGTAATTCGATTGTTTTGAGGGTAGGGGATTGATTTGGGTCGTACTGGGGATATGACGCCGCCTTTGCGTTGGCGGTTGGGTGTTGCTGGTGGGGTAGCGCTGGCTGTGCTGCTTGTTGACCAGCTGACCAAGCTTGCGGTTCGTGCCGTTGGCGATGCTCTGCATGTGACTGTTATCCCCGGTGTGATCGACTTCCTTTTCGTGCGTAACATCGGTGCTGCCTTTAGCATGGGCGAGGGACATGGCCTCGCGTTTGCCGTGCTGGCGTTTGTCGTTATCGTTGCGATCGCGGTGTACTTGCTTCGCGCGCCCCAGCTTGCTCGCTTTGAGGTTGTGGGCATGGCTATGGTCGTGGGCGGCGCCATTGGCAATGCGATCGACCGT
>CAUGNZ010000062.1 GCA_959601045.1 uncultured Collinsella sp.
GCCATCGAATAGGCGCGCCTCGACGCTCGCCAGCGCCTCTCCCTCGCGCACGGTCGACGAATCTGCGCGCTCGCCCAATATGAGCTTGAGCGCCGAGAGCAGCGCGGTCTTGCCGGCACCGGTCTCGCCGGTCAGGACAGTCAGGCCGGCACTCGGCACCAGCGTCGCCTCACGAATGAGTGCAATGTTAGAAACCTGCAGCTCATCGATCATGACGCACTCCATAGAACACGCGGCTCACCGAGTTATAGAAGCTTTCGGGACCGTAATCCAGCAGCAGTACATCGCCGGGACCACGGCGCACAGCCACGCTCTCAACCGTGCCGTCGCAGGTAATAAACTGTCCGTCGATGGCAATGGCCGGCACACTCGGGCGATCATCGGACATAAAGATCTCGACGACATCACTCGGCGAGGTCAAAAAAGCGCGAGCCTGAATGGTATGCGGGGCGATGGGCACACAGACCATACCCGTGTAATCGGGGCTGACAATGGGACCGCCGGCGGAAAGCGCGTAGCCGGTAGAGCCGGTCGCCGTCGAAACGACGACACCGTCGCCGCGAAGGCGATCGATATGATGGCCGGACACCGTGATGTCAAACTCAACCATATCGGACAGGGGGCCGCGTGTAAGTGCCATATCGTTGAGGGCAAACGTGCGCACGACATCCTTCGTGCCATCGTCGCGCACGGACACGATATCCGCGGCGATGGTGGCGCGGCGGCTCACGTGCAGCTCACCGGACAGAGCATCGCTCACGACCTGCAGAATGTCGCGCTCCTCGGGGCTCGCAGCAGTTAAAAAGCCCAGGTGACCATAGGAAAGACCAAGGATAGGAATCTCGCGATGGTTGAGGATGCGGGCAGCGCGCAGCAGCGTGCCGTCGCCGCCGAGCGTAATGACCAGATCGGAGCCGTCAATATCAGGCGTGCTCTGAATCTTGGATCGCTGGTCGGCAGCCCATGCGACCTCATAGCCCTGGCGCGTCAGCCAAAGCTCGAGCATCAGACCGCTCTCGACGGCCTCTTGCTTGTAGTAATTGGGAACCAGAAAGACCTTCATAGCGTTGCAGCTTTCTCGCTCAAAACCGATACCTGGGATTGCAGCTCATCGTCGGTACGTCCGCCGGGGGCAAACCTCATGCCGTACAGGAAAAACTCAACGTTTCCCTTGGCACCATGAATGGGCGACACACACACATCGACCGGGAACAGCCCCTTGGCAGCAAAGAGTTCAACTGCCGCAACGAGTGTATCGCGGCGCACGGCGGGGTCGGTCACAATTCCGCCCTCGCCCACCAGCGCCGCCGGAGCCTCAAACTGCGGCTTTACGAGCGTGCAGAATGCACCCGTAGGCGCCAGGCACGCCAGCACCGCATCGATAATGTTCGCGATGCTGGTAAACGAGACGTCACACACAGCCAGGTCGATAGCGCCGGCATAGCCAAGCTCGGGCAGCTGCGTCACGTTTGTGCGCTCATGCAGCGTCACGCGATCGTCCTGACGCAACGACCAATCGAACTGGGCGCGACCCACGTCCACCGAGACAACTGTCGCAGCTCCGCGCTTAAGCAGGCAATCGGTAAAGCCGCCGGTAGAGCAGCCCACATCCAGACAGGCAAGGCCCGTCGGATTGATACCAAACGCATCAAGCGCGCCTTCGAGCTTAAGACCGCCGCGGCCAACATAGGGAATGCGCCCCTTCACGTGCAACGGCAGGCCCGGGGTCACCTTAAGGCCCGGCGAAGTCAAGCGCTCTCCGCCACTCGAGACCAAGCCGGCCATAAGAGTGCGAAGGGCATCCGCGCGATCGGCGCAGATGCCCTGTGAAATCAGTTCGTCATCAAGACGCACGCGTTTCATGAATGCCATCAACCATTCGTATCCGGAGATGCGGCCTAGCTATCCTGGGATTCGTTTGCCGCATCCTCATCGTATTCCTGCTCGAGCTTGTCGGCCTCACGCGGCGTCAGCTCAAACTTATCGACCATGTCGACCGCGCGGGAGCCCAGCTCAATCGCCTCGTCAAACAGATCGAGCGAACGCTCCAAGGAGGTATCCTTGGAGCGAACGGTAGCGATGATCTGGTCCAGACGATCAGAGATCTCGTCAAAGTTGCGGACAGAACCCTCTGGCATGACTACTCCTCGACGGAGTCGACGACAACCTCGGAGGCGTCCGCGTCCTCGGCCAGCACGCCAGCCTCAGCCTGAGCAACCGAAACCTTTGCGGCAGCCTCAGCAGCCTGTGCCTCCTCGCGAGCACGATCCTCGGCCAGCAGCTCCTGGTACAGGTCCTCGCCCGGCAGCTCCTCGCTGCGAGCGATCTTGCCCAGCACGCCGTTGACGAACGACGCGGACTGGTCGGTGCCATAGGCCTTGGCAAGCTCGACGGCCTCGTTGATCACGATGGCGTCCGAGACCTCCTCGTCGGTGAGGAAACGCATCTCGTAAACGGCGATACGCAGCAGATTGCGGTCGGCGCCGGGCATGCGCATAAAATCCCAGTTCTTGGCAACGGAGCGCAGGGCACAGTCGATGCGATCAATATGCTCGTAGGCACCGCGGCAAAGCTCCAGCGCATAGGGGTCGAGGGGACCCTTCGAGATCAGGAAATCGCCCTCGAGGACGCGCTCGAGCGGGCTGTCCGTGGCCTCGGCCTGGAACAGCAGCTGCAGCGCCTGACTGCGGGCAAGCGTACGCCCGCGATAAACCTTAAGGCTCAAAGGTTACTCCTTGGGGAAAACGAGGCCGTCGATGCAAACGTCAACGCGCTCGACCTCGACGCCCACCTGGGCATCGATGGCAGCGACTACAGCGGCGCGAACGGCCTCGGCGAGTTTCTTGAACGGATAGCCAAAGAACACCACAACGCGCACGGTGAGTGCGAGCTTGTCGCCGACGACCTCGGCCTCGACCGCCGGCTCGGAAGCCGGGGCCTTGGACGAGAGCATCATGGAGACAAGGTTGGTGGCAAGGTCCTTGACGCCAACGGAGGCGATGCCCTCGACATCCGACACGGCGCGCGAGACGATGGCGGTCAGAACATCGGGCGAAATGCCGATGCCGTCAATCTTGATTTCCTGGGGCATGAGTCCTCCTAGAAGAGTTGGTTGCTAGACGCGGGAGACGAACTTGCCGTCGCGGGTGTCAACCTTAATGACCTCGCCCTCGTTGAGGTACATGGGGACCTGGATGACAGCGCCGGTGTCGATCGTGGCCGGCTTGGTGGAACCCTGGACGGTGTCGCCCTTAAAGCCCGGGTCGGTCTGGACGATGGTGGTCTCAATGAACATCGGCGGGGTCACGCCCATGAGCTCGTCGTCGGCGAAAAGCAGCTGGCAGATGTCGTTCTCACGCAGCCACTTGGAGTTCTCGCCCACCATGTCCTCGGGAACGGGAACCTGCTCGTAGGACTCGTTGTCCATGAAGATGTAGTCGGTGCCGTCGTTGTAGAGGTACTGGAACTCACGGGTGGTGAGCATGACGCTCTCGAACTTGGTGCCGGCGTTGCAGGTGTTCTCAACGACGCGGCCGCTCTTGATGTCGCGGGTCTTGTAGCGCACAAACGCGCCGCCCTTGCCGGGCTTGACATGCTGGAACTCGACGATGGTGTAGACCTTGTCCTTAATGCGGAGACCGAGGCCGTTCTTAAAGTCGGCGGTAGAAATGGTAGGCATAGCGACCTTTCTTGTTATGGGCAGAACGCACAAGCGTCCAAATTACATACGACCAAAATTATACACTTGCAGGCGGCGCCTGCGGCGAGCGCATAAAAAGAGAACGCGGGGCGCCCGAATCATTTCGGACGCCCCGCCCCAAACTATCTACGAAGTAGACTAGCAGTCGATAACGTGGAGGTCATGCGGGGTCTTGGTGAAGGGCTCGTAGCCGTTCTCGGTGACAACGCCGTAGTCCTCCAGGCGCACGCCGCCCACACCGGGCAGGTAGACGCCGGGCTCCATAGTGACAACCGAGCCAACCTCGATGATATTCTTGCTACGGTTGAAGTTGGGCAGCTCGTGGATGTCGATACCGACGCCGTGGCCCAGGCCATGGTTATAGTAATCGCCATAGCCGGCATCGCCGATAATCTTCTTGGAAAGCTTGAATATGTCGTTGCCCTCGACGCCCGGATGGATGGCGGCGACGCACTCCTCGTGCGTACGGCGCACGAGCGCGTACAGGTCGAGCTGCTCCTGGGTAGGCTCGCCCATCACGACGGTACGCGTCATATCGGAGCGGTAGTCGCAATAGCCCGCGCCGTAATCCATGAGGACGAAGTCGCCCTTCTCGATCACGCGGTCGCTCGGGACGGCATGCGGATTGGCGGTATTGGGGCCGCTCGCCACGATGGAGCCAAAGGCCAGGCTGTCGGCGCCATTGGCGAACATAAAGTTCTCGAGCTCGTTGCGAACCTGCTTCTCGGTCATGCCGGGCTTAATAAAGCCGAGCATATGCTGGAAGGCGGCATCGGTGATCGACTGCGCATGGCGCATGAGCTCGATCTCCTCGGCGTCCTTGATGGCGCGCATCTTGCGAATGTCGTCATGCATCAGCGGCAACATGCAGGCGACGGAACGGTCCTCCAGGCCGCGCTGAATACCCTGGTAGAAGTTGATCTGCATGTCGTCCTCGACAGCGCAGACGCGGCACTTGTTGGCCGCGATCTTGCCGGCGACCCAACCGGGGATGGTGCCCTCATCCATGTCGTAGACCCAGGGGCTGCCGGCGGGCGTGTTCTCCTCAAAGCTGTTGAGGTAGCGCGAGTCGGTGTGGAACAGGCACTGGTCGGCCGTAATAAACGCAGCGTGCGGGAACTCGAAGGTGTAGTCGAAGACGCCCTTCACGCCCATAAGCCAACGAAGGTTAGCCTCGTCGCGCACCACGATGGCGTCGTAGCCACGCTCGGCCATCAGGGCACGGACACGCTCGATACGACCGGCAGGACCGGCAGCAAACTCAGACATGCAGATTCCTTTCTTGTTGTCTCTAAAAAGACGGGACGGGCTCAAT
>CAUGNZ010000063.1 GCA_959601045.1 uncultured Collinsella sp.
TAATCTGGAGCACAAGGACACCACCATCCTCGCCGAGGTCATGGCCGCCGCCAAGGAAATCCGCCGCATGGGCGAGCGCGCTAACGAGCTGCAGGCCCAGATCACCGAGCTCTCCGAACAGGGCAAGGACGTCGACGCGCTCCTTAACGAGTACGGCCAGGTCCAGGACCGCTTTGAGCACCTGGGCGGCTACGAGCTCGAGAGCAACGCGCGTAAAATCCTTTCCGGCCTGGGCTTTAAAGTCACCGACTTTGAGCGCCCGTGCTCCGAGTTCTCGGGCGGCTGGCAGATGCGCATCGCGCTCGCCAAGCTCTTCCTGCGCCACCCCGACCTGCTGCTTCTGGACGAGCCCACCAACCACCTGGACCTCGAGAGCGTCCAGTGGCTGCGCGGCTTTATCGCCAACTACGATGGCGCCGTTCTCATCGTCAGCCACGACCGCGCCTTTATGGACGCCTGCGTCGACCACGTCGCCGCGCTCGAGAACCGCCGCGTGACCACCTACACTGGCAACTACAGCAGCTACCTCAAGCAGCGCGAGGACAACCTGGAGCAGATGCGCGCCAAGCGTGCCGCCCAGGAGCGCGACATCGCCCACATGCAGGTCTTCGTCGACAAGTTCCGCTACAAGCCCACCAAGGCCGCCCAGGCCCAGGAGCGCATCCGCAAGATCGAGCAGATCAAAAAGGAGCTCGTCATCCTGCCCGAGGGCCACAAGCACATCGACTTTAAGTTCCCTGACCCACCGCGCTCCGGCGATATGGTCGTGGGCCTGGAGGGCGTCTCCAAGTCCTACGGCAACAAGCACATCTACAGCGACATCGACCTCAAGCTCTACCGCGGCGAGCACGTGGCGCTCGTCGGCCCCAACGGCGCTGGCAAGTCCACGCTCATGAAGATCCTCGCCGGCCTGGAGCCGCCCACCACCGGCACCCGGGACCTGGGCACCAACGTGGGCGTGGCCTACTACGCCCAGCACGCACTCGAGGGCATGACCGAGTCCAACACCGTCCTGCAAGAGATCGACACCGTCACGCCCAAGTGGACCGTGCCACAGCAGCGCAGCCTACTGGGCGCCTTCCTGTTTAGCGACAACGATTCCATCGAGAAGCAGGTTCGCGTCCTCTCCGGCGGCGAAAAAGCGCGTCTGGCCCTGGCCAAGATGCTCGTGGCCCCCGAGGCGCTCCTGTGCCTGGACGAGCCCACCAACCACCTAGACATCGACTCGGTGGACATGCTCGAGAACGCCCTGCAAAACTTCCCCGGCACCATCGTGCTGATCAGCCACGACGAACATCTGGTGCGCGCCGTGGCCAACCGCGTCATCGACATCCGCGACGGCCAAGTCACGGTCTACGACGGCGACTACGACTACTACCTCTACAAGCGCGAGGACCTGGCAGTCCGCGCCGCCGTCGAGGCGTCCACGGAGAGCGGGCCGGCCACGACCAAGTCCACCAAGGCCAGCACCGCCCAGGCCGACACCCCCGTCGCCGCCCCCAAGCCTGCCGAGGGCAAAAAGACCAAGGAGCAAAAGCGCGCCGAGGCCCAGGCTCGCGCCACGCTCAACAAAAAGCTCAAGGGCGTGCGCAACCAGCTCAAGAAGATCGAGGCAGAGCTCGACAAAAAGCGCGCCCGCTATGACGAGCTTATGGAATTGATGGCAAGCGAAGAGCTTTATGCCGATCAGGATAAGTTCAACGCCGCGCTGGGGGAATATAACGGCCTTAAGCAAGAGCTACCCAAGCTAGAGGACGAATGGCTGGAGCTTTCCACCCAGATCGAAGAGGAGACCGCGCGTGAACTCTCGTAAGGCCGCTGCCGTGGCAATGAGCATCATCGCCATCGCCTGTCGCATCTGCGGCATCTTTATGAGCGCGATGACCGTGCTGCTGTGTTTTAGCGGTCTCACCGCCAAGCTGCAGATCGTAGGCTTTGTCGTTGAGCTTTCGCGCGCACTGCCGAGCGCCATCGCCGGCTATGGCGTCATCACGTCGCCCTTTGGCGGCGTGTTCCGCCTGGATTACGCCATCGTCGCCGTGATCCTGTTTGTGATCGACTACCTGCTCACGCGCGCCTCGCGCCGCGTCCGCTAGGGGAGCGATATGTCCAGCAGCTACCTCATGAACCTGCTTGCCAGCGCCGTCGCCGTCATCGTGGGCATCGTTATCCACGAGAGTGCGCACGCCGCCGCAGCCTGGGCGCTCGGCGACAAGACGGCCCGATCGCGCGGTCGTGTCTCGCTCAACCCGCTCAACCATATCGACCCGTTTGGCACCATCATCCTGCCGCTGCTCATGCTCGCAGCCGGTGGCCCGGTGTTCGCCTTCGCCAAGCCCGTGCCCGTGTACCTCAACAACCTCAAACACCCCAAGCGCGACGAGGTCCTGGTGAGCGCAGCCGGCCCCGCATCGAACATCGCACTTGCGTGTCTTGCCGCAGCCTTCATGCGACTAGCATACGGCAGCCTCTACTCCAGCATGTCCTTTGCCCTGGCGTCACAGATCATGAACTTCGGCGCCACGTTTATCGTGGTCAACCTGTCACTCGCGTTCTTCAACCTCATCCCCATTCCGCCGCTCGACGGCTCGTCGATTATCGTGCCGTTCCTCAAAGGCAAGGCGCTCGCCAACTACTACCGTCTACAGCAATATGCTATGCCCATCCTTATCCTGGTGCTGTACCTACTGCCTATGTGGACCGGTATCGACGTGATCGGCCGCTATTTCGACGTTACCGTGTATCCGCTTGCTGAGCAGCTGCTCAACTTCGCAATCGCCGGCATCTAAGGTAAACTTACAGGTCGACCGTGCAAAACGGTCGCAGCATGCACCCAAACCGCGCCGCGAAGGCGCCGTCAAAGGAGGTCGAAGATGTCGTATCGCGTGTCGACGCAGGTCTACAGCGGACCGTTCGACCTGCTGCTGCAGCTGGTAACCCGCCAAAAAGTTGATATCGGCGCCATCTCCATCAGCGAGGTGGCCGAGCAGTACCTTGCCGAGGCCGAGCGCATCGAGGCGCTGGACCTAGACGTGGCGAGCGACTTCTTGCTGGTCGCGGCAACCCTTCTGGACATTAAGGCCGCCTCGCTGGTGCCCCAGGAGGCACCGCGCAAAGCTGATGACGACGATGACGAGTTCGACGAAGACCTCGAGGAACTCAGTGCCCTCGACGGCGATGCCCTGCGCGAGGTCCTGATCCAGCGCCTGATTGCCTACAAGCAGTTTAAAGGCGCGGCTGCGGCCCTCGGTGCCCGCATGCAGGCCGAAAGCCGCATGCACCCGCGCGTGGCCGGCCCCGACCCCGAGTTCCTGGGGCTCATGCCCGACTACCTGGCCGGCATCACCCTACGCGGTCTGGCCGTCATCTGTGCCGACCTGGACGGCAAGCGACAGACCTTCTTGCTGGAGGCTGAGCACGTGGCGCCGCATCGCGTGCCGCTCGACCTGACCGTGGCCTCAGTCGACCGCTTTACCATGGCGCACCAAACCTGCACCTTCCGCGAGCTGCTGGACGGCGACGCCACGACCGAGCAGCTCGTCGTCACCTTCCTGGCCATGCTGGAGCTCGCCAAGCGCGGCTCGCTCACGCTGAGCCAGGACGAGATCTTTGGAACCATCTGCATCAACCGAGTCGAGGGCGCCGAGGCATACGTGCCCGGCGAGGGCCCCGAGCTCACCGAATAGGAGCGGCAACCATGTCAACCCTTTCCACGCTGGAGGCAAACAGCCTCAAAGGCGCCCTCGAGGCGCTGCTGCTGGTGTCGAGCGACCCGGTGAGCGCGCCCGCGCTGGCCGGCGCACTGGATATCGCCCCGGGCGAGTGCGCATCGCTGCTCGCCGAGCTCAAGGTTGAGTACGAGGAGGCCAACCGCGGCTTTCAGCTGCGCGAGGTCGCCGGCGGCTGGCGCCTGTTTACGCATCCCGCCTACCACGACGTGGTCGAGGCCTACGTGCTGAGCTGGGACACGCAAAAGCTGTCGCAGGCGGCGCTCGAAACCCTGGCCGTCATCGCATACCACCAGCCTGTGACGCGCGAGGTGGTCAAGGGCATCCGCGGCGTCAACTCCGACGGCGTCATCGCGTCGCTCGTGGACAAGGGCCTGGTGCGCGAGCTCGGCCGCGATCCCCAGCGCGGTCAGGCCATCATTTACGGCACGACCAACGCCTTCTTGGAAAAGTTCGGTCTGCGCTCCACCCGCGACCTGCCCGACCTGGAGCAGTTTGCCCCCGACGAGCAATCGCGTCAGTTTATCCGCGAGCGCCTGAGCGGCCGCAGCATTCAGTCCACGCTCGAGGAGCAGGCCGATGACCTGGACGAAGAGCGCGAACTGCTCGATACCGATGTTGAAGATGTTGAGGCAGTCGAGGACTTGGAAACCCTGGTCGTC
>CAUGNZ010000064.1 GCA_959601045.1 uncultured Collinsella sp.
GATTGAGTCGTTCGGTCCATACGGCCATGACGCTCGCGCTGGTGGGCGGTATCGTTTTCTCGATTCTTGGCATAGTGTTCGTTGAGCCCATGCTGGTACTTATGAACACGCCGCATGAACTATTGGCCGAGGGCGTGGCCTATGCTCGTTGCTATTTTGCCGCCATGGTTGCGGCGCTGCTGCTCAATATGGGAACGGCGCTGCTGCGCGCCGTGGGCGACACACGCGGTCCTGCTGTGATCATTGCTTCTGGCTGCCTGGTTAACGTGGTGCTGGATATCATCTTTGTCGCTGTGTTGCATATGGAGGCGCTGGGCTGCGGCATCGCAGTGGCGCTGACCATTTGCTCCAACGCCACGATGATCGTGATTCGTATGATGCACGCTCCGGGTGCGTGGCGGCTTTCACTGTCCAAACTCTGCATTGATCCTGGCATTTGTAAGAGCATGATCTCGTGTGGTCTGCCGCTTGGCTTTCAGTCTGCTGCGTATTCGATTTCCAACGTTTTGATTCAGGTGTCGGTCAACTCGTTTGGTGCCGATGTCACCACGGCGTGGGGTCTTTCGGGCCGTTTGGATGGCATTGTCTGGATGGTTACCGAGGCGCTTGGCGTTTCGATCACCACGTTCTCGGCACAGAACTTTGGCGCGCGCAACTACGAGCGCATGCGCAAGGGCTACCATACGTCGCTTGTGCTGTCGTTTATGCTCATTGGTGGCCTGTCTGCCGTGCTACTGGTGTTCTCGGGCCCGTTGTCGCGTCTGTTTGTCGACGATGCTTCGATTTCGGCGTACACCACGACGATTCTTCATTTCATCGCGCCGTTCTACGCGATCTTCTCGATTTTCGAAAATGCGTCGGGCTCCATTCGCGGCGCCGGCGTGAGCTTGCAGCCCATGCTGCTCACGATTTTTGGCACCGTCGTGCTCAGGGTGATCTGGGTGTTTGCGATTATGCCGTTCGATCCGTCGCTTGAGCACCTGCTGCTGGTTTACCCCGTAACCTGGCTCATCACGGCCACGATGTTTACCATCTACCACCACAGCGGCAACTGGCTCGGCCGCGCCACCGTCTAGCCATTGGTGACGTCCGCAATGGCTAGTATTCGATGCCTTGGCGGGCTAGGAGGCCTTCGTCGAAGTAGTGTTTTACGGGGCGCATTTCGGTGACCAGGTCCGCTAGATCGGCGAGCGGGAGAAGATCGCGGCCGGTGAGAACGAGCTCTGTGGTGGCGGGCTTTGTCGCAATGAGCGCCTCGACATCATCGCGCGTCACAAAGCCTCGGCGCATGGCCTCGCCGAGTTCGTCCAAAATCAGAACGTCGACCTGTGATATCTGCTCGCGTGCGAGCTCCATGATCTGCGCGGCGCAAGCCTCGGGCGTGTCGCGGTCGGCTTGTACGATGCGTAGCCCCAATCGAGGCGCTGCGTCATGTTCGGCGCAGTGCAGCTTCTTGGCAAACTGAAGCATGAGTACGTTAAGTCCATAGCCCGTGGCGCGCAGCGCGAGCCCCAGCGCAGCCGTCGTCTTGCCCTTGCCGTCGCCCGTATAGATTTGAACCTTGCCGACTTCCAGTGATGCCATCTCTGTCCTTTCGTGCCCGGCGTCGGTTTATCGTCGCTCGGGTTGGGTATTCTAGAAACCATTATCAACCCCAGTAGATGGAGTTCAAGCAGATGGAGATGGATGACAACAAACGTAGACGGAATATGATCCTCTACGTGCTCATCGCCTTCGTCGTCTACCTCGTGCTCTCGACCGTTCTGTTCCCCAACATCGGTCACACGCAGCAGATTACGAAGACCGATTACTCGACGTTTGTCAAAGCGCTCGATAAGAAGAGCGTCAACAAGGTCGAGTATAACACGGACGATTACACGATTTATTACACCAAGAAGGGCGAGGACGAGAACATCGCCTACAAGACGACCGGTGTGCCGAATGATGCGGGTTTTACCGATCGCGTGCTTGAATCCGGTGCGTCCCTGGAATCGGTCGTTCCCGACAAGAACTCGGGTTTGATGACCTACTACCTGCTCACCCTCATTCTTCCCATGGCGATTTTCTTCCTGATTGGCTGGTGGCTCAACCGACGCATGAAGAAGGCCATGGGTGATGACGGTCCGTCGATGAACTTTGGCGGCGGTGGTTTTGGCGGCGGTGGACTGGGCAAGTCCGGCGCGCGCGTGATCGCCTCCAAGGACGTGGGCGTGACCTTTAAGGATGTCGCCGGCCAGGAAGAGGCCAAGGAGTCCCTCAAGGAGGTCGTCGACTTTCTGGAGAAGCCGCAGCGCTACGAGGAGATCGGCGCCAAACTGCCACGCGGCGCTCTCCTTGTCGGCCCTCCGGGTACCGGTAAAACCCTGCTCGCCAAGGCTGTGGCCGGCGAGGCGGGCGTGCCGTTCTTTAGTATTTCTGGTTCTGAGTTTGTTGAGATGTTCGTTGGCCGCGGCGCCGCTAAGGTTCGCGATCTGTTTAAGCAGGCCAAGGAAAAGGCCCCGTGCATCGTGTTTATCGACGAGATCGATACCATCGGTAAGAAGCGCGATGGCGGCGGCTTTAGTGGCAACGACGAGCGCGAACAGACGCTCAACCAGCTGTTGACCGAGATGGACGGCTTCGATAACCACAAGGGTATCGTCGTTCTTGCTGCTACCAACCGTCCCGACAGCCTTGACCCGGCCCTGCTGCGCCCCGGTCGTTTTGACCGTCGCATCCCCGTTGAGCTGCCCGACCTGACCGGACGTAAGAACATCCTCGAGCTGCATGCAAAGAGCGTGAAGACGGAGCCGCCGATCGACCTGACCGCGATTGCCCGCGCCACGCCCGGTGCCTCGGGCGCCGATCTGGCCAACATCATCAACGAGGGCGCGCTGCGTGCCGTCCGCGAGGGTCGCAAGCGCGCGACTCAGGATGACTTTGAGGAGTCGGTGGAGGTCGTCATCGCCGGCCAGCAGCGTAAGTCCACGGTTCTGTCCGACCACGAGAAACAGGTCGTGTCCTATCACGAGATCGGCCATGCCATCGTTGCCGCCCGCCAGAAGGGTTCTGCGCCGGTTACCAAGATCACCATCGTGCCGCGTACGAGCGGTGCTCTGGGCTACACCATGCAGGTCGAGGAGGATGAGCGCTTCCTGACCACGCGCCAGGAAGTCCTGGACAAGCTCGCTGTCTATTGCGGTGGCCGTGCAGCCGAGGAGCTTATCTTTGGCGAGATGACGACCGGTGCCGCCAACGATATCGAGCAGGCCACCAAGCTCGCCCGCAACATGGTGACGCGCTTTGGCATGTCCGATGAGTTTGGCATGATGGCGCTTGGTACCGTTCAGAATGCGTACCTCAACCAGGATACGTCGCTCACCTGCGCCCCCGGTACGGCCGAACGCGTGGACGCGATCGTCGCCAAGCTGATCGAGGATGCGCACGACCGCGCTCTGCAGATCCTCAAGGAGAACAAGTTTAAGCTCCATGAGCTGGCTCGTTATCTGTACAAGAAGGAGACGATCACGGGCGAGGAGTTCATGAATCTCCTCACGCGCGAGAATCCGCTGATGCCAAAGCAGCAGTAATACTGGTTGCGCAGTGTCTATCGCCCCATTTGAGTGTCCATCTCAAATGGGGTGTTTTGCGTGGGGAGAGTTGAATATGAAAATCGTGGTAAGTGCCTGCTTGATGGGCGAGAGCTGCAAGTATAACGGGCTCGATAACTACCATCGCGAGCTGGTCGAAGCGTGCGAATGCACGGGGACCGAGGTACTCTTGGTGTGCCCTGAGGTCTTTGGCGGCCTGCCCACGCCGCGCAAGCCGTCCGAGATTGTGAACGGCGAGGTCCGTACCTGCGAGGGCATTTCGGTCGATCGCGAGTTTCGCCTGGGTGCCCAACGTGCGCTCGATATGTGCGAACAGGCGGGCGGCCCGTCCGAGATTGTTGCGTGCATTTTGCAGGATCGCAGTCCGTCGTGCGGCGTGGGCCATATCTACGACGGATCCTTCAGCGGCACGCTCACAACGGGTAACGGTGTCTTCGTTGACCTGCTCCTGCGCCACGGCTACCGCGTGATCCCGGCAAGCGAATTCGATCCCAGCATGCTGGAACATTGTCCATAGCACTCGAACCCAACACTTCCTCACGGGTGACCGTTTTGGCATCA
>CAUGNZ010000065.1 GCA_959601045.1 uncultured Collinsella sp.
GCGGCATTGGGGCTGTGAATATTCATTTGGTCAGCAAAGATTACATTGCGGGGGCCGGGGCTGGGTCATTGGTTTTGAAAGTACACGAAGCCCACTCCAAAAACCAAGCACCCTGCCCCGTCCCTCGTCCGTACGTATTCCCCGCTGAGCGGGTCATAGATGCCATGCACCGATGTGCTAAAGTGACGGCTTGAAATTGGTGCTATATTCGGCTTGAGTTGTTTAATGCTAGTACGGGAGGCTGATATGGGGCTGTTCAAGAAGAAAAACCCGCAGGATGCCTTTGATCCCGATGTGTTTACCATCACGGATACGATTTTGGACCCGCCGCGGTTTACATTTTTGCCGGCTATCTATCAGGATGCCACGCGCCGCAAGTGGGCCGTACATCAGCGCGGCGGCGAGCCGAAGATTTTTGACTATGCGGACGTGTTGCAGTGCGAAGTGGCCGAGGCGGGCGATCCGGAGGCCGATGAAACGGTCTCTAAACAGGAATTTGCCCAGCGTATTCTGGCAAATCCCGCTAAGGCGGCAAAAATGAACGCTGCCAAGCGTAATATGTGTCTTGGTATGGGCGTTGTTGTGGCGGTTCAGACGGGAAAAGACGAGGTTTCCAAATTAGAGATTCCCGTTATGACCGACGAAGTCAAACGCGATTCAAGCCTATATAAGTCGTATCGGAATGTCGCCGAGAAGATCAAGGCCGAATTTGATGCCATGGGTGGTCTGGCCTAATTTTGGCGACATGCGTTTCTGAACGAGGAGTCTGTGCAATGGCAGGCGAATCTTATGCAATTCCCCCCAAAGATCGTGCTGTCGAGGGAATTCTTTGGTATATCCAGCACTATCAGCTCGGCGGCGGCGATCGCTTGCCGGCCGAGCGTGTGCTGTGCGAAGTGATTGGTGTTTCGCGTACGGCGTTGCGTGCTGCTATCACGCGGCTCATCTCGTGCGGAACGCTCGAGAGCCGTCGTGGGTCGGGTACGTATGTGTGTCCTCCCAAGCCGTTGAACATCTTCCAAGAAACGTATAACTTTTCCGATGCTGTGCGGACTGCCGGCCTGCACCCCTCTTCTCGTCTGGTTTCCACCGGGGCCATCGGGGCGGATGAGGCGCTTGCCGACAAGTTTGGGGTTGCTGTAGGTGCTCCCTTGCTCCGCATGCAGCGTGTTCGACTTATTGAGGGCGAGCCGGCGTCAATCGAGACGGCTCACGTTAACCTGTCCCTGTGCCCCTCGCTTCCCGATCACGATTTTGAGTGTGAGAGCCTTTACGATGTCTTGCTCAAAGAAGGCGGCGTGCGCGTTGAGCATGGACGTGAGCATATCTCCATCTCGCGTTTGAACGCCGAAGAGGCCGAGCTGCTCCAGCAAGAAGAGGGAACGCCGGTGTTCTATGAGAGCACGATAGAATTTGATAAGGACATGCGTTTTGTGGAGTATTGCAAATCGGTGATTTTGCCCACAAAGTTCCGCTTTGCCGATAACGGCGAAAAGAACGGCATGAGGAGCGTGGCAGGTGAACAATGGCTGAAACAGTAGATGCCACCCCGGTTTATATGCGCATTCGACGCCGCATTGAAGAGCGTATCGAGCGCGGTGTTTATCCCACGGGTTCCATGATTCCGTCCGAAAAAGACCTCGCCGAGGAATTTGGTACGACACGCTTGACCATCCGAAGCGCTGTCGACGAGCTGGTGCGGCGCGGGCAGATTCGACGCGTCCGCGGAAAGGGCGCGTTTGTGGCACAGAAAGTGCCCGTTGCCTACGAGCGAACAGGGGGCTTTCGCGAGTCGGTCCGTGCTTCGGGCGGCGAGCCGTCCGTCCGCATCCTCGCGCGTTCCAAGCGTTATGTGGGCCCATATTATGCCAACCTGTTTGGTATTGCCGAGGACGATTTGCTGTATTCGATTCGGCGTTTGAACTGCGTCAACGGCGATCCCGTATCGATTGAGATGGCGTTCATCCCATGCCTGCTGTTTCCCACAATCGAAGATATTGACGTGTCGGTCTTCAGTTTGTACGAGACCTATGAGATGCTGGGCCGAAAGCCGGTCACGGCGCAGGAAAAGCTTGATATCGAAGCGCTGGGCGCGCGAGATGCCGGCCTGCTTGGACTGGAGCAGGGCGATCTTGCATTGACGCTGGAGTGCGTGAGCTTCGATGCGAGCGGCCAGGCGATTGAGTACGTCAAGTCCTTTAACCGTGGCGACGCAGGCGGCTATACCTATACGTACTAGCTGGTGTTTTGTGAATAACGGCTGGGAAACTAACCAGTTTTGATCGTTGAGTCAGCTGTATACACAACCTTACATGGCTCAAAATCGACCGTTCGCCGAAGGGGATAAATTAATCGACAAAGAGGTATCAAAAAGCCGTAACCTGTAACTGTGATTGGTATCAAATACTAATGATTTGTTACGAGGTGAGACGATGAAGATGCTCGATTACGTTCAGCTCGCCCATGTGCGTATGGGAGAGAACCTCGAACGTTCGTCTGAGTTGGTAGCGCAGCTCGTTGATATTTTCCAGTCCGGTTCTTTTGACGCGCTGCGCATCGTTGCTTCGGGTTCGTCGCGCCATGCTGCGGATTGCGCCCGCGATTACCTGCAAGATGCGCTGCAGATGCAGGTGTCCGTTGTGACGCCCGAGGCCTTCGTCGATTTTGAACACACCTATCCACAGCATGCGCTTAACATTGCCGTCTCGCAGAGCGGCTATTCAACCAATACGATTGCGGCGCTCGATTACATGCGCGCACACGATATGGCTGCAGTTGCGCTCACGGCAAACGTCGAGGCACCCATCAAGGAACACGCTGACATCGTTCTTGACTACGGTGTGGGCGTCGAGTCGGTGGACTTTGTGACTCTGGGCGTCGAGGTTCTCGTTGAGTACCTGGTGCTCTTTGGTATTTACGGCGGTCAGGCGCGCGGAACGATTGACGCCAAGGGCGTTGCTCAGCGTCTTGATGACCTGCGCGAGGCTATCCAGGCTAATGCCGTGATGTGCAAGACCGCCGAGGCATATGTCCAAGATCACATGCTCGAGCTTTCTGAGCACATGCCCGCCATGGTCGTCGGCAACGGCCCCAACTATGGTGTTGCCGAGGAGGCAGCGCTCAAGCTGAGCGAGACCATCAAGATTCCTGCCATGCATCACGAAGGCGAGGAGTTCGTCCACGGTCCCGAGATGCAGATCGTTCCGGGCTATCTGGTGTTTATCGTCGACGATCCGCAGGGGTCGGAGCGTCTTGCGAATATCGCCGATGCGCTATCGAACGTTACGGCAAAAACGGTGCTGCTCACGGCCCATCCCAAGGGTAGGGCTCACGAGGTTGCGGTGCCTCAGGTGGCTCCGCTGCTCAGCGCAATTCCCAATCTTGTGTTCTTCCAGACGATTGCGGCCATGATCGCCGAGCGTCTGAAGTCATGGAACGTGCACCCGTATCTCGATGCCGTCTCCAAGCAAATGGAGGTCAAGGCAGAGGGCTACGAAGAGTCAGTCAATGCGCTTAAGGCCAAAGCGGCTGAGTGTTACGGAATGTAAGCGGGTTTTGATGCCCGTTGGCATGGGGGATGTGGAAACAACCCCAGAAAGGAGAGACAAATGAAGGAAACCGAGAAGATCGAGATCATGCATTTCGACCAGGAGGGCTATCTCGAGGACGGCAAGGCGCTCTACGAGACCGGCAAGAAGATGACCGCGCTCGCCGACAAGGTCGCCGACGAGGG
>CAUGNZ010000066.1 GCA_959601045.1 uncultured Collinsella sp.
CTTTTTAGTGCCCTCGGATTGGGTCATAGTGTCTGTCGTTGCCAAGACATCGGCGCTTCCGTTGTTGTAGGTGGCAGTTAGGTGCACTCATTGGGGACAGACTTAAATGAGTGCCCACAGAATGAGAGTGGATAATCTTCCGTTTTTGGCCTGCTTTGGGGTTCAAAGTGGGAGATTATCCACTCTCATCATTTTGCGGCACTTGGGGACGTTCCTTTTGTGCCGGCACTTTGGGACACTCCTTGTCATTGGTACAAAGCAGCCTGTCCCCATTGCGCCAAGCGGCGTGTGCCGTTAAGCGGAAGGGGTGTTAGCGGGACTTTCTTTTGGGCATACAATGGCTATTGGTTTGCTGCGGTGAAGGTCTGTCCGCCCCGCAGCTTTTTTCTACGGTTAAAGGAGTATGTATGTCCGTTGAGGTCATGAGGTCTGTGATCGACGCTGCCGAGGGTCGCGTGCCCGTCGACACGCTGTTTACCAATGCGCAGATTGTCGACGTATATGGCCAGCGCGTGGCGCCCGGTAGCGTTGCCGTCAAGGATGGCGTAATCGTCGGCGTGCTCTACGACGGTCGCGATGACGCTGCTGGCACCTACGAGGCGGCTGAAGTCATCGACTGCCAGGGCCGCTATCTTGCCCCCGGTTTTATCGACGGGCACTTGCATATCGAATCTTCGAACATCCGCCCTGCTGAGTATGCGCGCATGGCGGCGACGCGCGGCACCACCACTGCCATTGCCGACAGCCACGAGATTGCCAACGTTTCCGGCCTGGACGGCCTGCGCTTTATGATCGAGGACGGCCGTCGCGCGCCCATTTCCATCAAGTACATGATGCCCTCGTGCGTGCCCGCGCTGCCCGATGAGCAGGCCGGTGCCGTCATTACCGCCGCCGATATGCAGGCGTTTTTTGCCGAGTATCCGGGCGATGTCTTCGGTCTGGGTGAGATGATGAACCTGCCGGGCGTCTTTATGGGCGACCCCGAGACCTGTGCTCGCATCGATGCTGCCAACCAGACGCCGTCCAAGCAGGTTGACGGCCACGCGCCGCTCGTTGCCGGAAAGGACCTCAACGCCTATGCCGCGGCGGGCATTATCGCCGACCACGAGTCGACGATTCCCGAGGAGGCACTCGACAAGCTGTCCCGCGGCATGTATGTGATGCTGCGCGAGGGTACGTGCAGCCATGACCTGGCCAACTTGTCGCCGATGCTGCTGGAAAACCCCGCCCGTGCCCGCCGCTGCTGCTTTGCGACCGACGACCGTGCTCCCTCCGACGCGCTTTCGACCGGTATGATCGACAACGCCTGCCGTGTGGCTATCGAGGCCGGCATTGACCCCGTGGTTGCCATCTCTATGGCGTCCCTCTCCACGGCCGAGGCGTTTGGCCTGGATCACGGCTGCCGCGACCCGTACGAGCTACGCGGTGCGATTGCCCCGGGCAAGCGTGCCGACCTGCTGGTGCTCAATGATCTGACGTTTGCCACGGCTCCGCATCGCGTATATGCCGCCGGTGCCCTGGTGGCGCAGGACGGCACCTTTGTGGGCGAGATTGCACCCGAGATGGCCGAGGTTGCGGCCCTTGCCGATGAGCTGCGTGCCTCCGTTAAGCTGCCGAAGCTTTCGCTCGATGTGTTCGACTATGCCTTTAAGCCGGGCGAGGCCGTTATCGATGTGATCCCGGGCATGGCTATCACGGGCATGATTCGCCCCGAGACTGACGAGGACTTGCGCCGCATTATGCTGATTGAGCGCCATGGCCGTGGCGTGTCGTTGCAGGTCGAGGGTGTCGACGGCGACGGCCCCGCCGGTCTGGGCTTGGTCGGCAAGCATATCGGTCGCGGTTGGGTGCGCGGTTTCACCATCACCGGTGGTGCCATTGCCTCCACGATCGGCCACGATTCGCATAACGTGTGCGTGGTGGGCGACAATGCGGCGGATATGATGGCTGCCGTTGAGGCCGTGGGCCAGGGCGGCCACGTGCTGGTGCGCAACGGCGAGGTCGTGGCGCGCATTCCGCTGGCGCTCGGTGGCCTTATGAGCGAGGGTACGGCCGAGGACGTTGCCGCGCAGCACGACGACTTTATGGTCAAGGCGCGCGCCATGGGTATTGAGCCGCCGCTCGACCCCATCATGGGCATCATTTTCCTGCCCCTGCCGGTGATCCCGACGCTCCGCATCCGCCCCGAGGGCATGTTCGACGTTACAACCTTCACCTACGCCGACTAGTCATCGGGGACGTTCTTAAACGACTAGTCGTTGGGGACACTCTTTGGCGTGTCGCCTGACGCCGCGACCGTGAGACCTCTGGCATGTGTGAGCTATTTGCCAGGTCCTTGTAACGTTTACGCCCGCGGAGTCTTATTTGAGCTCCCTTTGGGTACGTTGGAATCGGATACACGTTCGATTCCAACAAGCCCGAAGGGAGCTTTTCTATGTTTAAACTGATTGCATCCGATATGGACGGCACGTTGCTTGACGAAAACGGCCAGGTGCCTCCCGAGACCTACGAACTGATTCTGGCGCTACGCGAGCATGGCGTGCATTTCGCCGCATCGTCAGGTCGTCGCTACGATCGCCTGTGCGAGTTCTTTGCGCCCGTTCGCGACAAGATGGACTTTGTCGCCGCTAACGGTGCCCAGGTCTTCGCCGACGGCAAGATGGTAGACCGTGAGGTGTATTCGCACCTGGCGATTCGAAGGCTCGCCCAAGCCGTCGCGACGTTTCCCAATCTGCATCTTGCGCTTTTTGACCGAACCAAGTCCTTCTTGCTCGATGACGAGTGCAAGTTCGTGCGTGAGGTCGATAAGGACCTTCCCAATGCCGAGCGTATTTGGGAGCTGCCCGATCCCAGCGTAAATATCATCAAGGCGAGTATCTTTTGCGATGACGGTGCCGTTATGGACAGCGCTTACGTACTGCAGCGTGAACTCGGTCAGCTCTTTACTTTTGCGCCTTCGGGCAACGCGTGGATCGATGCCATGCAGCCCGGTGTGTCGAAGGCCTCGGGCATCGCACAGCTCATGGAGCACTATGGCGTCGAACGCGACGAGGTCATGGCGTTTGGCGACTCGATGAACGACTACGAGATCATTCGCTTTGTCGGTACGGGCTGTGCGATGGGAAACGCGCGCCCCGCGCTCAAGGCGGTGGCCGATCGCGTGGTGGGTTGTAATCGCGACCACGCCGTCCAGCAGGAGCTCCGTCGCGTGCTGGAGAGTCTCGCTTAATCCGGCAGATGGGGACGTTCCTTTTCTGCCGGCAGTGGGGGACAGTCCTTGCAG